>NZ_AEJC01000199.1 GCF_000317595.1 Streptomyces ipomoeae 91-03 | reverse complement strand
CTCCGGCGTTACCTTCGTGGGGCACTTTCATGGGGCCCGGGGTCGCGGGCCCGGCCGGGCGAGGAGGAGGGGCCGTGGCGGCGCAGTCGAAGGGTGAACACCGGATAGGGCTGCTGAACGGCTTCGCCGCGTACGGGATGTGGGGGCTCGTCCCGCTCTTCTGGCCCCTGCTCAAGCCCGCCGGATCGGTGGAGATACTCGCCCACCGCATGGTCTGGTCCCTCGCCTTCGTCGGCCTCACCCTGCTGGCGCTCCGGCGCTGGACCTGGGCCGCTGAACTGCTGCGCCAACCGCGCAGGCTCGCTCTGGTCGCGGTCGCGGCGGCGACGATCACCGTCAACTGGGGCGTCTACATCTGGGCCGTGAACAACGAGCAGGTGGTCGAGGCCAGCCTCGGGTACTTCATCAACCCGCTCGTCACCATCGCCATGGGCGTCCTGCTGCTCAAGGAACGGCTGCGGCCCGTGCAGTGGGCCGCGGTCGGCATCGGCTTCACCGCCGTCCTCGTGCTGACCATCGGCTATGGACGACCGCCGTGGATCTCCCTCTGCCTCGCCTTCTCCTTCGCCACGTACGGGCTGGCGAAGAAGAAGGTCAACCTCGGCGGCGTGGAGTCGCTCTCCGCGGAGACCGTGATCCTGTTCCTGCCCGCGCTGGGGTATCTGCTGTGGCTGGGCGCGCGCGGCGACTCCACATTCGGCACGGAGGGCTTCGGGCACATGCTGCTGCTGGCCGCGACCGGGCTGGTCACCGCCCTGCCGCTGGTCTGCTTCGGGGCCGCCGCGATCCGGGTGCCGCTGTCCACGCTGGGACTGCTGCAGTACCTGGCGCCGGTGCTCCAGTTCCTGCTGGGGGTCCTCTACTTCGGCGAGGCCATGCCGCCGGAGCGCTGGACCGGTTTCGCACTCGTATGGCTGGCGTTGTCGCTCCTGACATGGGACGCGCTGCGGACGGCGCGGACGACGCGAAGGCAGTTGGACGAACTGGAGGCGGCGGGGGCGGTCGCCGGGACCGAAGTTTCGGCCGCGGGAACGGCGGAGGCGACCGCGGGAACGGCGGAGACGATCGCCGGAACGGCGAAGGCAGTCGCGGGAACGGCGGACGCGATCAAGCCGGGCATCAACGGGCCGGGCATCAACGGGCCGGTGCGCGCCGACTCGGCGGCAAGGGTCGCGCCCGCCGACGCGAAGCCCTGACCAGGTACGTGAGAAACCCGGCGGCAGCCGTACGCCCCGGTAAACGAACCCCCTGTCCAAATAGCGCTCTTGACTGACAGTCAACCTCACCCGCACCATCCAGGCACCTCATTCACTCGGGTTTGCCATGGACACGCCAGCAGCGGCGTCCATCGCGATCCCCTTGGAATTCGGAGCCCCCCCCACATGAAGCTCTCTGTTCCAGTCACCGGGCGTGCCGCTGCCGCCGTGGCCGTCGCGGTGGCCACGATGTTCACCAGCGGATCCATAGCCGGGGCGACCCCCGCCCCCGATGTGGTGGCCGCCGCCGCGCCCGATCTGCCCGTGGCCAACATCAAGGCCCATCTGACCCAGTTCCAGTCCATCGCCACCGCCAACGGCGGCAACAGAGCCCACGGACGCGCCGGTTACACCGCCTCCCTGAACTATGTGAAGGGCAAGCTCGACGCGGCCGGCTTCACCACCACCGTGCAGTCCTTCACGTCCGGCGGCCGTACCGGCTACAACCTGATCGCCGACTGGCCCGGCGGCAATGCCGACCAGGTGATCATGGCTGGTTCACATCTCGACAGCGTCACCTCCGGCGCGGGCATCAACGACAACGGCTCCGGTTCCGCCGCCGTACTGGAGACCGCGCTGGCCGTGTCCCGCGCCAACTACCAGCCCACCAAGCATCTGCGGTTCGCCTGGTGGGGCGCTGAGGAGCTGGGTCTGGTCGGCTCCCGCTACTACGTCAACAACCTGTCGGCCGCGAACCGCGCCCGCATCAGCGGCTACCTCAACTTCGACATGATCGGCTCGCCCAACCCCGGGTACTTCGTGTACGACGACGACCCCACCATCGAACAGACCTTCAAGGACTACTTCGCGGGCATCGGCGTCGCCACCGAGATCGAGACCGAGGGCGACGGCCGCTCCGACCACGCGCCGTTCAAGAGCGCGGGCGTGCCGGTGGGCGGCCTGTTCACCGGCGCCAGCCGCACCAAGACGGCGGCGCAGGTCGCCAAGTGGGGCGGCACGTCCGGCCAGGCCTTCGACCGCTGCTACCACTCCTCCTGCGACACCACGTCCAACATCAACGACACCGCGCTGGACCGGAACTCGGACGCGGCGGCGTACGCGGTCTGGGAACTGTCGGAGTAAGGGCCCAAGAGGTACCAGGAGTCCCGAGGAGTCCCGAGGAGTCCCGAGGAGTCCCGAGGAGTCCCGAGGAGTCCCGAGGAGTCCCGAGGAGTCCTGAGGGGGTCCTGAGGAGTCCTGAGGGGGTACTGCGGATTCCGTACGTCTCCGGGGTCGGTCAGCGGCGTGGGCCCGCGGCCGGCCCCGGCTGCGTGGTGAAGGTCGACGGGCGGCTGACCACGGTGGTGGCGCGGTGTGCCGTGAGGGCGTGGGCATGGGCCGGGGTGGCCGTCGTCGAGCGCAGGCGGGACGCGACCGCGGTGGGCATCCCGGTGCCGTGGGCCAGGTCGGCGGTGACCGCGGAGCGGAGGGTGCCGATCCGGGCCAGGTGGCGTTGCCGCTGCTCCGGGGTGAGCGCAGCGGCATCGACGCCCAGGGCGGCCCGTACGACCGCCGGATGCGTCGGGATGGGCGCGGCGCCGTTCGCGGGCGCGCGGGACGGGTCCAGTCCGGCGGAACGGAGGGCCGCGGCGCGTGCGCTCCAGGGGGCCTCTTCGGGGGTACGGGGGTGGGGGGTGCTCTTGGCGCGGTGGTGTGGCCCGGTTCCGTACGCAGGTTGGCCCAGGGTGCGCCAACTCATGGTGCCGGTGAACTCGTTGAAGGAGACCTGGACTCGGGGGCGGGGGGTGGAGCGATCAAGAGTAGTGGAGCGTTCAAGAGTAGTGGGGCGATCGAGGGCCGTGGGGCGATCGAAAGCAATGGCTGCGGGGGCGGTGCGGTCGGAGGTCCTGTGCAGGGAGCGGCGGCGGGCCGCCAGGGCGACGGTGGTGTGGTCACTGGCCATGGGCATGTGGACTCCCGGCGTAGGGCGCGGCGTCGAGGGCGCGGGCGCGTTCGGCGAGACGGCCCATGCGGGTGCGGGCCTTTTCGAGTTGTTCGAGGTCGTCGGCGGCGGGGCCGGCGTCGGCCGCGAGTTCGGTCCATACGGTGATCAGGTCGCGGCCCAGGTGGAGTCCCTGGAGCGGGTCGCGGACGGCCCGCCAGGCCGCCGCCGCGCTCTGGATGTTGCCGTAGGCGGCGCGGGGGTCCTGCAGACGGTGGCGGAGGACGGCCAGGTCGAGGGAGAGATGGAAGGAGCGCAGGGCGTCACCGGCCAAGTAGGCGATGTACGCGGTCAGTTCGCGGATCCGCAGCACCTCGTGGTGCTGCGGGCCGAGGGCCGCCGTCGCCTGGGCCACGGTCTGCTCGGCCATCTCCGCGGCCTCGTTGATCCGGCCCATCTTCACGGCCTCGTTGATCCGCGACATGGGCTCCGCGAAGGGTGACGCCGCGCCGCCGTCCGTCTCCGCCGGGTCCAGCACGGCCTCGGCGACCGCGTCGAACTCCCGTACGGGGGTGGGCTTGGGGCCCAGGTCCTCTTCCATCACCTTCCACTCGGGAGCGGAGTACGGATCGGCCGCGGATTCCTCGGGAGTGGCCAGGGCCGGGGGTGCGTCGGTGGGGTGGGCGGAGACGGGCTCGGGTTCGGGTTCGGGGTTGACCTCGTGGATCGGGTTCGGGGTCACGGCGGGCATGGAGGCCGGCAGCGGAGTCGGCGGTGCGGCCGGAGGCCAGGGCTGCGGTTCCAGCGAGATCGGCTTCGGGGCAGGGAGCGGCACGGCGTCCCTGGGTTGGACGGGCGCCGAGTTCTGGTTCGGGGGCCACGGCTGGGGCTCCAGCGAGATGGGGCCGGGTGCCGGGGTGTTCGAGGTGTGCGACGGCTTCGAGTTCGCGGCTCCGTCGGGTTGCCAGGCGGACGGGGCCGACTGGGGCGGGGGTGGGGGCAGTTCGGGGCCGGTGGTTGCTTCGGTGACCGGGCCGAACTCACCCGTTGGGGGGACGACGGTGCCCGTGGAGGGGGCGGCGTCGCGGAAGGACTCGGGCGTCACGGGCACGGCGGGATCCGCGTGCGGGCCGGGGTTCTGCGTGTGCTCGGGCATCACCGACGCGGCAGGGCCCGTGTGCGGGCTGGGGTCCTGAACGGGCTCGGGCATCGCCGACGCGGCAGAGCCCGTGTGCGGGGCCGCGTCCCGGATGGGCTCGGAGGACGGGGTCGGGTTGTCAGGGGTGACCGGAATGCCCGGGAGGGTCAGGGGGAGGCCCGGTGTGCGGGGTGGTTGTGCGAGAGGGCCGTCCTTCGGTTCCGGCACCGCGCGCAGCACGAACGTCGACGGCACGGCACCGCCTGCCGCAGGCGCCGACTCCGCCGACTCCGTCGGCTTCGCCGCCTTGAGCGGCATCGTCCGGGGCTCCCGCCTCGGCCCGGCGTCCACCACCGCAGGCTCCACCGACGCGGACGCCGGCTTCGCTTCGGGGGCACCCGGCTCGGACGCGGACGCCGGCTTCGCCGCCGAGAGAGGCAGCATGTTCGGCTGCTGCTCAGCGGTTGCCGCGGTGACGGCCGGCTCAGCCGCCGACGCGGGCCTCGCCGCCGACAGCGGCAGTGTGTTGGGGTCTCGCTTCGGCTGCTCGGGGGCCTGCGCTGGAACGGCCGACTCCGCAGCGGGGGCGGCCGGCTTCACTGCCGACAGCCGCATCGTGCTCGGCTCCCGCCTTGCCTGAGGGGCGGGATCGGCCGGTTCCGGTCCGCCCAACTGGTCCTGAGCGTATGGCGCTTCGGAAGCCACCACCGGCATCACAGCCCAAGGTGCCGCCTCGGGCACGGGCGGCACGACGGAGGCGGGCCCCGGCGAGGCCATTCCAGCCGAAGCAGACCGCTCAGCTGCCGGGCTCGACACGTGCCGCGCCTCATACTCGTGCCGCGCCCCATGAGTGACCCCCTGCGCAGGCGCGGTCTCGGGCACGACCACTCGTTCCGGCATCGCCGGCGCCGCCGACTCCGGTATGGCGCGCAGTACATGGGTCGACTTGTCGCGATCCTGAGCGTGCGGGACCACCGGAGGCGCTGCTGAAACCGGAATCTCCGACGGCTGCTCAACGACAACTGCGGGCGTCACCGCAGCCCCCGCCGGTCGCTCGGCAACCGACACGGCGCCACCCCACGGCTCTCCCACCCGCACCGGCTCACCCACGTACCGGCTGGCCCCGTCCACGCACACTTGCAACGGCACCACGTATCCGATCCGCTCATCGTGGACCGTGGCGTGTACGGGGTGACCTGTCGCAAGGGCAATGCGGTGGAGGTGGTGAAGGACGGCGTCCTGGATCTCCTCGATGCCGGACGCGACGACCGGTACGCCGCCGATCGACGCAGTGCCCGCAGCCGGCCCGGCCGCGGGGACGTGGACGTCGATGGGCACCGCCGCCGGGGCGGCCGAGGACGCCGAGTGCTTCTGTTCCCGCTTCTTCTCTCGGCTGGGTCGACGCATGTGTTGCCTCACTCTGATGTGCCGGGGAACCGGCCCCCACGCTTAGTGCCAAGTCTCCCGGTTCGCTCCTGGTTTCACGTCACCATGGCGTCACAGACACGTCCCAGAAGCCCGGCTCGGCCTCTGCCCGTATGGCGAACGGTTCAGCGCTTGGGCCCGCCGTTGTTCCCCGGCGGTGAATTCCCTGGCTGCCGGGGTACGCGCCAAGGCCCGAGGCCGGAGATCTTGCCGGTCTGCTGGTTCGAGGAGCTCTGCGAGCCAGGGGTCCCCGAGGCCCTTCCCCTGAGGTGGAGTCCCGCTGCCTTGCTTATCGACGTTCCCGCGCCGCCGGTCTGCGGTGAGATTGATGTACCTGACGCGGCCGCGACCCCGCGCAGATGCTCCTGCGGTGTCTTGCCGCTGCCGGGCGTCGGCGTGGTGGCATCCTTCAGGAACTGCTTCTTCTCCTCCAGGCTCTTCAACTCACCGAACTGTTTCCAGAGCGGCTCGGCCGCCCGCTGGTCCACTCCCGCGTGCTTCAGTGCCTTGTCGAGGTCTTTGACGACGTTTTTGTCGGCGCGTCGGACGAAACTGTCCAAGACAGGCGCGAGCCTGCCGTCGGTCCGCCCGTCCCGGGACACCCAGGACCGCACCTGGTCAGTGAACCTCTCCCGCGCCTGCTGGAGTTCGCCCTTCCAGTCGCGCCCCGCGTTTCGGCTCCGGGCTGCCTCCAACGCGCTGTCGTGAACGGCGAGTATGGCGGCGGCCTTGACGGCTTCACGTACCTTCGGATCGCGATACTGCTCCGCGACGAGCACCGGATTGATACCCACCAGCGGCTGCTGGTCCAACTGTTGAGGTGACTGCTGAGGGCCCTGTGCGGTGACGCTCCGCGGACTGCCCATCGGCCCGTGCAATGTCTCCTCGATGACGCCGAGCGCGTCCTGGTTGCCGAAGGTCTGCGATCGCTGCTCCGGCAGGTACGGCTGAGGAAGCCCCTGCCAGACGGCGTCCGGTTCCTGGTGGAAGACGTACCCTTTCTTGGCTTCCGGGTGAGGGTCGTCCGGGGAGAGCGCCAGGAACGCGTATCTGCCCTGGATCTCCGTTTGCGGGTAGGCCGCGGACATGAGTTCCTGGACCGTGCCCTTGAAACTGGTGTCCACCACGGTGACCGAACTGTCTGGAAGCCCCATGCGGACTCCTGAGGCGCGAAGGTAGTCCGTGAGGTGCCGGTAGGAACCGTCGACATCCGCCGGGTCCACCTTGTTGCGGGCTCCGCGGAAGGCCTCGGCCTGCGGAAATCTTTCTCCGGCGTTCTTCTCAAGGTCCTGGAGTGCCGCATCGACCACGGCCCTGGACACCACCACCTCGCGACAGTGCCGGTCGAAGAACTCCGGATCGAGCCCACGCACGGCCGCAGCAAGGCTGTGGCCGTCCCGGCCGAGGAAAGCGATCACTCTGTCGGGGTTCTGCCGAACGTCCGACCGCAGGTCGTCGAGCATCTCCGCAGCGACGGATACCATGAACGGGCCGCTGTGCTCGCGGAATACCGAATACGCCTCCTCCACCGCCCGTCGCTGTGCAGGGTCCGTGAGGCCGTAGGCCGTGTGGACGTCGGCCACACGGCCATACAGTTCATCAACAGGGCGCAGAGTCATCAAGTGCCCTCTTCAGCCGGTGCCCAGGCCGGGTCCAGCCGTTGTGAGAGCCACCGCATGAAGGCGGGGTAACGGGCGGACAGGCTCAGCCAGACCGGCACGCCTACCTCGGAGCGGATGGTGCGTCCGATGCTGTCCAGCGCCACTGGCATCTTGTCGAAGTCGACGAAGGGCAGTTGGAGCGCGGCCGACAGGGCCAGTGCGTCATGCTGGATGGTGCCCGGGTGGAAACGTTCGAACCACTGCCGCATGTGTGCCACCAGCAGGGCGGCCCAGGCCGGTGCGTCCGGTGCGGCAAGGGCCCTGTGGACCGGATGGTCGGCCGTGATCTCGATGGCCGAGGTGAAGGTGACCTCGGACGTGACGAAGTACGGCGTCGGCAGCAGACCCTTGCTCACCGCGTCGAAGACCTTGTGCACGGACGACACGTCCAGTCGGAAGTTGTGCTCGGCCCGGCTGGGGTCGCGGTAGTTCAGGGCCCCGCCCATCTGGGTGACGTGGAGCCGGGAGGCGAGTTCGGGAGCGGCTTCCAAAACCAGTGCGAGATTGCTGAGAGGGCCCATGCCGACCCACTGCACGGGCCCCGGCACGGCCGCACACACGGCGCGCACCGCCGCTACCACGTCAGCTGACTGGGGAGGGAGTTCGTCGGGCACCAGGCCGTCCGCACAGAAGTATCGGGTATCCCCCAGGGAGACGCCCGAAACGACCGCGACATCCGTACGACCGGTCAGGTCCAGCAGAAACCTGGCGAACCTCGCCCTCGCTCCGTAGCCGACAGCCGGTCCGGTCTCGTCGCTGGTGAGCACCAGGGCCAGCCGCGGCAGGGAACGGGCCGCCGCCGCGACCGCCAGTGCGTCGTCGGCATCACCGCCGATGTCCGTGTCGATGATCACTGGCGCCGAGCGGAGATCCTCCGGCCAGTTCCCGGTGGCCCGCATACGGGCACTCAGTGCGGCCAGGCCCGATCCCGGAAGGGATTCCCCGGACTCGACGATGGCACGCCACTCGGCTCGGATGTCCTCTCTGGAAACACGTTCGTCGTCACGGCTCTCGCCCATGCCTACCTTCTTCCGTCCTCGGCAATGTCGCTGTCCTCCGCCCCCGACTGGTGGGGTGGAGGGAAAAACGGCAGTCTAAAAATGGCGGAACCTCGGCTCTCCACCAGTATCCGTGGCTTGCTCAAGGATCGATACGGCGTCGCCTTCGGCTTCATCGGAGTGATCCGCGTGCGCGTTCGGCGAGACGGTCCATGCGGGCGCGGGCTGCCTCAAGCTGACGAATTTCGACTGCGGCCGGGCCGCCGTCAACGACCAACTCGCTCCACAGGCCGATCAGTTCACGTCCGAGGGCCAGCCCCTGCGACGGGTCCCGCACGGCTCGCCACGCGGCGGCCGCGCTCTGCACATTGACATAGGCCCGCGCGTCTCTCTGCCGCCTGCGTATCCTGGCGAGTTCCATGGACAAGGTGAAGGAGCGCTGCGCGTCACCTGCCAAGTACGCGATGTAGGCGGTCAGTTCACGCAACTGCAGCACCTCGGGGTGCTCCTTTCCCAGGGTCTTCGTCGCCGACGCGATGCTCTGCTCCGCCATCGCCGCCGCAGACTCGATCCGGCCCCTCTGCAGGGCCTCGTTGATCCGCAGCACGGGTTCTGCGAGGAGGGACGGAGCGACAGCATCGGCCGGCGAGGGGACGGCCTGGGGCACCGAAGCGGCCACGGGAGCGGGTGCAGGGGCCGGTGCGGGCACGGAGGCGGCAGCGGGTGGCGGGGCCGTCGCCGGCACCGGGGGCGCTGCCGAACCCGGTGTCGGTGAAGACTCACCAGTAGCCGTCGAGGTCGGCGTCGGCTCCGGTGACATGGTCGAATCGGGTGAAGGATCCGATACGCCGCTGAGCAGCCACGTGGTCCGATCCCGCTCGTGCTGTCGTGGCGGCTCAGGGGCGACCTGGGTATCCGGGACCTTCTGTTGGGGCACAGCCATTGCGGCTCCCGCGTCCGCGATCACACTTCCGGCCAACCGCACCGGCTCACCCATGAAATGGCTGGAGCCGTCCGCCATTACCTGAAGAGGTGTGCTGAACCCGATGCGCTCGTCGTGGACCGTGGCGGCGACGGTGTGCCCCGTGGCCAGGACCAGGCGATGGAGATAGTTCAGAACCGCGTCCTGCACGCTCTCGCCGGGGCCCGCGACGACCGGCATACCGCCCACCGTCGCCTGCCCGTTGGAGGACACGTGGACGTCGATGGGCGTCAACCCCGACGCAGCAGCCTGCCCGGCGCCGGGCAGGCTCTGCTGTCGTTTCTTCTCGCCGCGGCTGAATCTGGACATCGCTTCCTTCACTGGGCGGACGGGTCGGCAGCCGGGGCCGACGAGTCCCCGGGGCTCGGCGGGGCCACGGCCTCGACCACGATGACGTCGTCCACACGCCACGGTTCACCAACAGCCGAACGTACCAGCTTGGTATAGGCGGTGAGTCGCGGTCCGTGGCCCGTCCAGCCGTCCCTGCCGTGCGCCTTGCCCTCCACCACGAGAGAACGGTGTGCCACCTTCTCGGTGTCCTGGGGCGAATCGTCCTCCAACTCGATGCTCACGGTCACCGTGGTCCAAGCTCGGTGCTGCGCCCAGGTGTTCCACTCGGCCCCGGGACCGCCGGCCGCCTGGTAGGACCGCTCAGCGGCCGCCTTGCGCTTCGAACACCAGCGGACCGCCCGCAACACGGCGTCGTGCGGGCTCGTGTCGTACTTGGTGTCGTAGCTGTACGTCATCTCGGCCCACACTTTGGAGACCGAGGTCGGGTCGCTGTCGTCCACGGCTCCCGGGTCGGGCACCTGCGCGTCGGGGCCCAGGGGCTTTCCAGACGGCACCGGCGCCTTGGGGGCGATGGAAGGCTGTGCCGATGCCGACCCGCCGCCCTGTCCTGTCGAACTCTGCCGATGATCGGGCAGTCCGCAGCCCGCCAGCAGAACCAGGCCGGTAGCGGACGCGAGCAGCCCGGCCATGGTCCTGCGCATCGCGCTTCCGGACCAGTTCCCCCGTGTCCATGACACCGCTGACGTCTGCTCGTGCAACCGGGTTCCGGCCGTCCGCATGGTGCCCCCCTCACATGTCCTTGCGGCCCTGTCCGCCGGAGCTTCCTTCGCACCCCGGACAACGCCGCCCATCGCCCGTCCCGCTTCCACTACTTCAGCCCCAGCCATGGCGCGGGATCGACATACTGCCCGTTTTCCGTGACTTCGAAGTGAGCGTGCGGGCCGGTCGAGAAGCCTGTGGAGCCGACTGCACCGACCCGCTGGCCGACCTTCACCTGCTGCCCCACGGAGACGCTGATGGCCATCATGTGGTTGTACGTCGTGGTGATCTTCTTGCCGTTGATGGTGCCGTGCGAGATGACCACGCGGTTGCCGTAGCCGTTGGACCAGCCCGCGAAGGTCACCTTGCCGTCCCGGGCAGCCATGAACGGCGTGCCCGCGGCAGCCGCGAGGTCGATACCCGTGTGCAACTTGCGAACGTGCAGGGTCGGGTGCATGCGCATGCCGTACGGCGAGGTGACCACCGGATCACCGGGCAGCGGCATGGCCATGCGCTGGCCCGCGGGTATCTCACCCGGCGGATCGTCGACCGACTCGTACTTGGGTATCAGCGACTTGATGCGAGCGACATAGTTCTGGGTCTCGGTGTAGGGCGGTATGCCGCCGTACTCCTCAACAGCTCCCGGGCCCGCGTTGTACGCGGCGAGCGCCAGGTCGAGGGTCTCGCCGGATGCCTTCCCGGCCTTCTTGTACCCCTCGACCTGGTCGGCGAGCGCACAGTCGTAGCGTCCCTGGGCCATGATGGCGTCACCCGGGTCGTACGGCGACGCACTGCCATTGCCATCGTCGTCCTTGCCCCAGGTCTGCCACGTTCCGGGCATGAACTGGGACAGTCCCTCGGCACCCACCGGTGACTTGGCGTTGGGATTCCAGCCGGACTCGGCCTCGATCTGGGCCGCGATGACGGCCGGTTTGATCGCGTCGCACAACGCACCAGCCTTCAGGACCCAGGGGACGTACTCGGCGGACACCGTGCCGTCATTGAGGCCGCCGCCGACGCTGCTCCCCTCGGCTGCGGCGTCTCCTCCGTCTCCCACCCCGACCATCATGATCACGGGCAGGATGACCATCGCGATACCGCCACCCACGATCCACGTGGTGGCGTTTCCCCCGCTCTGCGGCATCCGCTCCCCTCAGCGTCAAGTTGTAATGTGATGCGACCAGTTGAGTCTCATGGGTAATAGCCTTCGCGTAAGTAACCACCAAGTCACGGAATCGTCCCAAGGCATCCCGCAGCGTTACCTGCCACTCTGCCATCAGGGATGATCAAACCGTAAACCGCTAATCAGACATGAGGGGGAGTCGGCGGTGCAGGGGAACACCCCGAGCGGACCCGAGATCTGGCTTCGGGGGCCGGTCACCACACCCGAGCAGTCGGCACCGGCTCCGCCCGTCGCGGAAGTGCCCTCGACTGCACACCGATTGGCGTGGGTGGCCGCGCACGGCGGAGCGGGTACCTCGACTTTGGCGGCCGTCTTCGGCGGGATCGACGCCGGACGCAACTGGCCGCGCCCCGACCAAGGGGAGCCGAACTCCATACTGCTGGCGGCCCGTACACACGCGGCCGGGCTGCAGGCGGTGTCGTGGACACTCGATCTCTTCCGGCGCGACGATCAGCCGCCGGGGCTGAAACTCGCCGCCGTGGTCCTGGTGGCGGATGCACCGGGGCGTCTGCCCCGTCAACTGCTCCAGCGCATCAAGGTGATCGGTTCGGCGATCGAGGTCCACCGGGTGCCCTGGGTGCCCGCCTGGCGGACCGGCGACCTCACCGTTCCCGCACCGCGTGAGACCGAGGCGTTGGCCCGGCTGCTGGCGGAGGCGCCCCGACCCCCGGAAAGGCCGTGACGAGGAGTGACCAGTGCCAACGCCCGCGCCCAGCGTTAACAGTCCGCTACCAGAGATCGAGATCGACTCCAGCGTCCACACGAACCTCGACTACGTCCTCAGCATCATGGCCTGGCTGGTCACCGCCGCCGGAGTCGCGGGCCTGCTGTTCATCGGCATCCGCATGGCGATCGCCGTGAGAAACGGCGATCGCGAAGAACACGTGCGGGAGTTTCTCATGGTGATGAGCGCCTGTGTACTTGGCGCCACTGCGGGGCCGGTCGTGGAATTCGTCCTGTACGGCCCCAACGGCTGACGGGCCGCAAGTCCACACGGAACACGGAGGCCGCACAGAACCTCGTGCAAGGATGACCCTAATGTCACGGACATGTCATCCAGGGGTGCCGATTCCCTACATCGCTTGGGGAAAGGGCACCGAAGACGCCACGCTCACTTCGCTACCAGTAAGACACCGGTCGACAAGGCCGCCCAGAACGGGGAGAAAGCATGCTCAACGCGCTCGCAACCAAGGCCCAGAGCGTATTCCTGGCAGACAACACCGTCCCGGACCCGCAGAAGAACGCGCCGGACGAGCTCACCAGCAAGGTCGGAGACGTTCTCGACCTCGTCGCCTGGGCGGGCACCGCGGCCGGAGTGGCCGGAGTGCTGATCACCGGCGCCATGATGGCGATTTCCATGCGCCGAGGCGAGGGCTCCGAGCACATGGGCCGCCTCGGCATGGTCCTCGGCGGCTGCGTCCTGGTGGCCACGGCCGGCCCGATCGTGAACTTCGTCTTCTAGAGCGAGCGAGAGGAAGCTCGATCATGCTGAACTCCGGCCGCTCCCGGGGAGGCAGCGGGGAGTGGGAAAAGCCGTTTTGGCAGCAGCGGGGATGGATACTGTCCGCCGGCTTCCTGTTGGTTCTGCTCTTCATGGGTGCCGTGGCTCTGGTCGTTGGCGGCGGTGACAGCCAGACGGAGGCGAATGGTGGCTCGTCACCGGCCCCGAGCCCGACCACCACGCAGGCCGGAGGTGGGGCCGCCGACACCCGCCCTGCTGGCTGCCATACCGACGACAGTCAGCAGGACAAGCCCACGGAGGCCCCGAAGGACTTCCGGTGGAAGGCCAACGGCACCACCCTCGTCCCCGTCTCGAAGACCGCGGGCCCGCTCAAGTACGACGGTCCTATCTGGTACTGCTACGCGCACACCCCGATGGGGGCGGTGATGGCCGTCCACTCCATCACCGACCACCTCGGCTACGCGGGTTGGCGCGAGGTCGTAGAGCGGCAGGTCGTTCCAGGGGAAGGCCGTGATGCTCTGATCGCCAGCCGTTCACAGGAAAAGGACCGGTCACCTTCGGGCAAGGCCGAGGCCAGCGGATACGCCGGGTTCTCGGTGCTCGCATACAACAAGGACTGGGCAACGGTGATGTTCCTGATCCGCGGCCCGAGCGCGGGTGTGTACGGCACCGCTTCGGTGAACGTGCGGTGGCACGACGGCGACTGGAAACTCGACCCCGAACCGGACGGCACGATCTATTCCGGGATGGCACAGGTTAGCGGCACTACGGGCTTCGTCACCTGGGAGACATGAAATGGCCTGCACTCTGCTGGTAATCGACTGCCTCGGCGAAGGCCTGGAGTGGGGCCTGAACGAGGGCGGTCAGGCCCTCGCGGCCGGTGGCGTCGTGGCCTTCGCCAAGGCGATCGGCGAGGCCACGGAGACGGTCCTCGAGTCACTCAACAGCGTCTGGCTCAACGTCGACTCGGGCCCCGACGCCGACACCGCCATGACCAATATCATGGCGGCGAACAACTGGCTGGTGGGCTATGTGGCTGTGGCCTCCCTGCTGGTGGCCTGCATCCGGATGGCCGTCGACCGGCGGGGCCAATCGATGAAGGCCGCGTTCATGGGAATGTGGAAGGTACTTCTCGTCGGCGCGGTCGCGGTCCCAGTGGTCCAGGCACTCACCGCGGCTTCGGACACCTATGCCAAGAACGTCTACGCAGCCGCCGACCTCGATGACTCGGCCAACACGATCCTGGGCGTCCTGGTACTGGACCAGCCGGGTCTCATGCTCATCTTCGGTCTGCTCGTCATGCTCTCGACCGTCGTACAGATCTGTCTGATGTACATACGCATCGGCGTCATGATCATGCTGGTCGGCACCCTTCCGCTCGCGGCCGTGTCCTCGATGACCGGGTGGGGCGAGGGCTGGTGGAAGAAGCACATCGGCTGGCTGGCGGCCTGGCTGCTCTACAAGCCGGCAGCCGCGCTCATCATCTACGCGGCCACGTCGATGACACAGAACACCAAGGACGTCGGCCAGATCATCGCAGGCATGGCCATGCTGGCCATGGCCGTCTTCGCCCTACCCGCCCTCCTCAAGCTGATCGTCCCCGCCACCGCCGCACTCGGCAGCACATCCGGCGGCACGGTCGCCCTCAACTTCGCCAACAACGTGGCCAGCGGCGCGGTCAGCCTCGCGGGAGGCGGAGGAGGCGGAGGAGGCGGTGGCGGAGGGGGAGGCGGGAGCGCCTCGTCCGGCCCAAAGGGCTCCCCGTCCGCGGGTGCCGGCAGCCCGGCCGGCGGTGCGGGCGCTGCGGGTGGCGCCAGGGGCGCGGGGGCCGCTGGCGGAACAGCCGCCGCGGGAGCCGCCACCGGTGGCGCGGCCGTGGCCGTACAGGCCGCCGCGGTCGTGGCGCAGGCCCAACTCGCCGCAGCCACAGAGGTCATGAACTCCCTCGACGACAACGACGGGATGAAGGGCCACAACCAGTAACCCGTCGGATCGCCAACATCGGTCCGGGCTGGGGGAACACCTCGGCCCGGATGTCTCTCACCTGCCAGGCCATAACGCTGTGCAAGCCGGAAGAAGGAAAGCCCCATGTCCTCCGACGCCATGACGCGTCCCACGTACGGGAACTGGCGGCGCCCTCGCCGCCCCGGACTCGGGCCGCTGGGCCTCCTCGGTACCGTCGTCGCCTTCGGCGGGCTCCTGGTGGCGCTGCTGGCCTCAATGGTCTCCCTCGCGGCGGCCATCGTCGTGCTCGTGCCGGTGGGGCTCTTCCTCGCCCCGCTGGCTCTGCGCACGATGGACGGCCGCAACGTCTACCAGCTCGTCGCCGTCCGTATCGGCTGGATGAAGCGGAAGGCGAACGGCTCGACCACCTACGTCTCCGGGCCGCTCTCCCGGCGCCCCGGGGGCCGCTTCCAGCCGCCCGGCCTACTCTCCCGTACCAAGATGTACGAGGGCCGGGACGCCTACGACCGTGCGTTCGGCGTGATCCACCACCCGGGCCGCAACCTCTACACCGTGGTACTCGCCTGTGAACCCGACGGCGGCTCGCTGGTGGACCCCGAGCAGGTCGACGTCTGGGTGGCTTCCTGGGGCGACTGGCTGGCCCGGCTCTCCCACGAGCCCGGTCTGCGCGGCGCCCAGGTCGTCGTCGAGACCGCCCCGGACACCGGCACCCGGCTTGCCGCCGAGGTCCTCCCTCGTATCTCGCCCGACGCCCCCGCCGCGGCCCGCGCCGTGATGGAGGAGGTCGTCCAGCGTTACCCGGCCGCCTCCTCCGAGATGCACACCTATATCGCCCTAACCTACGGTCCGACCGGTGGCCCCAGGCGCGACATCGACGACGTCATCACCGACCTGTCCATGCGGCTTCCCGGTCTGCTGTCCGGTCTTGTCGCCGCAGGCGGCGGATCCGCTTACCCGCTGTCGGCCGAACGGCTCGCCGAGGTCGTCCGAGTGGCCTACGACCCGGCCATCGCCCCGGACGTACTCAGCGCTCGCGCCGAGCACACCACTACTGGCCTGGAGTGGGACGACGCCGGCCCAGCGGCAGCGGTCGAGACCGTCAACGCGTACAAGCACGACTCCGGCGTCTCGCGTACCTGGATGCTGACCCTCGCACCGCGCGGCACCGTCCGTTCCAGCGTGCTGCGCGGCCTGCTGGAGCCTGCCCCGGGCACCCGCCGCAAGCGAGTCTCGCTGATCTACCGGCCGATCGACCCGGCGACCTCCGCCCGGATCGTGGAGTCCGACCGCCGCTCCGCCCACTTCATGGCAAGCTCCCGGGGCGGCCTGGTGCAAGCACGCGCCACCTCCGAGGTACGCGCGGCCGAGCAGACCGCGGCCGAAGAGGCATCCGGTGCAGGCCTCGTGGAGTTCTCCCTGATGGTGACGGTCACCGTCGACAGCGAACAGGAGTTGGCCGACGCGTCGATCACCGTGCGCAATCTTCAGGCGTCCTCGCGCATCCTGATGCGCCCAGCCGACCGCATGCAGGCGTCCGCGTTCACCTGCACCCTGCCGGTCGGCCTGCTCCCGTGGGAGCACACCCTCGTTCCATACCAGCTCAGGGAGGCGCTGTGAGCAAGGGCAAGCAGCAACGACCGGCGCGCCCGGCCATGGCCCCGCCGCGCGGCTGGTACGGACCGGGCGGCGGTCAGGTCGGCTATGTCGACCCGCCCTCGATGTGGCGGGCGACCACCGTGCAGGCATGCGGGCTGTGGCCGTTCGCGGCCGGATCGGGAGCACCGATGACGGGCGTACCGCTCGGCCAGCACCTGCACACCGGCGCGACCGTGTGCGGCGACCCCATCTCCTGGTTCACCCGGGCCCGTTACATCTCCAACCCGTCGCTGTTCATGCTCGGCATGCCGGGCCTCGGCAAGTCCACGCTGGTCAACCGCATGCTGATCGGCATGTCGGCCACCGGTATCACCCCACTGGTCCTCGGCGACCTCAAGCCCGACTACGCGGACACGGTACGGGCGCTCGGCGGCCAGGTGATCTCCATCGGCCGCGGTGTGGGCGGCATCAATGTGCTCGATCCGGGTGCGATGGGCGAGGCCGCAGTGCGCATCGGTGGTGAGCGCGGGCGCGTTCTCGCGGCGGAAGCACACGGCCGCGTGCTGAACATGGTCGCGGCGCTCATCACCATCGTCCGCGGGCGCCCGATGGACGACCACGAACAGTCCGTCCTCTCCGCCTGCCTGCACCATTTGACGGAGCGTACGAAGCCGGGGCTGGCGCCTCTGCTGCCCGACCTGCTCAGGGTGCTGGACGAGGGCCCGGACAGGGTCCGCGCGGTCACGCTCGACCGTGGCAACGAGGCCCGCTACCAGGAAGCGGTCGACCCTCTCCACCGTTCGCTCCTGGGCGTACTGGACGGCCCTCTGGGCGACACCTTCGCATCCGAGACCTCGACCCGTATCGACCCCGCCTCGCCCGCCGTCTGCGTCGACATCTCCCGTATCGGCGAGGCGGACACACAGCTGACCGCGGCGGCGATGCTCGCCGCCTGGTCCGACGGGCTCGGCACGGTCGCCGCTGCGCACGCGCTCGCAGACGCAGGCCTCGCCCCACAGCGCTGGTTCTTCACCGTCCTCGACGAGCTGTGGCGCCCCCTGCGCGCCGCCTCCGGCATCGTCGAACGCATCGACGCGCTCACCCGTCTCAACCGGTCCCTCGGTCTCGGCGACGCCAAGATCACGCACACGCTGAAGGACGCGGAGGCTCTCGGTAGCGAAGCCGACCGGGCCAAGGCTCGCGGCTTCGTCGAACGGGCCGGCATGGTTGTGTGCGCGGGGCTGCCACGTACCGAGATGCGTGAACTGGGCGAGATCGTCGGTATGTCGGAGCGGGAGATCGAGCTGGTTTCGTCCTGGTCGTCGCCGCCCGGCTGGGCCAGCACCGGCGGCAACGAGGAGCCTCCGGGCCGGGGCCGCTTCCTGATCAAGGTCGGTGGCCGTCCCGGCATCCCGATCAAGGTGTCCATCACGGACACAGAGCGCAACCTGCACAACACCAACACCCGGTGGACCGGGAACGAACTGAACCTCACGAAGTCGACGGAGGCGTCGAGATGAGCACGCGCCCCGCGCGCAAGGGCCACTCCACCGGCGACGACCTGCTGCCCTGGATCATCCCCGGCGTGGCCGTCCTCGTCGGCGGATCCTTCGCCGGCGCCTGGCTGGGCGGCACGCTCGGCGCAGCGGTCTCGACCGGCGGCTGGAACCCACCGCCGTTCTCCCTGGACACCCTGGCGACCCTGGTCAAGGACGGTCCACGGGCCCTGTGGCCGACCGCCTCGGGCAGCGCAGTGGCGGCCGGCATCGCCACCGTTTTCGGGGTGTTCGTCGCGCTCGTGATCACCCTGGTAGTCCTCGTACGCGGCCGGGTGCAGCGCCCCGACGGCCTCGCCGGCCGCAAGGAACTGGTCGGCATGCTCCCGAAGGGCGCCGCTGAACGAGCACGCGCCCTGCGCCCGTCGCTCGCCAAGGCAACCAAGCTCGACCCGGATCAGACGGGCAACCTCCTGGGCAATCTGGAGCCGAACGGGCCTGAGCTCCGCTCCAGTTACGAAGACGTCGAGCTGGATCTAATGGCCCCGCGCGCCGGCAAGTCAACCGGAATCGCCGTACCCCGCGTCCTGCGCGCCCAGGGCAGCGTCCTGCTGACATCCAACAAGGCGGACGTCTACAGCGTCACCCGTGCGGAGCGCGAACGCGTCGGTCAGGTCTGGGTGTTCGACCCTCAGGGCATCGCGCACACACCGCGCACCATGTGGTGGGACATGCTCGCCGACGCCGCGACCATCGAGGGCGCCAGGCGGCTGGCCGGCCACTTCGTCGGCGCGGTAAACGACGACGCGTCGAAACGCGACTTCTGGATCTCGGCAGCGCAGAACACGCTCACCGCGCTCTTCCACGCAGCCAACCGCGGCGGGCGCGAAGTCGGCGAAGTACTGACGTGGCTCGCCGACCCGGCCGACCGCACCCCCATCGACCTGCTGCGCGACGCGGCCATGTCGGCGCTCGCCGATCAGTTGCAGGGCACCATCCAGGGTGCCGTGGAGACGAGGGACGGCATCTACGAGACGGCTCGCCAGTGCGTGGCCTGTCTCCTGGACCCGGCGATCGCCGCCTGGGTGACACCGGACCCTCAGATGCCGCAGTTCCTGCCGGAGCAGCATGTGCTCTCCCGCGACACTCTGTACCTCCTGTCGAAGGACGGCGGCGGCTCGGCCGCAGGTGTCATCGCGGCGGCCGCGGACTCGGTGCTGCGCGCGGGCGTCGTCGCCGCCGAACGGATGGGCGGGCGCCTCGACCCACCGATGACGGCAATACTCGACGAGGCCGCCAACGTCTGCCGTATCTCCGACCTGCCCGACCTGTACTCCCACCTCGGCTCCCGCGGCATCAACATCGTGACTCTGCTGCAGAGTTACCGCCAGGGTGCACGCGTCTGGGGCGAGGCCGGGATGGACGCACTATGGGGTGCAGCCACCATCAAACTTCTGGGCGCTGGCCTCGACGACGCCGACTTCGTGGAGAAGGTCTCCCGGCTGGTCGGCGAGCACGACGTGTCCACGGTCAGCTACTCCAAGAGCAAGGACGGCCGTTCCCGCTCCACCTCCTACCGCCTGGAGCGCATCCTGCCCGCCGATCGCATCCGTGCGCTCCCCAAAGGCACGGCACTGCTCCTGGCCACTGGAATCAAGCCCGCCATGATCAGACTCCGCCCCTGGTACGCCGAACCGGGCGCCGACCACATCCAGGCCGCCGCCCAGGCCGAAGTGAAGGCCATCACCGCCCGCGCCGCAGAGAAGGCCGTTCGATGACCACAGCCCAGGAACAAACCGAAGCGCAGCTGTTCATCCTCTATCTGGACGGCGAGGACTACGCCGAGGAGATGCGCAACCTGGCCCTTTGGGTGTCCGATCTTCTGCTGCCCGTGTACGGCCGCGAGGTCACCTCCCAGCAGCCCTGGTGCCCGCGCTGGTGGGAGCACCTTGAGGCGGTGGCCCGGCTGCACGCGCTGTGGTTGGCCTGGCAGGAATGCACCGACCCGGCGGCCGGCGCCTCGGGCCCAGCCGTCTGGCACCGGGACCACCTCGGCCCCGTACTCGCTGAACTCCGCTCCCCCACCGGTCCGTTCGCAGGGTGCAAGGAAGGCAGCCACCGGGCGAAGACCGCGCCGGTGGTCGAGGCGTACGACGGCTGAAGTTCGAGCGACGATCGGTGCGCTGGACGGTTCACTGGTGCATGCGGAGAGCATGAGATCGTCCGAGGCATCCGATGCCCAAGATTTCACCCGGGCGACCGAAGCCGGCGGGAGTATTCACTTGGACAAGAAGGAACGAAAGATGCGCAGGACGAAGGCAGCCGTGGCCGTAACTCTGGCAGGGGTGCTGCTCGCCGGTTGCAGCTCGGACGGGGACGGCGGCTCGGACACCGGCCAGGACGACAAGGGCTCGGGTACGAAGGCTCCTTCCTTGGCCAAGCTCACCGTGCCCTCCGCATACGACGGCGGCAAGGGGTGGGACCAGGAACTCGACTGGGTTCCGGAGAGCACCGAGTCCGAGATGCCGGTGACCACGGACGGGAAGACGGTCGCGTACATAACCCGGTCCAGTGACGGATACGCGGTCCAGGCACGGGACAGCGCTACGGGCAAGGTTCGGTGGACAGGCGCCCCCTACCAGGCGCCGACCGTGATCACCGACCAACCGTCGTACGGGTACGACGAGAGCAACCTCGAGATCCCTCAGGTCACCGTCATTCGGCAGGGCAGCCGCACCTACGTCGCGGCATGGGCACACGGTCGGCAAGAGGGAGACGCCCTCACCAAGAGCAAGGAAGTCGTGCAGGTCGACCTCTATGCGATGGACGCCTCCGGCACCTCCGTGGCTCCGCTGCACCGTGTCGCCGTACCCGTCACCGCCAGAGGGGGCACACTCAAGGTCTACGACGGGGGGAACGGAGCGGGACTGGTCGTCACGTGGGAGGAGTACTCCGACACGCTCGGCGCTTCCATCGACGCCACGACAGGCAAGCTCACGGAATACGACTCTTCAGAGGTCCGGATTCCCAAGTGCCATTCTGTCTGCACAGGCAGCGAGGTCGTGGCCGTCACCCCGGATGGTCCCGTGGCAGTGCACGAGTTGGGCGGCTTCGGCCTCGTGAACGGGTGGTCCTCTCAAGACGTCGCCCCAAGGGATGCCGATTCGGGAAAGGAGACATACAGCGGTGGATACGTGAGCGGAGTCATCGCCGGTGTCAGCGACGGCATGTTCCTCGCCCGCTGGAAGGGGGCCGACAACATGGATGCCACCATCTGGTCCGCGCACGACCTGGACACCGGCCGCCTCCTGGCCAGTACGGCATGCGGCGAAGACGGTACGGAGGACGTGACGGACGCCGTTGCCTCCCCCAACGGTCGCTACCTCGCCCTCAATTCCGTCGTCCTCGACGTCAAGTCGGGCACGGGGCTCTGCCTGGCCGGGGACGACACACACCGGGCCATCAATATCCGTGCCCTCGAAGACGACGGCACCGCGTACGGAGAGACCGACTCCGACAACGGCGCCAAGTCCCCGATCGAGCTGAAGGTGAGCACCAACTCGCCGAAGGCCCTGGCCGAGGGAACACAGATCCCGGCAGGAGTGCTGAAGGACCGGGCGCTGTTCACCGAGCGGGAGAACGGCGCGGGTCTACGCATCTCCGTTCGACAGAGGCGTTGAGCCCAGCTGCGCTCGACAGGCGAGCAGGTGGGCTGGCCGCCGGAACTCAGTACTCTCTGACGGCCGTTAAAAGTGAAGAAGCCCGAAAAGCCCATGCAGCCGCAGACTTCTTCCCTGCCACTCGCTCTCCTCCAGTCCGACGCCTTCGCGGCACTCTCGGCCGAGCAGATCGCCACCGGCGTACGCACCCGCGAGATTCGTGCCGTCGACGTGGTCGCCGCCTCGCTCGCTCGGATCGAGCGGGCGGAACCGGCGCTGTGCGCGTTCGTCGAGGTGTGGGCCGAGGAGGCGTTGCGGTGGGCGGCCGGGGTGGATGAGCGGGTCGCGGCGGGGGTGCGGCTGCCGTTGGCCGGGGTGCCGATCGGGGTGAAGGGGAGGAACGGGTCGCGTACGGCGTCGGCGCGGGCGTTGGTCGCGGCCGGCTGTGTGCCCGTGGGGGCGACCTCCGTGCCCGGCCCCGGCACCCCCTGGCAGACCTGGGGCCTCGGCTCGGGCGGACGGACCGTCAACCCCTGGCGGCCCGACCGGACGCCGGGCGGCTCCTCGGCCGGGTCCGCCGCGGCGGTGGCCGCGGGCCTCGTCCCGCTGGCGACCGGCACCGACGGCGCCGGGTCGGTACGGATCCCGGCCGCGTGGTGCGGCGTCGTCGGCCTGAAGACCACGAACGGGCGACTGCCCTCCGCCGATCGCACCGGCCTCGCGGCAGCCGGCGTCCTCGCCCGCCACGCCTCCGACGCGGCGGCGTACTGGCGCTGTGTGAGGGGGATCGGTGCGGGCGGCAAGCACCACGGGGTCCGAGAAAGCCCAGAAGCCGGCAGGTTGGCCTCGGCCGGCGAAGAGCCGGAGTCGGCCTCCGCCGCCTCACAGCCGTCCCCTCCGTTCACCGCCGTGTGGTCCCCCGACCTCGGCTTCGCCGACACCGACCCCGAGCCCGCCTCGATCGCCCACGCCGCCGCGCTCCGCCTCGCCGACACCGGTCTCGTACGGCTCGTACGACCCGGCGCACCGGTACACCTGGAGGACCCGGGACCCGCCTGGCTCGCCCTCCGCGCCGCGCCGGACACCGACCCGACGGCCGTGCGGGACGCCCACGAACTCCGTTCCGAGAACGACCGGCGGCTCGCCGCCCTCTTCGCCGACGTCGACCTGGTCCTCACCCCCACCACCCCCAACGCCCCGCACGGCCACGATGGTCCCGGCGACCGTTACTCCACGGCCCTCACCTGGGCGTTCAACCTCAGCGGCCACCCGGCCATGAGCATCCCGGCCGGCTTCGACTCGGACGGCTGCCCGGTCGGCCTCCACCTCGTGGCCCGGCACGGCGAAGAGTCCCTGCTGCTTCGCGTGGCGGCCGGTCGACAGAGGGGCAGAAGGGCAGAACGGCAGAAGATCACAAGAGAGCAAGAGAGCAAGAGAGAAAGCAGGCCCCCATGCGATGGACCGTCCACGGTGAACGCACCATCCACGACACCCCCTGGGTGCGGTTGCGGTCGCTGGATGTGGAGCAACCCGACGGCACCCGTTGCGACTACCACGTGGTCAGACTGCGGGATCTGGCCGTCACCGCGGCCGTGGACGAGCGGCGGCGGGTGCTGATGATGTGGCGGCACCGTTTCGTCACGGACACCTGGGGCTGGGAGCTGCCCATGGGGCTGGTCGAGGACGGGGAACGGCCCGAGGAGGCGGCGGCACGGGAGTTGGAGGAGGAGACGGGTTGGCGCCCGGGGTCGCTGAACGGACTGATCTACGCGCAGCCGGCGGCCGGGATCACCGACACCCGGCACTTCGTGTTCCGCACGGACGACGCGCGACGCGTCGGCGAGCCCACGGAACGCAACGAGTCCGACCGGCTGGAGTGGATCCCGCTCGCCGAGATCCCCGCGATGATCGGCCGCCGGGAGATCGTCAGCGGCGCCACGCTGGTCGGCGTCATGGCGCTCCTCCTCGACCTGCCGGCCCCCGACACCACCCTCGACCTGCCGACCCCCGACACCGCCACAGGCGCATGACCACACACACGCCTCGGTCCCCTTGCCCCCTCGGCAACGGCGCCGTTCGCACGTTTTCCGTACGCCGCCGCCGAGGCGGCGCGACCGGCCCCCACCAGTCCCCACTGGTTCACACCAGTCCCCCTCCCGGTCCACACCAGGCCCCACCGGGCGGCACCGGGACACACCAGCACACACCGGTCCGCGATCGCCCCGCGGTCGCCCACCGGCGACACCACCGCCTCGCCACGCCTCCAGCGGAGCGTCTACGCCGTGATGTCCTTCGCCGTGAACCTCGCCCACGCCGCCGAACCGAAGACGGCGGCGTACAGGGCTTGGAGGCCCAGGTTCTTCTGGAGGTCGTCCCAGTAGATCGGCTCACGCATGAGGTCGGCGAAGGAGAGCCAGTAGTGGGAGAAGAAGTACGGGTGGAGGGCGTCGAGCTGGGGGATCTGGTCGAGGATCTGCACGGTGATGAGAAGCCCGACCGTGGTGGCCATCGCCGCGATGCCGCTGTTGGTGAGGGTGGAGACGAACAGGCCCAGGGCGGCGATGCCGATCAGTGACGCGGCCACCGCCAGCGCGATCAGCAGCGCCCGGAACAGCCCCTCGGCGAAGCTGATATGGGTGCCGGAGATGGTCGTCAGGTCGCCCAGCGGGAACAGCAACGCTCCCACGATCAGGGCGGAGGTCGCCACGACGAGGGTCGCCACCAGGCAGAACGTCATCGTGGTCGCGTACTTGGTGAGCAGTAGCCGGGTCCGGCCCGCGGGGGCGACGAGCAGATAGCGCAGGGTGCCCGCGTTGGCCTCGCCCGCGATCGCGTCTCCGGCGATCACTCCGATCGCCATCGGCAGGAAGAAGGGGAGCGTCACCGCCAGGGCCGTGAACACCAGGAACAGCCCGTTGTTGGTGATCTGCGCGATGAACGCCGGCCCCGCGCCGCCGCCACCGCCCCCACCCCCGCCCGGTCCACCGGCCCCGGAACCGTCGCTCGTCTCGATCTTCACCGCGATCCCGACCAGGATCGGTACGGCCGCGAGCACGGCCAGCAGCGCGAGGGTCCGCCAGCGCCGGAAGGTGGTCACCAGTTCGCTGCGGAAGAGGCCGAAGGTCCACAGGAGCCTCGGCGCGCGGGTGACCGGCGCGGCGACTTCCGTCCCGCCCCCGGCCGACGCGGCGTCCGTCGCGGCCTTATCCCGGGCGGCTTCCGTCGCGGTCTTACTCCGGGCGGCTTCCGTCGCGGCCTCCCCACCACTCGTCTCAGCCCGCTCAGCCCGCTCAGCCCGCGACATCGAACCCCTCCCCCGTCAGTGCCACGAACGCGTCCTCCAGGGAGGCGCGTTCCAGGCCGAAGCCCCGGACGCGCACGCCCGCCGTGACGAGCGCGGCGTTCAGTTCGGCCAGGTCACGGTCGGCCGGTGGCGGTTCGGCCGTCACCCGGTCCCCGTCCACGGCCACATCGCCGACGCCCTGCTCCTTGAGCACCCGGGCGGCGTCCGCCGCGTCCGGCGTGGTGACGACGAGTCGGCCACGTGCCCCGGCGGCCAGTTCGGCGACCGGGCCCTGGGTGATCAGCCGTCCCCTGGCCATGACGGCGACGTGGGTGCACACCTGCTCGATCTCGTCGAGGAGGTGGGAGGAGAGGAAGACGGTGGTGCCGTCGGAGGCCAGCTCCCGTACCAGGGCGCGGATTTCACGCATGCCCTGCGGGTCGAGCCCGTTGGTCGGCTCGTCGAGCACGAGGAGGCGGCGCGGCTGCAGGAGCGCGGAGGCGAGGCCCAGCCGCTGTTTCATGCCCAGCGAGTACGCCTTGGCCTTCTTGCCGGCGGCTGCCGTCAGACCCACCCGGTCCAGCGCGGCGGCGACACGGGCACGCCGGGTGCGCGGGTCGGCGGTCGGGTCGGCGGCGTCGTAGCGGAGCAGGTTGTCGCGGCCGGAGAGGAAGCCGTACAGGGCGGGCCCCTCGATGAGGGCGCCCACGTGGGGCAGTACGGTCCGGGCGGCGCGCGGCATGGGGTGGCCGAGGATCCGTGCCGTGCCCGAGGTGGGCTCGATGAGGCCCATCAGCATGCGGATGGTGGTGGTCTTGCCGGAGCCGTTGGGCCCGAGGAAGCCGAAGACGCTGCCGCCTGGAACCGTGAGTTCCAGATGGTCCACGGCCACCTGGCCGCCGCGGAAGGTCTTCGTCAGCCCCTGGGTGTGAATGGCTGGTGCGTCCGTCATGGCTCCCCTCGGGT
>NZ_AEJC01000198.1 GCF_000317595.1 Streptomyces ipomoeae 91-03 | reverse complement strand
GGCGATGAGGTAGCCGAGTTGCGCCCTGCTGCCGCTGCCGAGGGCCGTGGCGAGCTTGGCGATGTGGGCGCGGCAAGTACGGACGTTCATGCCGAGACGGCGGGCTATGGCCTCGTCGACGTGGCCCTCGATGAGGAGCTTGGCTATCGAGCGTTGTATGCCGGTGATGCCGTCCGAAGAAACGTCGTACGGGACTTCCTCGGTCAGCGGAACCCCCGCCGTCTTCGTCACGGCAGCGGACGACATGGAGGTCGCCGTCAGCCGTTCCCGTAGGCCTTCGCCGCGTCGGCCTCCAGTTTCTTCTGGGCGCCGGCCACGTCGTCGGGGTTCTTCAGGAAGTCCTGCAACTGCTTCCACTCGCCGACGCCCTGGGTGCCGCCGAACGCCGCCGGGGCCTGGTCGGACATGTCGAAGCGGAAGTCGTCGCCCGCCGCGAGCAGCGCCTTGGAGATCTCCCGGGTGACGTCGTCCTTGTAACTGACCTCATTCATCTCCTTGTTCGGGGAGAGGAAGCCGCCCTGCGCCGCCCAGATCTCCGCCGCGTCGGTCGAGGCCAGGAAGGTGAGCAGCGCCTGCGCGCCCTTGCCGTCCTTGAGCGCCACCGCCGCGTCGCCGCCCGTCACCACCGGGGACTCGTCGCCGACGGCCGGGAACGGGAAGACCTTGGCGTCGGTGCCGATCTTGGCGTCCGTGTCGCCGTTGATGGTGACGGCCACGAAGTCGCCCTCGAACACCATGCCCGCCGGGGTGTCGCCGCCGAAGGTGTTGGTGATGGACTTGGGGTACTCGGTCTGGAGCGCGCCCGAGGCCCCGCCCGCGATCAACTCATCCTTGCCCCACAGTTCGGCGAGTGTGCTGAGGGCCTGTTCGACGGACGGATCGGTCCACTTGATCTTGTGCGCGGCGAGCTGGTCGTACTTCTCCGGGCCCGCCTGCGAGAGATACACGTTCTCGAACCAGTCGGTGAGCGTCCAGCCGTCGGCTCCGCCGATGGACACGGCGGGAGAGCCGGCGTCGGAGAGCGTCTGCGCGGTCTGGATGAACTCGTCCCACGTCTTGGGTTCCTCGGTGATGCCCGCCGCCTCGAAGGCCGCGGTGTTGTACCAGACCAGCGACTTGTTGGCGGCCTTCACATACACGCCGTACTGCTTGCCCTCGTACGCGCCGAGGTCCTTCCAGCCCTGGGAGAAGTTCTTGTCCAACTGCGCCTGGGCCTCGCTGCCGAGCGGTTTCACCCAGCCCTTCTGGGCGAACTGGTGCAAAACGCCGACCTGTGGCAGGAACGCCACGTCCGGCGGCTTGCCGCCCTCGATCTTCGTACCGAGGAACGTGGAGGTGTTGTTGCCGGTCGGCACGAACGTCACCTGGGCGCCGGTGCGCTTCTCGAACTCGTCCAGCACCTTTTGGAAGTTCTCCAGCTCCGGGCCGGTGAAGACGGCGGCGACCTCGAGTTTCTGACCGTCGAGCTTGGGCAGCTGAACGGATTCGGCTCCACCGGTCTGGCCGCCTCCGTCGTCACCGCCGTCGTCGCCGTCGCCGCCGCATGCGGTGAGGGATACGGCGAGGATGCCTGCGGCCAGGGCCGCGAGGGCTTTGGTGGGTGGTTTGCGTGTACGAAGAGTGCGAAGCGTTCCAAGGGTGGCGAGATTGCCACCGAAATTGCCAAGAGTGCCAAGAGTGCTGCGCATCACTGACCCCGTTCTCCGTGCGTCGTCGAACGTAGAAGCGCTGTCCCGTGCGCTCTGGTCTACGCCGCGTATCTGGGGGCTGCAAGAGCGCCTGCGGTGTCAACTCCGTGATCGTGACCGCGTCGTGACCAGTGAGGGGTGGCCGAGGGGGGATTCGCCGTGGGGGTGCTTCGCTGTTGCCGGGTGCGGGTCCGTCGTGGTCGCTCGCGCAGTTCCCCGCGCCCCTTACGGGGCACGGGTCCTCCACTCAGCTGCGGGCTTCCGCCTCGCCGCAGCTTCGGGTGCCCTGCAAGTGGACGGTCACAGCAGCGAGGGCACCCCGATCGCCGAGACCTCTCGTGCCGCGCGGTCCAGCGCACTGGCGAGCAGCGCCAGGTCCGTGGGGCCGTTCCCCAGCTCCCGGACGGGGCGTCGAGCCGGTGGGTCCCCCATACGGGCCCAGTCGAGCGGCACGACCGTAGGGCGCAATGTGGCCGTGCGCGGGATACGGCCCGTTACGCGGCCCGCCTGGAAGGGCGTCGCACGGCCTCCCTCACCCAGCAACTCCCCCCGCCCGGGCGCGGGTTCGTCCGGCCCCGGCGCCGGCGCGCTCAGCACGACCCGCCCCCCGGCCGCCCGCCCCAGCTCACTCTCACCCACACGCCCACCCCCACCGGTGGTGGCGACGAGGTGCACCCCGAGCCGTTCCCCTTCCCGGACCACCGCCTCCAGCGCCCGTACGACCGACCCCGCAGCCGGCCGCCCCGTGGAACCCAGCGCGGGAGACAGCAACGCGTCGAGGTCGTCGACGATCACGACGAGCCGGGGCAGCTCCGAGGCCTGCCCGGCCCCCCTGCCGTCACGGTTCTGATCGGCACCGGCACCCTTGCGCCCCGCCCCCGGCCGCAGCCGCAGTGTGGAGCTGGAGGGCGAGTCCAGGTCGGCGGCCCCACCGGTCCCCGACTGCGCGGCCCCGCCGACTCCGGTCTGCCCGGACGTCGCCGAGCGCTGGGGCACGATCCGGCCCGACACCTCACGTCGGGTGTGCCACTCCATGAAGCCGAGGCCGCCGAGCAACTCCGCCCGCCGTTTCAGCTCGGCGGACAGGGACTGCGCGAACTCCCGCATGCGGACGGGGTCGTTGGCGATGAGATGCGTACCGACGTGGGGGAGGTCGGTACAGACGCCCAGCCCTTCTCCGGCCCGCCCTCCGCCACCGGCGCCGCCACTGCCGCCGCCGTCCCGCCCGTCGACGAGGGCGATGCCCAGGCGGTCGGGGCGCTCGGCGGCGGCCAGCGACGCGGCGATGGAGCGCAGCAGCTCCGTACGACCGCTCCCGGACGGCCCCTCGATCAGCAGATGCGGCCCCTCGGCGACGAGGTCCACGGAGACCGGCCCGCGCGGCCCGGCGCCGAGCACCGCCCAGGCCCGCCCGCCGAGCGCCGTCGTGTCGTCCACCGCGTCCGCCCAACGCGCCATCAGCGACGCCGGCGTGGCCCGCGCCAGCCCCAACTCGTCCAGCAACCGCGCCGACTGCGGCAACGGCGCCGACACCCGCGTCTGCCGGTCCCCGGCGACGCCGTCCGGCCGCAACGGCGCCAGCGCCCGCGCGAACCGCTCCGCCCACGCCGCCGACACGGCGTCCACCGTGGCGACGGTGCCGTGGTTCAACAGCCCGGGCGGGTTCGGGGCGAGCGAGGTGATGTCCTCGGTGCCGGGGTGCGTGCGCTCGTCGGCACCGGACCATACGGCCCCGGTGACGTCCAGGTTGGTGTGCGTACGGTTCCCGGCACCGGCGTCGGCCTGCGCCGAACGCCCGGACCCGGTACGGCCCGCCGCGCCACCCGGGTCGGCACCGCGTACGCGGTCCGCGGAGGAGGGGGAGACGGGAGCGGTGTGCCCGGAACCGGGGTACGCCGTCCTCGGCCGCCCGGACCGGGAGTGATCCGCAGGGGTGTCGTCCGACCGGGGGTGAGCCTCGGAGACGGCCCCGGCCGTGCGCGCCGACTGGGAACGGGCTCCGGAGGTGTGCGCCCCCTGCGCGTGGCTCGTGGCGCCGCTCGGGCCGGCGTACCCGGGGGCGACACGCAACAGTCGTAGCGCCGTCGCGACGTCACCGCTCAGCAGGGCGACGGCCCCGCACGCCCGGAACGCGGGCGAGCCCCCGCAGGCCGCCGCGTACGTCTCCGTCACCGGCGAGGCGGGCGACGCGGCCTCCGCCTCGGCGAGGCACACCACATGGATCCCGGCGCCGGGCCCCTCCTGCGCCAGCCGCACCACGGCCTCGCGCACATCCGCGCCTCCGGGATCGCCGTCCACGATCACCACGGTGTACGGCCCCGGGAAGTCCCTGCCCCCGGGCTCGTCGTCCCGCGCCCATGACGGTCGCCGCCCGGCACGCCCACCGGGGGCAGCCTCGACGCCGTGGGCCGCCCCGCCGGCCCCACCGTGCTCGGGCCCATGGCCCGCGGTGTCCCTGGCCCCTGCCCCTGGGGTGATACGTCCGCCCGTGCGGCCCACCGGCTCGCCGGCCCGGCGGCTCGCCGCGTCGCCCATGCCCATGCCCGAGGCTCCGGCCCCGGTGCCCGGCGCGTTCGCGGACCCGTGCGCCGCCCTGTCCGCCGCGTGGTCCTCCACGCGGCGCAGCAGCTCGTCCACGCGGGCCGTCGCCTGTTCGCGGTCGTAGGCGAGGAGGAGGCGGCAGTCCTGGCCGTGGGCGGGGCGGAGATGGGGGAGCCAGCCGAGCCAGGACCAGTCGGCGGTGCGTTCCTCGGCGGGGCGGGAGCGGTCCGCGCTGATCAGTACGAGCTCCAGGGTGTCGGGGGAGTGCAGCGCGGCCAGCTGGGCCACGACCGCGCGGGCCAGCCCCAGCAGCCGTGGGCGCGGCCCCGCCAGGCCCAGCGCGCCGACCTCACGCAACCCGGTGGTCACCGGCACGGCCGGCAGCAGCCCCGTACCGTCCGGCGCCGCCCGGTCGGCCGTCCCCAACCGCACCGTCAACGCCTCCGGATGCCCCGGCCCCCGCTCCCACAACCGGGGCCCGGGTCCCAGCGCGGTGAGCAGCAGCGCGGCCGGGTCCGGCCAGGTCTCCGGCAACCGCTCGCCACCGGTCGGCAGCACCGAGGCCATGGCGCCGCGCTCGTCCTCGTCGTACTCGGAGTCGTACTCGTACGGGTCGTGCTCGGCCTCCGACTGCCCCCGCCCCCCGGCCAGCCGCCGCGCCCACGCCCCGAACCCACCCCGTTTACGCACCCCACGCGGCACCTCGGTCCCCCGGAGGGGTGTGCTCTTACGGGTACCGGAGCCGACGGGGCCGGCGGGTTCGCCCGCACCGGCCGGACCGGCGGCGCCACCGGCGGCCCGGGTGGCACCAGCGGGACCGGCTACGTCGCCGGACCCGCCGGACCCCCGGGAGCCCCTGGAAATCCCGGAAGCCCCGAAGGCCCCGTAAGCGTCGGAGACCCCGGAACCGCCGGGGGCGTCGGAGGTGCCGAGAGCGCCATCGGCCCCGGAAGCCCCGGAACGGCCGGCCCTGCCGGAATCACCGGCATCAAGGGCACCCGCCCCGCGACCAGCCCCCGCCGAATCACCATCCACGTCCCCACTGCCCGCCCCCCTGGCCGTCCCGGGCATGCCCCCAGGCGCGGATGCCGCCCCGGCACCCGCCGTCCGCTCGATCCCCGGAGCCCCACCCTGCCCCGGCACCAACCGCTGTTCCGCCCCGTGTCCTGTATGACCACGCCCCGAAGCCGCCCCGGCCCTGCCTCCAGAGCCGAGCCCACCCGACGAGCCCGCGACACCCCCACTCGGCGTCCCACCCCCAACCGCCACCCGAACATGTCCCTCCCCGTCAGGCGCCGTACCGACCCCCCGCACCCCGGACGACGAAGCCAGCCGGAGCGCGGACTCGCCGATGCGGAGCAGCGCTCCCGGGGCCAGCCGGACCGGGCGGTCCGTCACACGGTGGCCGTCGAGGGTCGTGCCGTTGGTGGAGCCGAGGTCGACGACGGAGACGCGGCCGTCGGCGGAGAGGGTGACCGCGCAGTGGAGGCGGGAGACGTCGGGGTCGTCGAGGGGGACGTCCGCGTCGGCGGAGCGGCCGATGTGGATCTTGCCGCCGTGCAGGAGATGGACGCCGCCCGCGTCGGGGCCGGCGACCACGTGGAGCTGCGCGGCGGCCTCGTCGACCTCGGGGCCGGGCTCGGAGGGGGCGCCGAGGGAGAGGACGGCGCCGTCGATGAGGGGCGGCTCGCCCAGGGTGCAGCGCTGGGCGTCGAGCCGCTCGGCACCGGCGTACAGCACGACTTGACCACCGGACTCCCGGCCGCGTTCCGGCTGGGCGGCGGCGCTCTCGCCGACGGCGGAGGCCAGGCCGGAGGCCACGGCGGCGAGTGCCGTACCGGAGGGCGCCGTGACCAGCACGTCGCAGGCCGTGGCACGTCCTCGCGGCTCCGAGGTCGGTCCCAGCGGGTCTACGACGGTCAGCCGGATCTGCATCGCCGTCTGCGGTCCCTTCCGCGCGGGCACCCGCGACGGCGAGGACGAGACTGCGCGGTCCCCACCGCAGACTTCCCCCACCGCTCACGGGCACGTCGGCCAGTACTGGAGGCATCCTCGCACCTGCCACTGACAACGCGCCCGCCGCCCACCGTCAAGTGATCTTGATTGGTCGGCTCTGCCCCCAAAAGTGCCTGACCAATGCCCGGCAGTTGATCACTTGAGATCGGTCACGTTCGGATCGTGGTCGAATCCGGAACCCTGCGCGGTCGTATCCGGAATCACGCATGTCCGTCTCCGGCAACCAACCGGCCACAGGAGGGCGTCTTTCCATCGAACGCACATGGGTACCCGTACGTACTCGTCCGGAGCCACGGCGAGGGGCGGCGGGAGGACACCCCGGTCACGCGGACGGCCGCACTACAGTGGGTCGGAACGTCCGAGGGACGAGGCCGGGCAACCAAGGCACAGGCAACCAGGCACCAGGCAAGCAAGCAGCAGGGAGCGCATGACGTGCGGCCGGTAGGGAGCAAGTACCTCCTTGAGGAGCCGCTGGGACGCGGCGCCACAGGCACTGTCTGGCGCGCCCGCCAGCGGGAGACGGCGGGCGCCGAGGCGGCCGTGCCGGGGCACCCGGGCGAGACGGTGGCCATCAAGGTCCTCAAGGAGGAGCTGGCCAACGATCCGGACATCGTGATGCGGTTCCTGCGGGAGCGCTCCGTGCTGCTCCGGCTCACCCACCCGAACATCGTGCGGGTGCGTGACCTGGTGGTCGAGGGCGATCTGCTGGCGCTGGTCATGGACCTGGTCGAGGGTCCCGACCTGCACCGCTATCTGCGCGAGAACGGCCCGCTCACGCCCGTCGGCGCCGCGCTGCTCACCGCGCAGGTCGCCGACGCGCTCGCCGCGAGCCACGCCGACGGCGTCGTGCACCGCGATCTGAAGCCCGCGAACGTCCTGCTCCAGCAGGACGGCGACCAGATGCACCCGATGCTGACCGACTTCGGCATCGCCCGTCTCGCCGACTCCCCGGGCCTGACCCGGACCAGCGAGTTCGTCGGCACGCCCGCGTACGTCGCCCCCGAGTCCGCCGAGGGCCAGCCGCAGACCTCCGCCGTCGACATCTACGGCGCCGGCATCCTGATCTACGAACTGGTCACCGGGCGCCCGCCGTTCGCCGGCCAGACCGCGCTCGAAGTGCTCCACCAGCACCTCAGCGCCGAGCCGCGCCGCCCCTCCACCGTCCCCGACCCGCTGTGGACGGTCATCGAGCGCTGTCTGCGCAAGAACCCGCAGGAACGACCCAGCGCCGTCAACCTCGCCCGCGCGCTGCGCATCGTCGCCGAGGGCGTCGGCGTGCACGCCAACTCCATGCAGATCGCCGCCGCCGAGGGCGTGGGCCACATCCTCGCCCCCGACCCGGCCCCCGCGCAGGTGCCCGGCACCCCCGAGCCGTTCGGCTCCGCCGACCCGACGCAGGTACTGCCGCAGGGCGCGGGCTCGTACGATCCGAACGCCGCGACCAGCGTGCTCCCGCACACCTCCGGCCCGGGCAACCAGCCGCCGGGCGCCGCCGACCCCACCGCCGTACTCCCGCAGACCGGCGGCCGGACCGGTGACGCGGACCCGACCTCCGTCATGCCGCCGGTGCCGGGGCACGACCCCGGTGGGCAGTCGCCGGAGCAGCCGCACCCCTGGCAGAACCAGCTCCGCGCGGCCCGCGACCGCAACGAGCAGACCCAGGTCCAGTACCTCGACCCCAGCGAGGACCCGCTCCGCCGCCGCCCCCAGCGCCAGGTCAACCGGGCCCCGCAGCAGCCGCCGCAGCCCCAGCAGCAGCAGCCGCGCCGCCAGCAGCAGCGCCCGCCCCAGCGCCCGCCGCAGTCCGGCGCCCCCGGCTACGGCTACCCGCAGCAGCAACAGCCGTACGCCCCCGCGCCCCAGCAGCAGCCGCAGCGGTACGCGCCCCCGCCGACGCCCCAGCAGCCCGCGCCGCGTCCGCAGCCCGCACCGCGTCCGCAGCGCGAGCCCCGGCCGCCGCGCGAGCCGCGTCAGCGCAGCGCCAACCCGATGAGGATCCCGGGTCTCGGGTGTCTCAAGGGCTGTCTCTTCATGATCGTCCTCCTCTTCGTCGGGGGGTGGCTGATCTGGGAGTTCACTCCTCTTCAGGAGTGGGTCGGCACCGGCAAGAGCTGGTGGGGCCAGCTGAGCGACTGGTTCAGCGAAGCGAGCAAGTGGATCAGCGACCTGGGCGGCGACTCGGGCTCCGGCTCCGGAGGCGGCTCGGGCACCGGCCAATGAGGGTGAACTGATCATGGGGGCGGCAGCCCCCATGATCGCGACCCAACCGCCGGAGGCATGGCGTTGGGGATTTGTCGACATCTGAGGGGTGATTTCCGCCTCGGCGGTGAAGGTTGGCTCTTCGGGCGCGTAGCTTTGTCGCCAACACGCGGCCTGTAGGAGCAGTCTTGGGACGGAAGATCGGAAGCCGGTACACCGCGAACCAGATTCTGGGGCGGGGCAGCGCCGGCACGGTGTGGCTGGGTGAGGGTCCGGAGGGCCCCGTCGCCATCAAGCTGCTGCGCGAGGACCTCTCGTCAGACCAGGAACTCGTCAGCCGTTTCGTCCAGGAGCGCACCGCCCTCCTGGGTCTCGATCACCCGAACGTGGTCTCCGTACGCGACCTCGTCGTCGACGGCAACGACCTCGCCCTCGTCATGGACCTCGTCCGGGGCACGGATCTGCGCACCCGCCTCGACCGGGAGCGGCGGATGGCCCCCGAGGCGGCGGTGGCCATAGTGGCCGACGTCGCGGACGGCCTCTCGGCGGCGCACGCGGCCGGCATCGTGCACCGGGATGTGAAGCCGGAGAACGTGCTGCTCGACATGCAGGGACCGCTGGGGCCCGGTGGCGCGCACCCGGCCCTGCTGACCGACTTCGGCGTCGCGAAGCTGATCGATTCTCCACGGCGGACGCGCGCGACGAAGATCATCGGCACGCCGGACTATCTCGCCCCCGAGATCGTCGAGGGCCTGCCGCCGCGCGCCGCCGTGGACATCTACGCGCTCGCGACCGTGCTGTACGAACTGCTCGCCGGGTTCACGCCGTTCGGCGGCGGGCACCCCGGTGCGGTGCTGCGGCGCCATGTGACCGAGACCGTCGTGCCCCTCCCCGGCATCCCCGAGGAGCTGTGGCAGCTGCTCGTGCAGTGCCTCGCCAAGGCGCCGGCCTCGCGGCTCAGGGCGTCCGAGCTCGCGGCGCGGTTGCGGGAGCAGCTGCCGATGCTGGCCGGGATGCCGCCGCTCGACGTCGACGAGCCGGGGGCGGAGACGGCGGAGGCGGTCGAGGAGGAGGCCGCGCCGGTCGCTCCGCGGGAGCGGGTGCGGCGGGGGGCGGTGCCGTTGGTGCTGGGGGCGAAGCCGGACTCCAACCGGGACACGCATACGTCGATGCGGGTGCCCGGGCCCGATGAGCTGGCCGGGGGGGCTCGGGGGACGGCTCGGGTGCCGCGGGCCGTGGGGGCGCCTCGGCCGGGATCCGCGCGGAATCGGGCGAGTGTGGCTCGGCGGCGGAGGATCGCGTTGAGTGCGGCTGCGGTGGCTTTGGTGGCTGCGGTGGGGGTGGGGGCGTGGGTGGCCGCCTCCGGGGGCGACGAGGGTGGGGCTCCGTCCTCCGACACGAAGAATTCCGCGCCGAGCAGTCCCTGACCTCCCGGGTTTCGCCCCCGCCGCCCCTACCCGTCCCATCCCCCAGGGGCGGCTGCCCCTTCGACCCCGCTGCGCCTTCCAGCTCGGG
>NZ_AEJC01000197.1 GCF_000317595.1 Streptomyces ipomoeae 91-03 | reverse complement strand
CTCTATGGCGCGGTGTCCTCCACGAGGACCCGCGCCATCGTGCGTTCGGCGAGCGCGGTGATCGTGACGAACGGGTTCACGCCGATCGAGCCGGGCACCAGCGAGCCGTCGGTGACGTACAGCTTCGAATAGCCCTTCACCCTCCCGTAGTTGTCGGTCGACCTGCCCAGCACGCAGCCGCCCAGCGGGTGGTACGTGAAGTCGTCGGCGAAGACCTTGTTGGACGAGCCGAACAGGTCGTACCGGTAGATCGTGGAGTTCGCCGAGTTGATCCGGTCGAAGAGCTTCTTGGCCATGGACACGGAGACCGCGCTCTGGGCCGCGCTCCAGCCGAGCTTCACCGAATCGCTCGCGGCGTCGTAGGTGAAGGACGCGCGCTCGGGGTTCTTGGTGATCGCCAGATAGAGGCTGACCCAGTGCTCAAGGCCCGTGGGCAGCGGGGCGATCTCGGCGAAGACGGGGTTGGCGGTGTTGGCCCAGTCGTCGATGCCCATGACCGGCATGGTCGACTGGTTCTCGCCGACGGTGTCCCACAGGTGGTTGGCCCGGCCGAGCATCACGTTTCCGTTGGTGCCCCAGCCGGAGCCGACGCTCGCGTCCAGTGCGGGCAGGGTGCCCTTCGCCCGTGCGCGGACGAGGAGTTCGGTGGTGCCGACGCTGCCGGCACCGAGGAAGAGGTAGGTGCAGCCGTACTCCTTGGTCTCGACGACCGTGCCCGTGTCGTCGACGCGGTCGACGGTGACGACGTACGTCCCGTCGCTCTCTCTTCGTATCCCCTTGGCCCTTTCCATGGTGTGGATGGTGACGTTGCCGGTGCCGAGGGCGGCGGCGAGGTACGTCTTGTCGAGGCTGCGCTTGCCGTGGTTGTTGCCGTAGATGACCTCTCCGGCGAGCGCCGACCTGGTCGCCGTACCGGCCGCCTCGCGCCGCATGTAGGCGAAGTCGTAGACGCTCGGCACGAAGGTGGTCCTGAGACCGGTCTTCTCGGCGTGGGCCCGGGAGATCCGGCTGAAGCGGTACCACTCGGTGGACTCGAACCACGCCGGGTCGATGGTGTTGACGCCGAGCATGGCGCGGGCGCGCGGGAAGTACGTGGCGTACATCTCGGCGGTGTCGACGGTGGGGAACTGTTCGGCGAAGTACGACTGGAGGGGGGTGACGGCCATGCTGCCGTTGACGAGGGAGCCGCCGCCGACGCCGCGGCCCACGAAGACGGACATGTCGGCGTAGCGGACCCGGTCGAGCACTCCGGGGTAGCGGCTGATGTCCTTGTTGACGACGTCCAGCCAGAGGAAGGTGGCGAGCGGGGCCTCGGTGCGGGTCCTGAACCACATGGACCTCTCGTCCGGCTCTCTGGTCGAACAGAAGACCTTGCCGTCGGCGCCGGGGGTGTTCCAGAGGCGTCCCATCTCCAGGACGACCGTGCGGATGCCGGCCTGACCGAGACGGAGGGCGGCGACGGCGGCGCCGTAGCCGGAGCCGATCACGATCGCCGGCGCGGTGTCGACCGCGTCGGGCTCGGCCGCCCGGGCCGACTGGAGACCGACTCTGGTGAGGCCGAGGGCGGCGGCCGTCTGGAGTGCGGCCATACCGAGTATTCGGCGACGGGAAAGGTGATGGGGCGTCAGTTTTTCAGTCATGCACACAGCATCGACGGACGCCCGCATTCCCACCAGAGATACTGGATGCCGCTTTTGCCCCTACAGCAACAACTCCAACTTTTCAGCCAACGTGTCCCACCGCCACCGCTCCTCCACCCACTCCCTCCCCCGCTCCCCCATGCGACGGCGCAACTCGGCGTCGCCGAGAAGGGTGATGACGCGGTCGGCGGCGTCCCCGGCGGAGCCGCCGCGTACGACCCAGCCGGTCTCGCCGTCGAGTACGGCGTCGGGGGCGCCGCCGGAGTCGCCGGCGACGACGGGGAGGCCGGTGGCGGAGGCCTCCAGGTACACGATGCCGAGCCCTTCCACGTCCAGACCGCCCCTGCGCGTACGGCACGGCATGGCGAAGACGTCGCCGGCGCCGTAGTGGGCGGGCAGCTCGGACCAGGGGACGGACCCCGTGAAGCGCACGGACTCGGCGACCCCGGTCTCGTACGCGAGCCGGCGCAGCTCCTTCTCGTACGGCCCGCCCCCGACGATCAGCAGCACCGCCTCCGGCTCCTTGGCCAGGATCGCGGGCATCGCCCGGATCAGCGTGTCCTGCCCCTTGCGCGGGACCAGGCGGGAGACGCACACGACCACCGGCCGGTCGGTGAGCCCGAGCCGGGCGCGGACCTCGTCGCCGCCGGAGTCCGGGTGGAAGGTCTTCTCGTCGACGCCCGGCGGCAGTTGGACCATGCGCCCGGCGGCCTCGGGGGTGAGCGCCGTGGCGATCCGGGAGCGCGTGTACTCGCCCAGATAGGTGATCGTGTCCGTGCCCTCGCCGATCCGCCGCAGCAGCTGCCGGGCGGCGGGCAGCTGCGCCCACCCCGCCTCGTGGCCGTGCGTGGTGGCGACCAGCCGCTTCGCGCCCGCCCTGCGCAGCGCGGGTGCCATCAGACCGAGCGGGGCCGCCGCCCCGAACCACACCGATGTACAGCCGTGCTCCCGCAGCAGGCCCACTGCCGTACGCGTGGCGCCCGGCGTCGGCAGCAGCATGGTCGTGCGGTCGCGTACGACGGTGAAGGGCTGCTCGGCGTCGAAGGCGGCCGTCGCCTCGGCGCCCTCCCTGCCGCGCTTCCAGGTCGAGGCGTAGACGACGACCTTCTCGGGGTCCAGCCGCAGCGCCATGTTGTGCAGGAACGCCTGGATACCACCGGGGCGGGGCGGGAAGTCGTTGGTCACGATCAGGGTCTTGTGCATCGCCGCCGACCCTACCGAACCGGCGCCGACGCGACCCCCGCACCCACTCCTCACACGGTCCGGCGGCACTTCACGGCCGCTTCACAGCCGGACAGGGGATCATGTCCCCTGCACGACACGCGCGACTCATGCGCGAGACCCGCGCGGAGCGGACGGCACCGGCGCGCACGGACAGGGACGCGAATGGCTCAGGTGGCTCAGATGGACATGACGGGCACTCGACGGCTCCCGTTCGGGCTGCCGGCGGTCTGGGGCACGACCAGGCTGCTCCTGTTGCTGTTCGTCTTCAAGGCGTACGTGTTCCCCGGCCCGGACGTCACCAGCGACGTGTCGGTCATCTACCACGGCTGGTACGAGGTCCTGCGCGGCGGAACGTATCCCCAGGACGACGTCACCTGGCAGTACCCGCCCGCCGCCGCCCTCGCGATCCTCTCCCCCGCGCTGCTGCCGTTCCTCGACTACGCGTCGGCCTTCTTCGTCCTGGCCTTCCTCGCCGATCTGGCGGTCTTCGCCCTGCTGCTGCACGCGGGCGCCCGCCCCGACAGGACGTGGCGCGGCGCCTGGGTGTGGGTGGTGGGCCTGCCGCTGCTCGGCCCGACCGTGTACGCCCGCTACGACGTGATGGTGACGGCGGTGGCGGTCGCCGCCCTGCTCGCCGGCAGCCGTCACCCCCGGGTCATGGGGGCCCTCACGGCCTTCGGGGCGCTGCTCAAGGTGTGGCCGGTGCTGCTGCTCCTCGGCGCCCGCAGGCGCGGGGCGTGGGTCTCGGCGGCGGTCACGGCGGCCGTACTGGCCCTCGTCCTCGCGGTCTGGATGCCCGGCGCCTTCGCCTTCCTGACCTTCCAGCGCGACCGGGGCACCGAGGTGGAGTCGCTGGGCGCCCTCGTCTTCCATGTGGCCCGGCAGTTCGACTGGGACGGCCAGGTGCTGCTCAACTACGGCTCGGTGGAGTTCCTCGGCGACTACGTGGACGTCGTCAGCAACGTGGCCCTGCTGCTCAGCGGGGTGGCCTTCGGCTGGCTGCTGCTGTGGCGGGTGCGGGCCCGGCGGTTCGCCCCCCACACCCTGGCGGACGCCGCGTTCGTGGCGGTGCTGATGTTCACGACCACCAGCCGGGTGATCAGCCCGCAGTACATGGTGTGGCTGGTGGGTCTCGCGGCGGTGTGCCTGTGCTTCCGGGCCGGCCGGATGGCACTGCCCGCCTACATGGTCCTCGTCGCGTCCTTCGTGACCGTGCTCGAGTTCCCCATCTGGTTCGCCCATGTGGTCATGAGCGACTGGCTGGGCGTCACCCTCCTCTTCCTCCGCAACGGCCTCCTGGTCGTCGCCACCCTGCTCGCCGCCCTCGAACTCTGGCAGGACACGGTCAGCCGCCCCACCCCGGCGCCACTGCCCGATCACCCGACCCGCGCCAGGGAACCACTGGGCTCCTGAGCCCGTCCGTCAGCCGAGCTGATCGCGTACGTACTCCCGCCACCGTTCGGTGAACTTCTCCGGTGTCGTGCCGAGCACGTCCCGCAGCGCGGATTCCACGGCGCCCGCACGCTTCCCGTGGGCGCCGACGGCTCGGTAGAAGTCGTTGAGGCGGACCTCGCCCCAGCGGTCGGCGATCAGACGGCAGGCCAGCCAGCCGCTCTCGTAGGCACGGGCGAGGCTGCCGGAGTCGCCGGAGAAGGTGAAGTCGGTGTCCTCCGGCAGTCGGTCGGGGGCCCTGCCCTCGGCCACCGCGCGCCGGAGTTCCGGGGCCACCTCGGGCGCCGTACGGCCGGTGGCGCGGTAGCCGACCCAGTCGGCGTAGCCCTCGGAGAGCCAGAGGGGGGTGGCGGCGTTGGTGTGGGCGCGGGTGGCGACATGGGTCGTCTCGTGGGTGAGGACGACCTGTTTGCCGAAGTCGCCGAGGACGGCGTACGCGTCGGGGTTGACGATGATCCGGTCCGCGGGGGCCTTGGCCGAGCCTCCCGCCTCACCGGTGGTGACCGCGGCTATCCCCCGGTACCCGGAGGCGGGCGCCCCGAGCAGCCCCGCCATCTCGTCCAGCGACTCCGGTACGAGGACGACGACCCGCCGCGCCCAGTCCTCGCCCCACGCCTCGGTAACGGCGGGCACGGCCCGGTCCGCCAGCTCCGCGTACGCCCGCAGCCTCCGCTCGGACCGCCCCACCCCGAGCACGAGACTCCGCTCCCCGCGCACGGCCGTGATCGCCCCCTGCTCCCACAACTGCTCGGTGCCCTTCCCGGAGGGCTCGTCGGCGGCGACGTACCACCTGCCGTCGTCGCGGACCAGCGACAGCGTCCGTACGGCGGTGACGGGCGCCCTGTCGTAGCCGCGTATCCGGTAGCGCAGGGCCGCCTCGGCCGTGGCCCGGTCGCCGGAGCGACGGAAGCCGGTGAGGTCGTACGCCCAGGAGGCCAGCCGGAGGCTGCGGAGGTTGGTGAACTCGGCCGCCCCGGTGGCCAGTTGGCCGGCCGTGGAACCCGTGGGCGCCTCGGTCGAGCGGTACGCCGACGCGTCCCGCTCCAGGACCGCCGTCGCCCGCCGGTCGAGCATCCGCTGGACGTCGGCGCGGGCGGAGTCGGGCGCCGCGCCGCCGCCGCAGCCGACGAGGAGGGCGAGCGCGAGACACACTCCCGCGGATCCCGCGAACCCACGCCTACGACCAGCCACGTGCCCGATCGTACGGCGGCACGCTCGCGCCCCGGCAGGGCGCCCACGGGTCAGGGACGCGTGACGGAGGCGATCGGCATCATGCCGACGGGGTCGTAGCGGACGGGGGCGCCCGGGTAGGGGGCGTGAATGACTTGGCCGTTGCCCACGTACATACCGACGTGACCGGCATCGGATCGATACGTGACCAGGTCGCCGGGCTGTGCCTGGGCGAGCGGGACCTGGGTGCCCGCGTACCGCTGGGCCTGCGAGGTGCGCGGCAGCGCGATCCCCGCCTGGGAGTACGACCAGACCATGAGGCCCGAGCAGTCGAAGCCGTCGGGACCGGTCGCGCCCCACACATACGGCCTGCCGAGCGCCGTACGGGCGGCGGCCACGGCGGCTGCCGCGCGGCCACTGGGGGCGGCGGCACCGAAGAGGTCGGACATGTGGGCGCGCTCGCCACCGGAGCGGGAGGCGCGTTCATACTCGGCGCGCTCCTCGTACGGCAGGGAGTCGAGCACCTGCCGGGCCCTGGCGAGCTTCGCCTCGACGGTCCGCTTGTGCCTGGTGACGGCCTCGCGGCTCTTCTCCAGCTCGGCGAGCTTGCCGGTGGCCTCCTCGCGCTTCTGGGCGATGTCGCGCATCGCCTGCTGGAGGTCGTGGAGTTCACCGGCCTGGTGGGTGCTGATGCGGTCCAGGGTGGTGGCCTTCGCGAGGTAGTCGTCCGGGTCGTCGGAGAAGAGCAGGACGAGCGAGGGGTCGAGGGCGCCGGCGCGGTACTGGGCTCCGGCGAGCGAACCCAGCGTCTCCCGCATGGTGTTGACGCGCTCCTGCTGCCGGGCGATCTCGTCCTGCGCGATGCCGACCTGCTCACGGAGCTCGTCGGCGCGCTCGTCGGCCTTGTTGAACGCCTCGGTGGCCTTCTCCGCCTCCTCGTACAGCCGGTCGACCTCGGCCCGGGGGTTGTCGTTCGGTACGGCGGCGGCCGGCTGGACGGGGATGGCGCCGAGGGCGGCGGCAGCGGCGGACAGCATGCCGAGGGCGGCGACTGCTCCCCGGTCGAACCCGGACGGTACAAGGCGACTGTGGGACACCACGGGAAGCCGCACTCCCTTCGACGGTGGACGGGACCATCCCTCGGCGGTGGAGGACACCCTCGGGGGGAGCCCTCACGGCGGGTGAGGGAAGCGCGGCCGACAGTAGCCGCGCGACCGTGTCACAGCCAAAGACCTCCACGACCACAGAGCGTGACGCCCCGGCCGGTGCCCAGGTCACCAGCGGGGCGCGGGGTCATCATGAAGTGCGGGAATTCGCCCGTTCGGGCGGCCCTGTGTCCTGATCTTGAAGCAGAACGGCTCCGACCGTCACTCGGTGTGACAATCGGAGCCGAGAAGCCCTGCGGGAGTTCGGGGCGGGCGTCAGATGCGGACGCCGAACTGGAAGGTGCCGATGGTGTCCATCGACTCGTAGCGGACGACCTTGCCCGGGTACGGCGCGTGCAGGACCGTGTTGTTGCCGGCGTAGAGGCCGACGTGCCCCAGGTTGTTGAAGAACACCAGGTCGCCGGGGGCGAGTTGGTCGCGCGTGATCCGGGTGCCGTCGTTCGCCTGCGTGTATGTGGTCCGGGTGATCGACACACCGGCCTGGGCGTAGGCCCACTGGGTCAGCCCGGAGCAGTCATAGGAGTTGGGGCCGCTGCCCCCGGAGACGTACGGCTTGCCGACCTGGGTGTCGGCGGCGGCGAGGGCGGCGGCGCCGCGCTGGGAGGCCGGCACCTCGTCGCCGAGCTCGACCCGCTCGCTGGCGGAACGGCTGGCGCGCTCGTCCTCCTGGTCCAGGGCCGCCCTCTCCTCGGCGGTCAGGGAGTTGAGGAGCTTCTGCGCCTCGGCCAGCTTGGACTGGACTTCCTTCTTCTTCTTGCCCAGGGCCTCGCGGGCGTCGGCGAGGTCGTCGAGCTTCTCGGCGGCCTCCTGACGCTGCTGGGAGAGCGCGCGCTGCTTCTCCTGGATCTTCTTCAGCGTCTCGACCTGCTGGCTGCTCAACTGGTCCAGCGTGGCGGCCTTGTCCAGGTAGTCGTCGGGGTCGGCGGAGAGGAACAGCTGGAGCGAGGAGTCGATGCCGCCCGTGCGGTACTGGGCACTGGCCGCCAGGCCTATGCTCTCGCGCAGCTCGTTGAGATCCTCCTGGCCGCGGGCGACGTTGTCCTGGATGGTGGAGATCTCCTTCTGGAGCTTCTCCTCCTTCTCCTTGGCACCGTTGTACTTGTCGGTGGCCCGCCCCGCCTGCTCGTAGAGGTCGTGGACCTTGGTCTTGACCTCTTCCTTGCTCGGCTTGTCGCCGGGCGCGGCGTTGGCGGCCTGCGAGGAGATCGCCACAGCAGCGGCGGCGGCAGTGGTGAGCACGGTCACGCGTGCACGACTCGGCTGCTTCGGTCGACGGTGGGACGCCACGGTAGGTGAACTCCTTCTTGTGAGCGATCGCCAGTTGGGACCCCGAGGCGATCACCCGTCCAGAGGTTTGAGCCCAGACCCTAGTGACCCACCGGTGATCACTTCAAATCCTCCACAGAAAAAATCCCGCCCCACGGTGCACTCTTTACACTCAACACACATGCAGTGATGCGCGATTGACGCAACGTTGCGCAACACTTCGGTCAATTCGGTCATAGCGACCGTATGTTGCCGTTGGGGCAGACATAACCGAAGGGCCGGAAAAGGCGTTTCAGGAAAGCCGTTTGAGGAGCACCGCCGAAGCCACCGGGCGGGCCCCCGCCTTGGCGATCCCGTCGGCCACCTCACGGTCGGTGGAGACCACGATGACCGGCCGCCCGGGCGGCTCGGCGCGCACCAGCTGACGGATCAGTTCATCGGCCGTGACCCCGGGCTTGGAGAACAGCACCCGCACCCCGCGCGGCGGCGCGAGCAGCACGGGGGCGGCCAGTTCGGCCCCGTCGAAGACACATGTCACCTCGGCGCCGGTCTGCGCGGCGAGCTGCGAGAGCTGCCCGAGGAGCCTGAGCCGCTGCTTCTCCAGCGGCATCTGCGGATAGCCGGTCTTGGTGACGTTGTAGCCGTCGACGACGAGATGCGCCTGCGGCAACGCCAGCAACTGGTCAAGTATCGCCGGGTCGTTCTCGGACAGCGCGCGGGCGGCGATGTCCTTCGGGGTCATCCGCCCCGGCTCCACGGCGTCGACGGTCTCCGCGGGCCGCACGGACACCGGCGGCAGCGCCAGCTCCCGCCGGAGCCCCTGGGCCGCGTCCAGCACGGTGTCCAGCAGCAGCCGTACGCGCATGTCCTCGACGCTGCGCCCCTCGCGGGCCGCCCGCCGGGTGGCCTCCAGGGCGGCCTCCGCCTCGCCGAGCCGGGCCTTGAGCCGCCGGGTCTCGCTCTCGGCGGCGTGCACCTGGGCGTGCCCCTCCGCGCGTACGGTCTCCATCTCGGCGTGCAGCTTGCGCAGGGCGGCTTCACCGCGCTTGATGTCGCTGAGGGCGGACCGCAGCTTGCGGTGCAGCGAGTCGGCCTCCTTCTTGGCCGATTCCAGCTCCGCCCGCAGCCGTTCGGTCTCCGCCTTCGTCTGACCGCGGGCCTCGGCGAGCTGCTCGCGCAGCCGCTCCAACTCGGCCCGGCTCTCCTCGTCGGCGCGTTCCGCGTCCGCCCGCAGGGCCTCCTCGCCGGCCGCGGTGACCAGCTTCACCCAGCCCGTGGGGCGCAGCACGTACGCCGCCGCCGCCACGTCCAGCGGGTCCGCGGCCGGGGGCGGCGCGCCCGCGTCGAGGGCGCCCGCCAGCTCGGGGTGGGCCTCCCTGAACCGCTCCCCGATCCGCTGTCTGAACAGCGGGTCGGTCTCCACCGCCGCGGCCATCGCGTTGCCCGCGAACTTCACCCGGCGGTTCGGGGCGAACCGGGCGTACTGTCTGAGCTGTGCGGGCAGTTCGGCGACGGTCAGGCCACCGAAGCCGTCCGAGACGATCTGCACGACACGTCGGCGCACGCCCTCGGGCAGCGGACGGTCGAGCACCTCAGCGGCGCCGTCGCCCGGCCCCCCGCCTGCGGTCTCCGCCATCCGTCACCCCACTGTCCGTGCGGGGCCGCCTCCCTCAGGAGTCGGCACCCGGCCTGTCGACGAGTTCCACCTGGTCCACGGCGTTGCACCAGCGGCAGCGGACCGACTCGATCGTCTCACTGACCACCTCGCGCTCCTCGACCTTCGGCTCCCCAGCGAGGTCGAGGTGAACGTACTCGACGACCTTCGAGGAGCGGGTCACGTCGAAACGCGTGAGGTTGCCGCACAGGGTGCAGCGCCAGCGGGTCGTGGCGGTCGGCAGGGGAACCGTCATCGTGGCTGCTCTTCCTTCTTCCAGTCTCCGTGACGCGCCGGCCTCCCGGTGCGTGTGGCTCGTAACCCTACGGCCTCGCCTCGGGCGGTGCGGCCGAGCACCACCGGTTGCCTCCGGCGGCGAGGCCGATTGTCTCCGGCGGCGAGGCGGTCTATATAGGTGGGTCCCGTTACGTCATGCTCTGTTCATGATCGGCAAGTGGAGCACGGTGGTGGGCAGGACGGTTCGGAATGAGTCAACGCCGAAGAAGGATTCCGAGCCGTCGGTGACGAACGAGTCGGTGCCGGTGACGAACGAGTCGGCGGCGGTGACGAACGAGTCGCCGCCGGTGACCGGCGAGTCCGCCCCGGTCACGTACGGGCTGATCGTCGTCTGCTGTCTGATCTTCCTGATCGGCCCGGCCGCGGGGCTGAATCCGGCCTTCGGGACCGGTGACGAGCTGCTTGCCGCACAGCGGGCGTATTTCCGTCGGTGGGGTGTCGTACCCGTCGAACTCTTCACCGGGTCCCCCCGTGCGGTGCTCGCTCCCCTCACCGCGCTGTTCATCCACGGCAGCTGGCTGCATCTGCTCGGCAACATGCTGTTCCTGTTCGTCTTCGGGGCGATGGCCGAGGAACGCATGGGGCGTGTGGGGTTCGCCCTCTTCTACGTCGGCTGCGGCTACCTCGCCCTGGTGGCGTACGCCGTCGCCCACGCCGGGTCGCAGCAGTCGCTGGTCGGGGCGTCCGGGGCGATCTCGGCGGTTCTCGGCGCGTTTCTGTTCCTGTTCCCCCGGGCCCGCGTCACCAGCCTCTTTCCCTTCCTGTTCTTCCTTCCCCTGCGCTTTCCGGCCTGGGTGACCCTGCCGTTCTGGGTGACCCTGCAGTGGCTGGCCGCCGGGCGGGAGACCTCGGGGCCCGGGGTCGCCTATCTGTCGCATCTGGTGGGGTTCGGGCTGGGGTTCGTCTACGCGTGGGGGCGTCATGGGAGGCGGGCTAGAGTGAAGGGCCCAGCGAACGCCCCAGCTCCGGCCCCCGAGGGAGAGAAACAGCCGTGATCACCGCGATCGTGCTCATCAAGACCAGCGTGGACCGGATTCCGGAGATCGCGGAGTCGATCGCCACGCTCGAATCCGTGACCGAAGTGTTCTCCGTGACGGGCACTTACGATCTGATCGCCATGGTCCGTGTGAAGGAGCACGAGGAGCTGGCCGATGTGATCCCCGGGCGCATCAGCAAGATCCCGGGGGTGCTGGGTACGGACACCCACGTGGCGTTCAGGGCGTATTCGCAGCATGACCTCGAGGCCGCGTTCGCCATCGGACTGGACAACTGACGGTCGTACGGAAAAGACCTCCTCCTGGCCGGTGGATGAAGAAGTCCTCATCTCGCGCTCATCCCCGATCGCGGTCGCCGTCCTCAGGATCGTCCCCATGGTCTTTTCTCGTCGTATCGCGGCCCTGGCCGCCGTCGTGGCCATTCCGCTCGGGATCGCCGCCACGAGTTTCGCGCTCACCGACAGTCCGGAGGCGCCGAAGGTGCCGCCCAGGGTGGAGTTGGAGAAGGGGTCTCCCGGTCCGACGCCGTCCGTGGAGGCGGAGCGGACTCCCGGTACGCAGAAGACCCCCCGTGACGAGGTCGTACCGCGGCCCTCGGTGACCGACAGCCCCGCGAACGATGACGATGACGACGACCTCGGCCAGGACGACGCGGACGACGGGGCCGGTGACGACGGTTGACGGGGCGCGGCGGCGGGTCTCGGCGCGGGTCAGGATTCTGTTGTGGCTGCTGCTGGTGATGGCGGTGGCACTGGCCTCGGTGGCCGCCACGACGCGTTCGATCCTGTTGCGGGACGTGGACCAGCGGATCAGCGAGCTGCTCGCGCAGGAGGCCGGGGAGTTCACCAACCTGGAGGCGCAGGGGGTCGATCCGCAGACCGGGCGGCCGTTCACCGACCCGTCGCGGCTGCTGCGGGTCTTCCTGCAACGGCAGAACGCGGATCCCGACGAGGAGCTCATGGGACTCGTCGGCCGCGCCGGAGGCGACCCCACGCAGATCATCCAGCAACGGGACATCCCCGTCGCGCTGCCCCTGCACGAGGACGCCGACGCCCGACGACGCATCTTCGACTCACCCGAGTCCACGGGGACGCTGGAGCGGTCCGCCGGGGAGATCCGCTGGGCGAAGGTGGAGGTGGCCAGGTACGGGGACGAGGCGAACGCCGCGTTCGTGGTGGCGTTTCATCCGGCGAGCGAGAAACAACGCGCCGACGAGGTGTTCCAGGTGCTGCTCGCCATCTCCGGGGTCGCCCTGCTGATGGCGACCGGCATCGCCTGGGTGGTGGCCGGACGGATCCTCAAGCCCGTACGGCTGGTGCGGACCACCGCCGCCCAGCTCACCGAGCAGGACCTCACCCGGCGCATCCCGGTGCACGGCCGGGACGACGTGGCCGCGCTCGCCGAGACGTTCAACGCGATGCTCGACCGGCTGGAGCGGGCGTTCGCCGCGCAGCGGCAGTTCGTGGACGACGCGGGGCACGAACTGCGTACGCCGATCACCATCGTGCGCGGGCATCTGGAGCTGATGGGCGACGATCCCGGCGAACGCGAGGAGACGATCCGGCTGGTCACCGACGAGCTGGACCGGATGAGCCGCATCGTCGAGGACCTGCTGCTGCTCGCCAAGGCCGAACGGCCCGACTTCGTCCGGCCGGAGCCCGTACAGCTCGCCGAACTCACCGCCGACGTCTACGTCAAGGCCCGCACCCTGGGCGAACGCGACTGGCAGCTCGCCGAAGTCGCCGACCGTGAGGCCGAGTTGGACCCCCAGCGGATCACCCAGGCCATGGTCCAGCTCGCCCAGAACGCCGTGCAGCACACCACCACCGGCCAGACCATCCGCATCGGCTCGCGCGCCGAGGGTTCGGCCGTCGAGCTGTACGTCGTCGACTCGGGGCCCGGTGTCCAGCCGCAGGACGCCCAGGTGATCTTCGAGCGGTTCCGGCGCGGCACCGCCCGGCGGGGTGCCCGTGGTTCCGGCGCCGGGCTCGGGCTCTCGATCGTCCGCGCCATCGCCGAGGCACACGGCGGCCGGGTACGCCTGCACGACACCGAGGGCGGCGGCGCCACCTTCGTACTCACCCTGGAAGAGGCACGCACGTGAATCGCATTCTCATCGTGGAGGACGAGGAAAGGATCGCTTCCTTCGTCGAGAAGGGCCTGCGTGCCGGTGGCTTCACCACGACCGTGGTCGGAGACGGCGACGCGGCCTACGAGTACGCCCTCACCGGCGGCTTCGACCTCATCCTCCTCGACATCGGGCTGCCCGGCCGCGACGGGTTCACCGTGCTGCGCGAGTTGCGCGAGGCCCGCGTGACCGTGCCGGTCATCGTGCTGACCGCGCGCGACTCCGTTCGCGACACCGTCGCCGGTCTGGAGGGCGGCGCCGACGACTGGATGACCAAGCCGTTCCGCTTCGAGGAACTGCTCGCGAGGGTGCGATTGCGTCTGCGTACGGCGGCCAGGGCGCCCGAGGTGACGATGCTGCGCAGCGGCGAGCTGACCCTGGACCTGAGAACTCGGCGGGCCCGGGCCGGAGAACGGATGGTGGACCTGACAGCCCGGGAGTTCGTGCTGTTGGAACTCTTCCTGCGGCATCCGGGGCAGGTGCTGTCGCGGGAACAGATCCTGTCCCATGTGTGGGGCTACGACTTCGACCCGGGTTCGAACATCGTGGATGTGTATGTGCGGGCGCTGCGGAAGAAGTTGGGGGCGCAGCAGTTGGAAACCGTGCGGGGCATGGGATACCGGCTGCCCGTGAAGCCTCTTTCATAGAAGGCTCATCAGGGGCTCACCGCCCGATCGAACCCTTGATGACGTGACCCTGAACTTCCGCTCAGCAGCCTCCCTTTGCGTGGCCCTCTCCCTCTGCGCACTGCTCGTCGTCCCCGGCGACTTCCCCGGGCTGAGCGGAGAGGCCCGGCTGACCCTGGGGGTCTTCGCGCTGGCGACCGCCGCCTGGATCGGCACCCCGATCGACGACACCTATATCGCGCTCGGCGCGGGTCTCGCCCTCACCGTCACCGGGGTGATCAGCAACGACACCCTGTTCGGCACCCTCGGGGACTCGACGGTGTGGCTGCTGATCTGCGCGTTCGTGTTGGCGGCGGCGGTGACGCGGACGGGGCTCGCGGGACGGGCGGCGGCGTTCCTCGTGAGCGGGGCCCGTACGGTACGGCAGTTGGCGCATCTGACGACGGCCGCACTGGTGGTGACGACGTTCGCGGTGCCGGCCACCTCGGGGCGGGCGGCGCTCGCGCTGCCGGTGTTCCTGGCGCTCGCCAAGGCGTTGGCCGACCGGAAACGACTGGTCGTGATGCTGGCGTTGCTGTTTCCGACCGTGATCCTTCTGTCGGCGGTAGCGACCCTGATCGGCGCGGGAGCGCATCTGATCACCGTGTCGGTGCTGTGGGAGGCGACCGGCGACCGGATCGGGTTCACCGAGTGGCTGCTGCTGGGGCTGCCGCTGGCGATCGCGTCCTCGCATCTGGCCGCCGAGACGGTGCTGCTGACGACGACCCGGCGGGCGGACCGCCGCGGTGCCGTACGGATCACGGTCGAGGACATCCAGCGGCACAGCGAGCAGCCGGTGACCGGCCCGTGGTCCCCCGCCGAGTCACGCTGCGCCCTGCTGCTGGGCACGGTGGTGGTCCTGTGGTGCAGCGAACCGCTCCACCGGGTGTCACCGGCCGTGGTGGCGCTGATCGGCGCGGTCGTCGCCTCGTCGCCCGCGCTGGGCACCGTACGGCTGAAGGACGCGTTGAAGACGGTGCCCTGGTCGATGCTGCTGTTCATGGCCGCGACCATGGCGATGGGCGTCGCGCTCAGTGACTCGGGGGCGGCGAAGTGGCTGGTGTCCGGGCTGCCCGCCGGGGTCACTCCGATGGTGTTCCTGGTGGTGGTCGTAGTGATCAGTACGGCCGCCCACCTGGTCCTGCAGTCCCGTTCGGCACGGTCGTCGGTGCTCGTCCCCCTGGTCGTCGCGGCGGCCGTCGGTGCCGGGGTCAATCCGGTCGCGGCGGCGCTCGCCTCCACCGCCGCCGCGGGCTTCTGCCACACCCTGCCCGCCTCCGCGAAGCCGGTCGCCCTCTTCGCCGACATACCCGGCACGCCCACGTACACCCCGCGCGACCTGCTGCGGCTGTCCGCCGTCCTGGCCCCGCTGACCGCGGCGCTGGTCGTGCTGTTCGCCGTGGCGGTGTGGCCGCTGCTGGGCGTGTCGCTCAGACCGTGACGGTTGCCCGCACCACCGCCGCGAACCCCGCGAGCCCCCTTCACTACCCCGCACCCCCTACGGCCTTGCACCCCGCTACACCCCCGCGCACCCCTTCACGGCCTCGCACGCCCCTACGACTCCGAGGAGCCCTGAAGAACCATGCTGAACCGAGTCGCCGTAGCCCCCAGTGGCTTCAAGGAGTCCCTGTCGGCCGAGGCCGCCGCCGAGGCGATCGCGGCGGGGGTCCGCCGGGTCCTGCCCGACGCCGAGGTCGATCTGATCCCGCTGGTGGACGGCGGTGAGGGCACGGCCGCCGCGCTGGCCGCCTCGACCGGGGGCCGTCTGGTCGCCCTGCCCGCCACGGGCCCGGTCGGCGAGCCGGTGGGCACCCACTTCGCCCTCCTCGGCTCCCCCGGCGGGGCGGAGGCGACCGGGAGCGGGGCGGCCGAGACGGAGACGCCCGTCATGGTGGAAACGGCCGTCGTGGAGATGGCGGCGGTCGCCGGGCTCTCCCTCGTCCCGCGTGCCCTGCGCGATCCGGGTGCCA
>NZ_AEJC01000196.1 GCF_000317595.1 Streptomyces ipomoeae 91-03 | reverse complement strand
TTGCTCTCCCTGAGACACGCCCGCGTCCGCTACGGCCCCCTGGAGGCGCTGCACGGCGTCACCCTCGCCGCGCCCGGTCCGGGCCTGACCGTGCTGTTGGGCCGCAACGGCTCCGGCCGTACGACCGCGCTGCGTGCCCTCGCGGGCACGGTCCCGCTCTCCGGCGGGGCCGTGGTGTGGGACGGGACGGACGTGACACGGGTGCCGGCGTACGAGCGGGCCCGGCGGGGGCTCGTCCTCGTACCGGAGCGGCGGGCCGTCTTCGGCTCCCTCACCGTGCGCGAGAACCTCGAACTCGCCGCGCCGGACTTCTCGTACGCCCTGGACGCCTACCCCCCGCTCGGACCGCTCCTCCCCCGCCGCGCCGGCACCCTCTCCGGCGGTGAGCAGCGCATGGTCGCGCTGTCCCGTGCCCTGCTGGCACGCGCGCGTGTCGTCCTCGTGGACGAGCCCACCCAGGGCATGTCACCGGCGATCGCGGCCCGCACGTACGAGCTGCTGCGGGGACTCGACGCCTGCGTGGTCGTCGCCGAACAGCGTCTGCCACCGGGGCTGCGCGGCGCGGGCCCACGCCGAACGCCGAAGCTCGTCTACGAGCTCCGGCGCGGGGCGGTGGCGTTCGCCGGCGAGGCGGCGGAAATGCCGTGAGGGGAGCGGTCAGAGGTCGAGTCGCTGCCCGGGCACGATGAGGTTGGGGTCGGCGCCGATGACGGCCCTGTTGGCGGCGTAGACCTGCCGCCAGGTGGTCCCGTGCTCGGCGGCGATGCCGCTCAGCGTGTCGCCCTGCCGGACGGTGTAGTCGTCCCGGGACGTGCTGCGGTCCGGGTGACTGGACGTGCGCGACGGCGCACTCGACGAGGCCGACTTGGCGGGCTTGGTCGACTTGGTCGACTTGGTGGGCTTGGTCGTCTTCGTGGACGCCGAGCCGGTGGAGGGCGCGCCGGGTGCGCTGCCGTACGCTCCGGCGCGCGCGGAGCAGGTGGGCCAGGCGCCCCAGCCCTGGGCGCGCTGCACCTTCGTGGCGATCGCGATCTGCTGGGCCTTGGAGGCCTTGTCGGCGGTGGCCGCGTAGGCCGTGCCGCCGTAGGCACGCCACGTACTGGCGGCGAACTGGAGGCCGCCGTAGTAGCCGTTGCCGGTGTTGATGTGCCAGTTGCCGCCGCTCTCGCACTTGGCGATGCGGTCCCACACTCCGCTGTCGGCCGCAGCCGCGTTGCCGGTGACGGTCAGCAGCCCGAGCGGGGCGAGCAGCGCCGCCCCGGCGAGGACCGCCGTCGTACGCGTCCTGCGGACGTCCTGCGTGCTACGGACGCTCTGCGTCTTGCGAGCTTTCTCGCGTGTGTTGTCGGCACATGCGGACATGTATTTCCCTCTCCGAGGACTCGGGGTCCCCCAAGGCGGGGCGCGACTCGTGTCGCCCAGGACGCGAGTGACGCGCTCAGCCCCGTCCGCCGGCGGTGGTGCTCAAGCCTGCTGTGGTGCCGGCCGGCGGACGTACCCGAGCGGTGCTCGTTGCACACGGCGGGGAATCTAGGGAGGTTGACCGTCCGTCAGCAACCAATGACCTGTCGTACGAGGCCAGTACCCTGTTACCGGGAGTAGGGATCATTTCAGGCCACCCACTTCATTCGCTGATTTCCGGATTTGCCGGCCGGACGCCACGACGATCTGTGACCCACCTCACCGGGACAACTGCCTGGACAATTCACGAAGTTGACACGGTGTAACGGATTCCGCGCATGGATTCACCCTGTGCGCTGGATGGTTCGATTCCATTCATCGCCGGGCGTGACTCGGGCCACACATCGGCCGTTGTCATCTTCATGAGCCGGAACCACCGTGCTCATGGGCCGGGCGCCACCCGGCACCCGACACGCACCGCATCCCGAGGAGCCACCCGTGCCGCGCATGCTCGACGTCAGCGACGAGGTACGCGCCGAGATCGGCGACGAAGAAGCCGACCGGCTGCTCGCCGGAGAGAACGCCCCCGGCGGCTACGACTGCACGTCCTGCCGCACCCCCGGCGACTCCGAGCAGGAACGCACCAGCACCGTCCTGTTCGTCGGCGACGAGACAGCCGTCCTCGCCTTCGCCCACGCCACCTGTCTGCCCTCCCAGGTCGTCCAGGTCACCGAGGAGCAGCTGCAGGGCGCCGCCCGCTCCATCACCGCGGACGCCCCGGCCCAGGCCGCGCCCGAGCAGGCCGTACTCGGTGTCACCAGCGGACTGATCCTGCTCAGCGGGGAGTTGCACCCCGCGCTGGTCGTCGAGCCGACCGCACCCATCGCGCGCCCGGGTTCGACCGGCGCCGGTGACGACTTCCTGCCTCTGCTCATCGAGCAGGGCTTCATGCCGCTGCCCCAGATCGACTCCGTACCGCCCGTGCTGCACGGCTGGTCCGTGCTGCTCGCCATGGGCCAGCTGCACGCCATCCTCCAGTCGGGGACCTCCGGTGGTTCGCCGGTCGCCTGGTGGCAGGCACATCAGGCGCTGCAGGTGGCCGACAGCTGGCGGGCCGCCGCGAACAAGCATCAGCAGGTGTTGATGTTCGCGGCGCCGGTGGGGTCCATCGGGCGGCAGCCTCGGGAGGATCTGCTGCGGGAGGCACTCGACAAGGCCGCCGCCTCCGGCAAGTTGGTCGCCGCCACGCTGCCGCTGGCCGGGACGTGAGCGCTCCGCTCGGAAAGCCGTGCCAATCGCCGTGGCAATGCGACTGACGGGTTGACCGCGGACCGTCTGTGGCTGGTCACGCCCACGCGGCGGAGCCGCAAACCGACACCGACCCGCGCCCCTCCAGGGCTCGGCCCTCGGCCGGAGGCTGAATGGTGGACCTGGCGCATCCCTTGGGCCGTGGGGTCGTTGGCATTGGCGTGCACGCATTTGACGTTCCCCGCCGCCAGTCCTATCAGTCGGTCCCTTCCATGCGGTCGGCCCAGGATCCTTCGGGCGGCCCATCGCCCACGCCGATCTACGACATGCTCTACGCCGAGTGGGTCAAGTCCTATCGGGCCCTGCCGGGTGACCGGCACGGCGAGGAGGAGCTGGGGTTCACCGGCTTCGGGAACCTTTCGCACAGCTCGGGCAGTCGCGGTACGGGCTCGCCCGACTCCGGCTCGTACGGTGCCCGGCACGCGACTGGGCATCGCGCCACCCAGCGTGAGACCCAGTCGGGTCCCACGGCCACGACGACCTCCGCCTGGCAGCCCGTCGGACGGATCCCCACCGGTCACACAGGTATGCACCACATCCCGTCCCCGCTGCCGCCGAGTCCACGCCGAGGGCTTTGAAGCGGGCACACGAAGAG
>NZ_AEJC01000195.1 GCF_000317595.1 Streptomyces ipomoeae 91-03 | reverse complement strand
TTCCACACCGGAGGGTTGTGCGCGGGCGCCCGCATCTTTATAGTCGTGATGACTATTAGTCAAAGTGACTATTAATGGTGACCGTTCGAGGGGGTGGGCGGACATGACCGCACCCGTCGGCGACGCGTCGAACGGCGACGCGCCCGAGGGCTACGACAAGTACGCCTACGAGCCCTTCGCCGTCACCGTCGACCTGGCCGTCTTCACCATCCGCGCCGGCACCCTCCAGGTGCTGCTCGTCGAGCGCGGACAGGAGCCGTACGCGGGGCGCTGGGCGCTGCCCGGCGGGTTCGTGCTGCCGGACGAGTCCGCGGAGGAGGCCGCCTGGCGGGAGCTCGCGGAGGAGACCGGGGTCACGGACGCCTCCGGGCTCCACCTGGAGCAGTTGCGGACCTACAGCGAGCCGGGGAGGGACCCGCGGATGCGGGTCGTCACCGTCGCGTTCGCCGCACTGCTCCCGGACCCGCCCATTCCGCACGGCGGCGGTGACGCGGCCCAGGCCCAGTGGCTGCGGTTCAACGCCATCGGCCCGCTCGCCTTCGACCACGACCGCATCCTCGCCGACGCCCACGACCGCGTAGGCGCCAAGCTCGAGTACACCTGTCTCGCCACCGCCTTCTGTCCGCCCGAGTTCACCCTCGGCGAGTTGCAGCAGGTCTACGAGACGGTGTGGGGCACCCCCCTCGACCGGCCCAACTTCCGGCGCAAGGTGCTGGCCACGCCGGGCTTCGTCGAACCGGTGCCCGGCGCCGCACGCCTGACCGGCGGTCGCGGCAAGCCCGCAGCGCTGTACCGCGCGGGTGGGGCCACCGCCCTGCACCCGCCCCTGCTCCGACCCACCACGGAAGGACGGCCCTGATGACCATGACGCTGCTCGACAAGCGCGCCGCCACCGGATGCCTGCTCGGCCTCGCCCTCGGGGACGCGCTCGGCTTCCCCACGGAGTTCGACGACGTACCGTCGATCCTCGCCAAGTGCGGCCACTGGCGGAAGATGGAGCTGCCGAAGCCGGCGATCGTCACGGACGACACCCAGATGACCCTGGCGCTGGCGCACGGGCTGCGAGCCGCCATGGACCGCGGGGTGCTCGGCCCCGAGGCCCTGGAGCGGGCCGTCCGCAAGGAGTTCGTCGACTGGTCCCGCTCCCCGGAGAACAACCGCGCCCCCGGCCACACCTGCATGGCCGCCTGCGACCTCCTGGCGCGGGAGCGCCACCCGTGGCAGTTCGCCAGCCAGATCCACTCCAAGGGCTGCGGCGCCAACATGAGGGTCGCGCCCCTCGGCCTCATCGGCCCGCTCAGCGACGAACAGCGCGCGGGCGCCGCCCAGTTGCAGGCCGGCCTCACCCACGGCCACCCCACCGCCCTCGCCGCCGCCGACCTCACCGCACACGCGATACGGCTGCTCAGCCACGGAGTCGAACCGCTCGGCCTGGTCGGACGGCTGCGGTCGTACGCGTACGAGAACCGCGCCCGCTATCACGCGCGCTGGCTCGGCGACCTGTGGACGTACGCCCAGGACCCCTCGCCGGAGCACTTCATCGCCCGGGGCTGGGACGAGTGCCTGGACGCCCTCGACCGGCTCCAGCAGGCCCTCGGGCGCCCGTCGCCCGAGACCGACCCCTGCCTGGCCACGGGGGAGGGGTGGATCGCCGAAGAGGCCCTCACCACCGGCCTGTTGTGCTTCCTGCTCTTCGTCGACGAGCCCGTCACCGCGCTGCGCCGCGCCGCCTGCACCTCCGGCGACTCCGACTCCATCGCCTGCCTCACCGGTGCCTTCGCGGGCGCCTACCACGGGCCGTCCGTCTGGCCCACCGAGTGGGCCGACCGCATCGAGTACCAGGGTGACCTCGTGTCACTGGGGGCCCTCTGGGACGCTTGAGGGATGATCGACGCCCTCGACATCGACCTGGCCCCGGTGGTCGCCGAACAACCCGCCCCCCTGCTCTTCGCCACTGTCTCCGGAGCCCACCTGTACGGCTTCCCCTCGCGCGACTCCGACGTCGACCTGCGCGGTGTGCACCTGCTGCCCACGGCCGAACTGGTCGGACTGCGCGAGCCGGAGGAGACCCGGTCGAGGATGTGGGACCGGGACGGTGTCGAGATGGACCTCGTCACGCACGACCTGCGCAAGTTCGTACGACTGATGCTGCGCCGCAACGGCTATGTGCTGGAGCAGCTGCTCTCCCCGCTCGTCGTGCACACGAGCGAGGCGCACCGCGAGCTGATCGCGCTCGCCCCCGGCGTCCTCACCCGGTATCACGCCCACCACTACCGCGGGTTCGCGGTCACCCAGTGGCGGCTCTTCGAGAAGACCGGTGAACTCAAGCCGCTGCTCTACACGTTCCGGGTGCTGCTCACCGGCATCCACCTCATGCGCAGCGGCGAGGTGCAGGCCCATCTGCCCACCCTGCTGCCGCAGGTCGACGCCCCCGCCTATCTGCCGGACCTCGTCGCGGCGAAGGCGGCGCAGGAACACGGCAAGGCCGACGTGGACCGGGAGCGCGTGACGGAGGACGTGGAGCGGCTGCAGGGGGTGCTCGACGAGGAGCAGGCCCTGTCAGTGCTGCCGGAGAACCCGTCCGCGTACGACGGCCTGCACGACTTCGTGGTCCGCGTCCGCCTCGCCGGACCGGAGGGCTGACGCGCGCCGGGTCCGGACGAGGAAGTCCTCGACGCGTGCCCGGTCCGGCTCCGCCGGCAACGGGGAACGGGCCGCCGCCTCCTCGGCCTCGGCGGCCAGCCGGGTCATCCAGGACTCGACGCGGGCCCAGGGGACCTCGCCGCGCTTCACCGCCAGCAGGGGCTCGCGCTGGTCGCCGACGTCGATGGTCAGCGCGCCCGTGCGCAGCAGGTCCCGGCAGCTCATCAGCAGGCGGAGCAGATGCATGGCGTGCTTCCAGCGCGGCGCCCCGTGCTGCCGGATGTCCGCGTCCAGCTTCTTGCGCTGGCCCAGGGCATAGCGGGCGAACGTCTCATGGGTCCGGCGGGACAGGAACGCACCGCGCAGCGAGAGCAGTTCGCGGCCGGTGCCGTCGACGTGCTCCACCAAGGGGGAGTGCAGGCACTCCAGGATGTTCGGGTTGGCGCGCAGGGCCAGATTGCAGAAGCGCTCAAGCTCCCAGCTGAACTGCTCCTCCGCCGGCCCCTCCACATGCGTCGGCGGCTTCTCGAAGCGCCAGAACAGCTCTGCGGGGGCCAGGAAGACACCGCGCCGGTCCGTGTCGCTGTCGTCCGTCGCGAGACCGAAGGCGCGCGAACCCATCACGCAGGCGTAGATCGTGTGGTCGCGGACCAGGGTCTCGGGGCGCATGCCCGGGAGCGTACGGGGTGGCTCAGACCAGCTGAATCGAATTTCCCGAGACCGTGATCTGCTCGGCGGGCAGCGGCATGGTCGCCGGGCCGTTCTCCACCGCGCCGTCCGTGATGCTGAACCTGCTGCCGTGGCACACGCAGTTGATCGTCTTGTCCGAGACGTTGTCGACGATGCAGCCCCGGTGGGTGCAGACCGCCGAGAAGGCCTTGAAGTCGCCCTCCTCGGGCTGGGTCACGACGACCTTCTGATCCTTGAAGATCTTGCCGCCGCCCACCGGGATGTCCGCTGTCCTGGCCAGTTCCTCGCCGCCCTCGCCGGTTCCCGTGCGTCCGGGGGTCTGCTCCTCGACGGTGTCACTGCCGCTGTCGCCGCCGTCGCCGCATCCCATCAGCAGCGCCGCCGTGCCCGCGGCGCCGGTCGCCAGAACCGCGCGCCGCGTCGAACCCATCGTCATGTCGTCACTCCGAACGTGCGGAAGAACCAGAGGGCGGAGGTCAGCCAGACGACCGTGAGAGCGGCGAAGACGAGGCCGCCGACGATCGGCAGGAGCCAGCCGGGAAGTCGCTCCGAACGGAGCAGCAGCATCTTTGCACTGAAAACACCGAAGAAGAAACAACCCAGGAGGGAGTGCCACATAACGCGCGACTCGTATGTCTGATAACCCAGCGCGTACAGACAGTGCACCGCCACCGGCACCGCCACCAGGAACGCCACCCGCCCCGACCAGCGATGCAGCACCCCCGACCAACTCGGGCCCGGCAGCTTGCCGTACACCATCAGCGCCGACACCAGCTGGACGAGCGCGAAGCCGAACGACACCGTCGCCAGCCATGACTTCACCGCGCCCGTGCTGCTGAAGCCCGCGAGGTTGAACGCGGTCCCCGCCGGATCGTGCGCCTTGCCGTAGGCGCCGAGGCCGACCGCCACCGCGCACGCCACCAGCGCGGGGACCAGATAGCGGCCGGCACCGCCCGGGCGCCGGCCGTGGGCGGGGCGCGGGGACGGGAAGTCCTGGGTGGCGGCGTCGGGGTCGACGGTCATGCGCTGCTCCCTGCCGTGAGCGGGTTCAGAGGGGCGTCATGGAGTGACGGGGCGGACCGCGAGCCGCTGTCCGTCGACCGTCACCGCGCCCGTCTCGGGGTCGATCTCCGGTGCCGCCGAGGGCTTGCCGTCGCGCTTGAGGATGCCGACCTGGCGGCCGTCGGGCAGCACGATCCAGCCGCCGTCGACCTCGGCCCCGCGTACGTTCGCGGTCGCCCGGTACAGCCCCGACGGCTTGACCGCCCTGTCCGCGGTGAAGCCGTACTCCTGGCCGCCGATGTCCACCGTGCCGCGGATGCCGCCGTCCTTGAGCGTGCCGTTCAGCTCGGCGCCGTTCTTGCCGGTGAGCCTCATGTCGCCGTCGTCCTCGACGTCGCCCTTGAGCCACGACTCCTTGTCGCGGCCGTCGCAGAAGTACGCGACCGCCTTGCCGTCGCGCAGCGAGACCGCGACCGCCGATGAGTCGTCGTCGGTACGGCCCGCGTAGTCGGCGTTCGGCGGCGGGGTGGGCGTCGTCGAGCCGGCTGACGGCGACGCCTTCGACGGGGACGGGGACGGGGAAGGGGACAAGGACGGGTTCGGCGGGGCCGAGGCGGGCGGCGGCTCGTTCCTGGTGGACGACGAGGTGGCGCGGGTCCCTGTCGTCGCGTTGAGCGACAGCATGAACAGGGCCAGCAGAAGTCCGGCGAGGAGCGTGAGAAGTGGTCCGGAGCGCTTCATACGAGCCTCCCCCGAGACGCGGCACGGACGGCCTCCCCCATGCAAGCGGACGCGCGGGACACCGTCCAGGGGCGCACGGAGGTGTTTCACCCGGAGCGACGGGACGGTGACGTGACATTGTCGGAGTCGGATGGCGGCGCCCGCGCCCGCGGTTTCCGCTGGTCAAGGGCGTTTCGGCAGGCGGACGCCGCACACCGGGCCGACGGCCGCTCATTAAGCTGGACGGACAATGCAGTAGGGCCATGAGGTGAGGAGTACAGCCGTGACGGTACGAGCGGTCCGGGGCGCTGTCCAACTCGAACGGGACGAGGCGGGGCACATGGACGAGCAGGTGGGCGAGCTGCTCACCGCCGTCCTGGAGCGCAACGGACTCACCCACGACGACCTGATCAGCATCTGGTTCACGGCCACCCCCGACCTGCACAGCGACTTCCCGGCCGCCGCCGCCCGCAAGCTCGGCATCGTCGACGTACCGCTGATCTGCGCGCAGGAGCTGGACATCGAGGGCGCCATGCCCCGGGTCGTACGGATCCTCGCGCACATCGAGTCCGACAGGCCCCGCTCCGAGATCGCGCACGTCTACCTGGGCGCCGCGGCCGAACTCCGCAAGGACATCGCCCAGTGAGAACCGCACTCGTCATCGGCACCGGCCTGATCGGTACCTCCGCCGCCCTCGCCCTCGCCCAGCGCGGTGTCATCGTCCACCTCAGCGACCACGACCCCGAGCAGGCCCGTACGGCCGCCGCGCTCGGCGCCGGCACCGACGAGGCGCCCGAGGGCCCGGTCGACCTCGCGATCGTCGCCGCCCCGCCCTCGCACGTGGCCGCGGTGCTCGCGGACGCCATGCGCCGGGGTGTGGCCTGCGGCTACGTCGACGTCGCCTCCGTCAAGGGCGGCCCGCGTCGTGAGCTGGAGGAACTCGGCCTCGACCTGTCGACGTACATCGGTTCGCACCCCATGGCGGGCCGGGAGAAATCGGGACCCCTGGCCGCCACCGGTGAACTCTTCGAGGGCCGCCCCTGGGTGCTCACCCCCACCCGGGACACCGACACCGAGGTCCTGAACCTCGCCCTGGAACTGGTCTCGCACTGCCGGGCCGTGCCGGTGGTCATGGACGCGGACGCCCACGACCGTGCCGTCGCCCTGGTCTCGCACATGCCGCACCTGGTCTCCAGCCTGGTCGCCGCGCGCCTGGAGCACGCCGAGGAGTCGGCCGTACGGCTGTCCGGGCAGGGCCTGCGCGACGTGACCCGGATCGCGGCCTCCGACCCGCGCATGTGGATCGACATCCTCTCCGCCAACCCCGGCCCGGTCGCCGACCTCCTCGACGAGGTCTCCGCCGACCTCGACGGGACCGTCCAGGCGCTGCGCGCCCTCCAGGCCTCCGACGAGGCCAAACGCCGCGAGGGCGTCACCGGCATCGAGGACGTCTTGCGCCGCGGCAACGCCGGGCAGGTCCGGGTCCCCGGCAAGCACGGGTCCGCTCCGCGGGTCTACGAGGTCGTGGCCGTCCTGATCGACGACCAGCCCGGCCAGCTGGCCCGCATCTTCGCCGACGCGGGACTGGCCGGGGTCAACATCGAGGACGTCCGCATCGAGCATGCCACCGGTCAGCAGGCCGGTCTGGTGCAGTTGATGGTGGAACCGAAGGCGGCGCCGGTGTTGACGGCGGCATTGCGGGAGCGGGGTTGGGCGATTCGGCAGTAGGCAGGGTGTGGTGGGGTCGGCGGTCGGAGGCCGCCGCAGCCGTCTCGAAGCCCGGGAGGCGCCCTGGCGCCGAGTGGTCGCGAGGGCGGCGTCGAGGATTGGTCGTCCGCATCGAGCATGCCACCGGTCAGCAGGCCGGTCTGGTGCAGTTGATGGTGGAACCGAAGGCGGCGCCGGTGTTGACGGCGGCATTGCGGGAGCGGGGCTGGTCGATTCGGCAGTAGCCCTCCGTCCTGAGCTGTGGGAAGGGCCCGTAAGAGTAGGTCCGGGGAGCCAGTAACCTTGTGCGGGGCTGTTTTCGTGTCCCGCACTCCCACCACCGCGTACCAGGAAGGTGTCCGTCACCGTGGAAAAGGCCGACCGGACCGCCCCGGCTGTGATCGTTGCCATCGACGGCCCCTCCGGCACGGGCAAGTCGAGCACCTCGAAGGCCGTGGCCGCGCAGCTCGGGCTGAGCTATCTGGACACGGGCGCCCAGTACCGGGCGATCACGTGGTGGATGGTCAACAACGGCATCGACATAGAGGACCCGTCGGCGATCGCCGCCGTCGCCGGCAAGCCGGAGATCGTCTCCGGCACCGACCCGGCCGCGCCGACCATCACGGTCGACGGCACGGACGTCGCCGGGCCCATCCGCACCCAGGAGGTCACCTCCAAGGTCAGCGCGGTGAGCGCCGTTCCGGAGGTACGGGCGCGGATCACCGAGCTGCAGCGCTCCGTCGCCGCCGGCGCGGAGAACGGCATCGTCGTCGAGGGCCGCGACATCGGGACGACCGTGCTGCCGGACGCCGACCTGAAGATCTTCCTCACCGCCTCCCCCGAGGCCCGCGCCGCCCGCCGCAGCGGTGAGCTGAAGGGCGTCGACGTCCAGGCGACCCGCGAGGCCCTGCTCAAGCGGGACGCGGCCGACTCCAGCCGCAAGACCTCGCCGCTCGCCAAGGCGGACGACGCGGTCGAGGTGGACACCTCGGACCTCACCCTCCAGCAGGTCATCGAGTGCGTGATCACCCTCATCGAGGAGAAGCGGGCGGCGAAGTGAGCGAGGCCTCCGCGGACCGGGGCACCGCCGCCCGGACCTCTTCGCCCCGGACCCCTTCGGCCGAGGCACCTTCGGTACGGGGCGCCGAGGTCGGGCGGCGCATCGGCGTCGGTCTGATGTACGGGCTGTGGAAGCCGCGGGTGCTGGGCGCCTGGAAGGTCCCCACGACCGGCCCGGTGATCCTCGCCGTCAACCACTCCCACAACATCGACGGCCCGATGGTCATGGGCGTGGCACCCCGGCCGACGCACTTCCTGATCAAGAAGGAGGCGTTCATCGGTCCGCTCGACCCCTTCCTGCTCGGCATCGGCCAGTTGAAGGTGGACCGCTCGACCGCCGACCGCACCGCCATCACGCGGGCGCTGGCCGTCCTGGACAACGGCGGCGTTCTCGGCATCTTCCCGGAAGGCACCCGTGGCGAGGGCGACTTCGCCTCGCTGCGCGCCGGTCTCGCGTACTTCGCGGTGCGCGGCAACGCGCCGATCGTGCCGGTCGCCGTCCTGGGAAGTACCGAGAGGCGCGGGCGGTTGATAAAGGGGCTGCCCCCGCTGCGCTCCCGCGTCGACGTCGTCTTCGGCGACCCGTTCGACGCGGGCGACGGCAGCGGCCGACGTACGCGCAAGGCGCTCGACGAGGCCACCGAGCGCATCCAGAAGCAGCTCAGCGCACACCTGGACGATGCCAGGCGGCTCACCGGCCGCCGCCCGTAAAACGTCGGGCGTCCGATCGGGGCGCTGGGCGACACTGAAGTAGTGGAGCACCCAAGGAACACCTGGTGCCTCACCGATCAACACGATGAACGAGGTACGGACTTCATGAACGACCACATCTCCTCCGCGGGCTCGGGCGAGCACGACCACGGAGAGCTTGGCGACGCCGAGTACGCGGAGTTCATGGAGCTCGCCGCGGAAGAGGGCTTCGACCTGGAGGACGTCGAGGGCGCGATCGAGGAGGCGGGCCACGGCCCGCTGCCCGTCCTCGCCGTCGTCGGCCGCCCGAACGTCGGCAAGTCGACTCTTGTGAACCGCATCATCGGCCGCCGCGAGGCGGTCGTCGAGGACAAGCCCGGCGTCACCCGCGACCGCGTCACCTACGAGGCCGAGTGGGCGGGCCGCCGCTTCAAGGTCGTCGACACCGGCGGCTGGGAGCAGGACGTCCTCGGCATCGACGCCTCCGTCGCCGCCCAGGCCGAGTACGCCATCGAGGCCGCCGACGCGGTCGTCTTCGTCGTCGACGCCAAGGTCGGCGCCACCGACACCGACGAGGCCGTCGTACGACTGCTCCGCAAGGCCGGCAAGCCCGTCGTGCTGTGCGCCAACAAGGTCGACGGCCCGAGCGGCGAGGCCGACGCGGCGTATCTGTGGTCCCTGGGCCTCGGCGAGCCGCACCCGGTCTCCGCGCTGCACGGCCGCGGCACCGGCGACATGCTGGACGCCGTTCTGGAGGCACTGCCGGAGGCGCCCGAGCAGACCTTCGGCACGGTGGTCGGCGGCCCGCGCCGCATCGCGTTGATCGGCCGCCCGAACGTGGGCAAGTCCTCTCTCCTCAACAAGGTGGCGGGCGAGGAGCGCGTCGTCGTCAACGAGATCGCGGGCACCACCCGTGACCCGGTCGACGAGCTGATCGAACTCGGCGGCGTCACCTGGAAGTTCGTCGACACGGCCGGCATCCGCAAGCGCGTCCACCTCCAGCAGGGCGCCGACTACTACGCCTCGCTGCGCACCGCCGCCGCCGTCGAGAAGGCGGAGGTGGCCGTCATCCTCATCGACGCCTCCGAGTCCATCTCGGTGCAGGACCAGCGCATCGTCACCATGGCCGTCGAGGCGGGCCGTGCGATGGTCATCGCCTACAACAAGTGGGACACCCTCGACGAGGAGCGCCGCTACTACCTGGAGCGGGAGATCGAGACCGAGTTCGCCCAGGTCTCCTGGGCACCCCGGGTCAATGTCTCCGCGCGCACCGGCCGGCACATGGAGAAGCTGGTCCCCGCGATCGAGACGGCCCTCGCCGGCTGGGAGACCCGCGTTCCGACCGGCCGCCTCAACGCCTTCCTGGGCGAGCTGGTCTCCGCCCACCCGCACCCGATCCGGGGCGGCAAGCAGCCCCGCATCCTCTTCGGTACCCAGGCCGGCACCAAGCCCCCCCGGTTCGTCCTCTTCGCCTCCGGCTTCATCGAGGCCGGCTACCGCCGCTTCATCGAACGCCGCCTCCGCGAGGAGTTCGGCTTCGAGGGCACGCCGATCCATATCTCGGTACGGGTCCGCGAGAAGCGCGGCAAGAAGAAGTAGCGGCACGACACGAAGAGGCTGCGGCCACGGACGACCGGGAGGACTGGGCACGGAACCGCGCGGTCG
>NZ_AEJC01000194.1 GCF_000317595.1 Streptomyces ipomoeae 91-03 | reverse complement strand
CGGCGCCTTCGGGTCCGCCCAGATCGGCGACGGCTGTCTCCGTCAGTGTGCGGCGTGTGTCGACGGCGCCACTGAACTGACGCAGTCGCTCGCGGTCGACGGCGCCGGCGAGGCGGGCACCTGCCAGAAGCGCGTCCTCCTGGGCCAGGGCTTCGGCCGCGCGGGAGAATTCGAGCAGCACACGCGCGTCGGAGCCCGATTCGGCGTCCTGGATGCCGGTGAGCGCGCCGCCCACGCCGAAGGCCGCGGAAATGGTCGTGGTGTACCGCTCGTACGTCTGCGCCCATCCGGTGCGGCGGTCGAGCACCGAGGTCCGCAGTGTTCGCGTCCGTTCGGCTCCGGCGACGAAGCCTGCGAGACGCTCGGCCACTGCGGCGGGCAGGTCGGTGCCGTCGGCGACGGTGTGCTCATCGCCCAGGCGTAGTGCGGAGACTGCCCGGTCGGTGCGCTGGGCCAGCTCTTTCAGCGCGCTCTCGTGCTCGCTGGAGGGCCTGGTGGCGTAGCGCACGGCGGCCACGCGTTCGGCCTGGAGCGCGGCCACGGCGTCGGCGACCGGCACACGTATGGAGGCGTCCACGCTCTGGAGTCGGCGGAGCCGGGCGACGTCCTGGGCGGTGGTGACGGTGGCGTGTGCCCACAGGGCGAGCAGGGAGACGACGGGCACCATGAGCAGGCAGACGATCTTGGCGCGGACGGTGCGGGGGCGTAAATGCCATCGTCCCGCGCGCGTGGGTGGACCGTTTTTCGGGACGGCGCCGGTCTGGTCGTGGTCGTGGCGTTCGTCGGCCGGGGGTCCCGCGTGGGCGCGACGGCCCCGTATCGCGGGCTGGGTCGGCGTCTCGGCGCCGGCTGTCGGGGTCCTGCGGGGTGTACGCATGGCCTCCTCGATCGGAGTGGTTCGGGCGGAGCCTTCGACGGCCGCCACGCGTGCGTGGCCAGGGTCCTTCTGATGGATCTCCGTGGGAGAAGGAGCGGCGTCGTGGGGCCCCTCCCGCTCGAACGAAGCCGGGAGTGGGGGAGCGTGCTCTCGGCGTGCCGGGCGCAAGCCCTCGTACTGGATGTACTTGGGCTTGTGCCCGGTGCGGCGAGAGGGCGTGCCGGACGCCGCGACGCCACGGAGATCCATCAGAAGGGCCCTAGTGGGCGACGGCGCTGTCGACCGGCCGCTGGGCCGACGAGGAGGCCTCGCGCTCCCCGGTCGTGGGCGACAGCGCGACGAACGCGGAGGTGAGGAAGAGATAGGACCCGAGGCCGACGGCGAGGGGGAAGATGAACTGCATCGCCGTGGCCCCGGGCAGGACCGCGCCGGACGGGGCGACCTCCACGCGTACCGCCCACATACCGGTGTAGTGCATGGAGCTCACCGCTCCACCCATGACCAGGGAGGCGACGGTGACCGCGACGGGCGACTTGATGTTGAGTGCCGCCCACAGGGCCGCGGTCGCCGCGACCACGGCGATCACGATGGAGAGCGCGACGAGAGCCGGGGCGTACATCACGTCGCCGTGCAGCCGGACCGCCGCCATGCCCAGGTAGTGCATGCTCGCGACGCCCAGGCCGGTGGTGAGTCCGCCGAGGAGGAGAGCGCGGGTGCGGTCCCGGCCGTAGCCGACGGCGAAGACTCCGGCGCAGACGACGACCATGGCGACGAGAAGACTCAGGATGGTCAGCGGCACGTCGTAGCGGATCTCGGTGCCGCTGACGCCGAAGCCGAGCATCGCCACGAAGTGCACCGTCCAGATGCCGGTGCCGATCGCGGACGCCGCGGTGACGAGCCAGTTGCGGCGGGATCTGCCGGTGGCACCGAGCGCACGGACGGTGCAGCGCAGTCCGAGGGCGGCGCCGGTGCACGCCATGACGTACGACAGCACGGGGGTCAGCCAGCCGAAGGTGGCGTGGTCCAGGTGTCCCATGGCTCCGGGACGCTAGTGGGGACACAGGCGCAGGAAGGGGGCGCATTTCGAAAGGTGGTGGAATGTGGCGCGTATGTGCGCTGGAACGATCGCCTCACGCTCGAACATGCGCGCCGCGCCCTCCCCCTCACCGGTGAGGGATCATGCGGAACATGAGCGACGACCACACACATGTCCAGGAGTTCTTCACCGCGCGGGCAGCCGCCTGGGACAGCAAGTTCCCCGACGACGGCCCCGCGTACGCGGCTGCGATCGCCGAGCTCGGTCTGCGCGCGGGCGATCGTGTCCTCGACGCCGGGTGCGGCACGGGGCGGGCCCTGACGCCCCTGCGTGCCGCCGTGGGGCCCTCCGGAGTGGTGCTCGGGGCCGATCTGACGCCGGCCATGCTGGAGGCCGCCGTACGGGCGGGGCGGGACCGTGACGGGCAGTTGCTGCTCGCCGACGTGGCCGCGCTGCCGTTGCGCACGGAGTCGCTGGACGCGGTGTTCGCGGCCGGTCTCATCGCGCATCTGCCGAATCCCGCCGAAGATCTCCGGGAGTTGGCGCGGGTGGTCCGGCCGGGCGGCACCCTCGCGCTCTTCCATCCGATCGGCCGGGCGGCGCTCGCGGCGCGCCAGGGGCGGCGGATCACCCCGGAAGACCTGCGTGCGGAGAGGAATCTGGGCCCCCTGCTGGCCGGTTCGGGCTGGCGCATGACGTCGTACGTCGACGAGGACACCCGGTTCCTCGCACTGTCGGTGCGCGTCGGCTGAGCTCAGGGCCGCCCGGGGGACGGCGCGGCGCCGGGTCCGGAGCCCTCCGCTCACCGCCCTTCACGGCATGGGCCCTCTTCTGTCGCCGCGACTCCATCTCTACGTTGAGTAGGAGCACGTGAACGTTCTGTGATACCGACGTGGGGGAAGGTGGGTCACATGTTCGACAGGCTCCGTAAGTCCTTCGGCAGATTCCGCGACTCGTTGCGCACAGAGACGACCGCGCAGGAAGCGAAGCGTACGCACAATCTGTTCGAGGCGGCTGCCGCCTACATATCGGCGTGCGCCGAGGACGATCAGGACCGGATCGACGAGGCCGCGACCTGGGTGTCACCCGAGGCACTGTCGTTCGGGGTGAGCGAGCTGGCGTGCCGGGCTGTCATCGCACTGGCGCGGGAGCGGGACGAGTCGCCGCAGACGGTGGCGCGGTCACTTCTGGGGTTGCCCGCCGCCTGAACCGGTGAGGGTTTCCGGTCGTTTCGCCTCCGTCCGCCCGGTCCACCGCGGCTTCGCCGGACGGCCGCAGCTCCACGTGGGGTTCACGCTCGTGACAAGGGCCCGCCGGGCGCATTAGGGTGCGCCGACGGACGAGCGAGAGCGATGGGAGACCGGGATGGCCGGGACGGACGAGCCTGCCGTCGCCGCCGGGGACGACGACGCACTCTACGTGCTGACGGCGGTGCTGCTCACGCCCGCGAACTTCCCCAGTGTGCTGGGTGACGACTATCCGGAGGCCTGTGCGGCGCTCGGCCTCGCACCGCTCGCCGACGGGTACGGCATCGTCCTGGGCCAGGACGGCGACGGCGCTCGGTGGACGGTGGTGGTCGACGATGTGTCGCTGGTCGCCGTGGCCATCGCGTCGTGGGACTGCGGCATGGAGTACGACCTGTCGCCCGACGAGGACTCGGTCGTGGCCGCCCTGCCCGGCTGGCCCCTCGCGGTCGCCGTGGCGGCCCCCGGCGTGCCCGCTCCGCACGACCCCGACCCGGAGCTCACGGACCGGCCGCCGCTGAGCCCGCCGGACACCGGCATCTGGGGCCCTGCCCAGCGGCGCCTGGGGGCCGATGAGATCGCACTTCAGTGGGGCATGTGGCGGGAGCAGATCGACGACGCCGCGTTCGCCGGGCAGGACGGCACGAGCGAGGCAGCGGCTGCCGGGAACGCGACCGAGGCCGGGGATACCGCCAGGACCGGTGGCGACGAGAGCACCGCACGCACGGGCATCCGCCGTGTCCTCGCGGAAGCGCGCGCGTACGTGGAGTCGCCACCGCCTCTGGGACGTGTCCGTTCGACGTTCGCGCCCGGCGACGCCCGGACCCTCCGTGCCGACGGTCCCGGCTGGTCGATGGTGGCCAGGACCGACGACATCGCGTTCGTCCTCCTCGACGAAGAACCTGGGGAGGTGCTCCCGGTGGGCCGCGGCCCGGAACTGCCCGGCCTCCTGGAATCCCTCGACAAGATCGCGGTACGCCCCAACTGAGCCCCGGACCTCTCCCGCCGCCCTTGCCCGGCACCTGAGGTCTTGCGTCACCGGCCCGCTCTCGCGGGCCGGTGGCGTCTCAGCGACCGAGCTCCTTGCGCCCGACCCGGCGGAGCCTGCGCCGCTGCGAGGGGTCCAGCGTGAGGTACGCGGCTGTGGGGATCCCCAGAACTATCAAGAGATTGGCCCAGAACGGGAAGGGCAACAGGATCAACAGGACGATCCCGATTGCCGCACCCCCTGCGACGATCTTCGTGCTCTTCGACATCTCCGTCGCCTCCTTCGCGGCCACTGCCGCTCTCTGTCCTGAAAACGGGATCGAGCTCCCCGCAGTTCCGGACCACGACCCTGACACGACCCTGAGGTCGACCCCGGCACAACCCTGAGATGCCCGCGCCACCCACGGCGACAAGTGACCCACGTCACCGCCCGTCACACCTGTCGGAGGTTTGAAGTGATGTAACCTCGGCGATCCTGGCTGCAGTAGTCAAATTTGAGGAGTGCAGCATCTCTGTGCCACTGAATCTCGCGGCAAGTCCTTCCCACGTCTCCGAGCTGATCCGTTGCCACGCCGTTTTCGTGGGCGCGGACCCGGCCCGCACCGGCCGTGTGCTGTTCCGGCGACCGGACGGCACCGCGCCGCCCCTGGTCGCGCCCGGCTCCATCGAAGAGACGGCACTCGTGCTGCCGAGTGACAATGGCGTCGCGTCGGTGACAGTGCCGGCCATGTCACTCCCGGCGCACGCCGCGCTTCCGGTGCTCACGCGCGCGCGTGCCGCCGCGAGCGCCCATCGGTCGACCGCCTTCTGGGGCGCGGCAGTCGTACTGGCGCTGCAACTCACCGCGCGCGGGCTGCTGTTGCCCGGTGTGACCGCGAGCGGCCATGCCGCCTGGCGGGTCGGACCGCTGAGGGCGGAGGATCTGGAGCGGGTCCGGGAACTGGCCGCCGCGATGCCGCCCGAGGCGCACGCAGCGCCCATGGAGCACACGGCTCCGTTGCGCCTGCCGGATCCGGAACGGCTCCTGCGCGAATTCCTCGACGCGGTCGCCGACTCGTTGCCCCGCTCCCCCGCCGCGGCCCTCGCGGCAGGTGGCCCGGCCTTCGCCGGGAGGGAGCCGCAGCACGTGCCCGAGCAGCGCGTCTGGGCGGCGGATGTCGCCGCCGGTCACGACGCGGGGGTCCGCGTCTCGCTGCGCCTGGAAGTACCGGGCCTCGAGTCGGCCGACTCGGACGGGACACGGCTGTCGTTCCGGGCCGTACCGCAGGTGCACAGCGTGAGCGACCCGGCGCTGGTCGCGGACGCCGCCGACGTGTGGGTCGGCGCCGACGTGTTCGGCCCGCGCGCGCGGATGGACGCCCTGCTGGCGCTGCGCCGCGCGGCCCGGGCCTGGCCCCCGCTCACCCCGCTGCTCTCGGCCGCCGTACCGGAGTCGGTGGAACTCGCCGACGAGGAGGTCACGGAACTGCTCGGCGAGGGTACTCGCCTGCTGGCCGCCGCCGGTGTCGACGTGCACTGGCCCAAGGAGCTGGCACACAGGTTGACCGCCCGCGCGGTCATCGGGCCCCCGGACGACGAACAGGGCCCGGACAGGACCGCGTCCGACACCCCGTCGTACCTGTCCGCCGACGCGCTGCTCGCCTTCGACTGGTGGTTCTCACTGGGCGACCAGCGGCTCACCCGTCAGGAGTTGGACCTGCTCGCGGAGGCCAACCGCCCGATGGTGCGGCTGCGCGATCAGTGGGTCCTGGTCGACCCGGAGGAGATCCGCCGCACGCGTGCGCAGCAGGACCACAAGGTCTCGCCCGTCGAGGCGCTCAGCGCCGCCCTGACGGGCTCCACGGAGGTCGACGGCCGGATGGTCGACGTACGGCCCACGGGGTGGCTGGCGACGCTGCGGGAGCGGCTGTCGGACCCGGAGGGTCAGGAGCCGGTCGGGCAGCCGTCCGGGCTCGCCGCGACCCTGCGGGACTACCAGTTGCGCGGCCTGAACTGGCTGGCCCGGATGACCTCCCTGGGACTGGGCGGCTGTCTGGCCGACGACATGGGGCTGGGCAAGACGATCACCCTGATCGCCCTGCATCTGCACCGGCAGTCCGACGTCTCGTCCGCCGGCCCCACCCTCGTGCTCTGTCCGGCCTCGCTTATGGGCAACTGGCAGCGGGAGATCGAGAAGTTCGCGCCCGGCGTGCCGGTGCGCCGTTTCCACGGGGCCCGGCGCGGCCTTGAGGGCCTCGCCGACGGGGAGTTCGTCCTCACCACGTACGGCACCATGCGGCTCGACGCGCCGCGGCTCGCCGACGTGTCGTGGGGCATGGTCGTCGCGGACGAGGCACAGCACGTGAAGAACCCCTACTCGGCCACGGCGAAGGAGTTGCGCACGATCGGGGCACGCGCGCGTGTGGCGCTCACCGGCACTCCGGTGGAGAACAACCTGTCCGAGCTGTGGGCGATCCTCGACTGGACGACTCCGGGTCTGCTCGGCAGGCTCGGCACCTTCCGTACCCGGTACGCGCAGGCCGTCGAGGGCGGCCGGGATCCCGCCGCGGCGGAGCGGCTCGCCCGTCTCGTACGGCCGTTCCTGCTGCGCCGTCGCAAGTCGGACCCGGGCATCGCACCGGAGCTCCCGCCGAAGACCGAGACCGACCGCGCGGTGTCGCTCACCAGGGAACAGGTCGGCCTGTACGAGGCGCTGGTCCGCGAGACCATGGCGGAGATCGCCGCGGCCGACGGCATGGAGCGGCGCGGACTGATCGTGAAGCTGCTGACCGGGCTCAAGCAGATCTGCAACCACCCGGCGCAGTTCCTCAAGGAGGAGCGGCCCCGGATTCCCGGCAGATCGGGGAAGTTGGAGCTGCTGGACGAGCTCCTGGACACCATCCTCTCCGAGGGGGCGAGCGTTCTGGTGTTCACCCAGTACGTTCGAATGGCGCGGCTCCTGCACCGCCATCTCGCGGCGCGCGGAGTGCCGACGGGGTTTCTGCACGGCGGCACACCGATCCCCGAGCGCGAGGCGATGGTCGACCGCTTCCAGAAGGGCGAAGTGCCTGTCTTCCTGCTGTCGTTGAAGGCCGCCGGCACGGGCCTGAACCTGACGCGGGCCGAGCATGTCGTGCACTACGACCGCTGGTGGAACCCTGCCGTGGAGGCGCAGGCCACCGACCGGGCGTACCGCATCGGGCAGACACGACCGGTGCAGGTGCACCGGCTGATCACGGAGGGGACGGTCGAGGACCGCATCGCGGACATGCTGGTCCGCAAGCGGGAGTTGGCCGAGGCGGTGCTCGGCTCCGGCGACGCGGCGCTCACCGAGCTGTCCGACGCCGAACTGGCCGATCTGGTGGAGCTTCGAGGGAGCGGGCGATGACGGATCACACCGGGCGCGACGAAGAGCGCACGTTCGCGGCACTGGCTCCCGTGCGCGGGCGGGGTTTCGCCCGGACGTGGTGGGGTCAGGCCTGGCTGAAGGCCCTGGAGGACGCCGCGCTGGACTCGGAGCAGGTGAAGGCTGGACGCAGGCTCGCGCGCGCGGGAGCGGTGGGCGGCGTGTCGGTGCGCCCGGGGCGGGTCACGGCCGTCGTGCAGGACCGAGACGGCACGGCCCATCGCGCCGACGTCCTGTTCCAGGAGCTGTCCGAGGAGCACTGGGAGCGCTTTCTGCGCATGGCCGCCGAGCGGTCCGGGCACATCGCCGCGCTGCTCGACCGGGAGATGCCGCCGCATCTCGTCGAGGACGCCGCCACGGCTGGCGTCGAACTCCTGCCCGGGCTCGGTGATCTGGAGGCGGAGTGCGAGTGCGGCGCCTGGGACCACTGCGGCCACACCGCGGCGCTCTGCTACCAGGTGGCCCGGCTGCTGGACCAGGACCCGTTTCTCCTGCTGCTGATGCGGGGGCGCACCGAGCGCGCGCTCCTGGACGAGCTCCAGGTACGCAGCGTCGCCCCCTGGGTGGACGAGCAGAGGGCGCCGGAGGCCGTCCAGGACGGCTTGGACGCCGCCGAGGCGTTCGCGGCCGGGGACATCCTGCCTCCGCTGCCGGAGCCGCCCGAGTTGCCCGTGGAGCCCGGTCTGCCGCCCTCCCTGGACACCGAGGTCCCGCCCGCGCCCGGGGTGGACCCGGCCGCGCTGGAGTTCGTGGCGGCGCAGACCGCGCGGGAGGCCCATCGGATGCTGGCCGAGGCCCTCCACCCCGGCCATGAGCAGCGGCCGTTGGGCGAAGACCTGACGCTCCACCAGGATGCCGTGCGCCTGGCCGCCGGTGATCCGGGGCCGAGCATCGAGGCACGGCTCGCTCGCGGGTCCGAGCGCGACCGGGAAGGGCTGGCGCTCGCCGTCCGGGCCTGGCGGTACGGCGGTGCGGCCGGACTCGCCGTACTCGACGAGGAATGGCGGGTACCGGCGGAATCACTCGCACGCGCGCGTGCCGCCCTGGAGTCGGCCTGGGACGAGAACGAGCGGCCACGGCTGCGCTCCACGCACAACCGCTGGACCGTGATCGGCGGCTCGGCCCAACTGCGGCTGGGGCGTGACGGCCGCTGGTGGCCGTACCGCAAGGAGCGGGGCCGCTGGGTGCCGGCGGGTCCGGCGGCCCAGGACCCGGCAACCGCACTGGCCTCCGTCGGGGCCGAGGTCTAAGCGCCGACCCCGGACGTCTGAGTCTCGCCGGGGCGGGCCGGTGTCGTACACGCGCGTGAAGTCGGTGCGCCACACGTCCGCGCGCACCGAACGAGCTCGGCGTCGTGGGCTCACCACACGGGCGCGGGACGGCCTGTCCCGGCCGACTGTCGGCCGTGTCGGAGCGGTTCCCGCCTGGAGCGTGTACTACGGCATTTCGCCGGTGGCCAGGGACGGGAAAAGCGAGCCGAAGTTGCTGGGGAGCTCGCTCGGCAGGTCGCTCAGCAGGTCGGGCAACGACGGGAGCGCGCTGGGCAGCCGGGACGGGAGGCTCAGCGACGGAGTGGGCGTCGGGTCGCTGCTGCGATCGGTCTCGGCCGGAGGCTTGTCGTCCGGTGAGCCCTCGTCCCCGGTGGCCACCAGCACGACCGCCGCGACGGCGCCCACGACGATGATCATGGCGAGAAGGACGAACAGGATGTTCCGTCGCCCGCCGGGAGGAGGGCCGTCGGGCGGATCGGGCGGCTGCCAGGTCCCACCGTCCTGTCCCGATGGGGGCCGGCCCCCATCGCCGCCCTGTCCCGATGGGGGCCAGGCATCACCCTGTCCTGCTGGAGGCCACCCACCGCCCCGCGTAGGCGGGCCGAAGCCTCCGGGTGGTGGTGTGTATCCCCCGGTGGGGTCGCCCGCTGGCGGGCCGTAGCCCCCTGGCGGCGGTCCAGACCCTCCGCCGCTCGACGGCGGGGTGTCGTCCGGCGGTTGAGGTGGCTGGGGCGGTGACGGCGGCATGCCCATACCGTCCAGCGTCGCCGCGTACCGGTCATCGCGCGACCCCTGCGCGGGAGTTGATACGGACTCATGCCACGGACCGCACGATTCCGGAGAATTCCGCCGCGAGATCGGCCACAGGAGAGGCGGGAATCAGCCGGAACCGGCGGGGTGTGTCAAGCGGAGGATCAAAGCCGACACGAGGCAGGGGTCGGCACAGTCCGAGGGGCGGGCCGGAACGAGCGGAGGCCCGTCGCCGCTTGGAGCGGAACGGGCCTCCCACGCGCGCGTGATCAGCCGCGCGCGCCCAGCAGGTGGTCCATGGCCAGCTGGTCGAGGCGCTCGAACGCCATGCCGCGCGCGGCGGCGGCCTCGGCGTCGAAGTCCTCGAAGGCCGTGCGGTCCGCGAGGAGCGCCTGCAGGCCGTCGGCGGCCGTGGGCTGGGCCAGCTGGTCCAGACGCGCGGCACGCAGGGCCTCTTGGACCTCGGGGTCGGCACGGAAGGCGGTCGCGCGCTCCTTCAGGATGAGGTAGTTGCGCATGCAGCCCGCGGCCGACGCCCAGACACCGTCGAAGTCCTCGGTGCGCGGGGGCTTGAAGTCGAAGTGCTTCGGGCCCGCGTAACCGGCGCTCTCCAGGAGGTCGACCAGCCAGAAGGCCGAGCGCAGGTCGCCCGCGCCGAAGCGGAGGTCCTGGTCGTACTTGATGCCGGACTGGCCGTTGAGGTCGATGTGGAAGAGCTTGCCCGCCCAGAGGGCCTGGGCGATGCCGTGCGGGAAGTTCAGCCCGGCCATCTGCTCGTGGCCGACCTCCGGGTTGACGCCGTACAGCTCCGGGCGCTCCAGGCGCTCGATGAAGGCCAGGGCGTGGCCGACGGTGGGCAGCAGGATGTCGCCACGCGGCTCGTTCGGCTTGGGCTCGATCGCGAACTTCAGGTCGTAGCCCTGCGAGGTCACGTACTCGCCCAGGAGGTCGAAGGCCTCCTTCATCCGGTCCAGCGCGACCCGGACGTCCTTGGCGGCACCCGACTCGGCGCCCTCACGGCCGCCCCAGGCGACGTAGATCTTGGCGCCCAGCTCGACGGCCAGGTCGATGTTGCGGATCGTCTTGCGCAGGGCGTACCGGCGGACGTCGCGGTCGTTGGCGGTGAACGCGCCGTCCTTGAAGACGGGGTGCGTGAAGAGGTTGGTGGTGGCCATCGGCACGGTCATGCCGGTCGAGTCGAGTGCCGCGCGGAAGCGCTTGATGTGCTCCTCGCGCTCACTGTCCGAGGACCCGAAGGGGATCAGGTCGTCGTCGTGGAAGGTGACGCCGTAGGCGCCCAGTTCCGCCAGACGCTGCACCGTCTCGACCGGGTCGAGGGCGCGCCGGGTGGCGTCGCCGAACGGGTCCCTTCCCTGCCAGCCGACGGTCCACAGGCCGAAGGTGAACCTGTCCTCGGGGGTGGGCTGGTAGTTCATGCCGCGGCTCCTTGCGCTCCGACTATTTCGTCATGGCGATTTACAAATTAGTATGCGGACGCGTCTCTGGGAAGACAAGATGTCGCCGGGACGGAGACGTCAGCCACGTCCACGGCGGTCATGAGCCGCGTGAGAGGGAGAGCCCCATGTCAACAGCCGAGGGTCCGCTCGTCGTCGGTGTGGACTCGTCCACACAGTCCACCAAGGCCCTGGTCGTCGACGCGTCGACCGGACGGGTGGTGGCGAGCGGGCAGGCGCCGCACACCGTGTCCTCCGGGGCGGGCCGCGAGAGCGATCCGCGGCAGTGGTGGGACGCGCTGTGCGAGGCGCTGAACCAGTGCGGGGAGGCGGCGCGCGAGGCCGCGGCGGTGTCGATCGGAGGCCAGCAGCACGGCCTCGTCACCCTCGATGCCCGGGGCGAACCGGTCCGTCCCGCGATGCTGTGGAACGACGTGCGGTCGGCACCGCAGGCCCGTCGTCTGGTGGAGGAGCTGGGCGGCGCGAAGGCCTGGGCCGAGCGTGCCGGAAGCGTGCCGGGGGCGTCGTTCACCGTCACGAAATGGGCCTGGCTGGCCGAGAACGAGCCCGAGGCCGTGCGGGCGACCGCGGCCGTACGGCTGCCGCACGACTACCTCACCGAGCGCCTCACGGGCCAGGGCACGACCGACCGGGGCGACGCCTCCGGTACGGGCTGGTGGGCGTCGGCGACCGAGGCGTACGACGAGGAGGTCCTCGCCCATGTGGGGCTGGACCCGGCGCTGCTGCCCCGTGTGGTGCGGCCGGGCGAGGTCGCGGGAACGGTACGGGACGCCCACGACCTGCCGTTCTCGAAGGGCACCCTGGTGGCTCCCGGCACCGGTGACAACGCCGCCGCCGCACTGGGGCTCGGGCTGCGACCCGGTGCCCCGGTGATGAGCCTCGGCACCTCCGGCACGGTGTACGCGGTCTCCAAGCGGCGCCCCGCCGACCCGACCGGCACGGTGGCGGGCTTCGCCGACGCCCACGGCGACTGGCTGCCGCTGGCCTGCACCCTGAACTGCACCCAGGCCGTCGACCGCGTCGCCACCCTGCTGAACCTGGACCGCGAGGCCGTCGAGCCCGGCGCGGGCGTCACCCTGCTCCCCTACCTGGACGGTGAGCGCACCCCGAACCTGCCGAACGCCTCCGGCCTGCTGCACGGGCTGCGGCACGACACGACCGGCGGGCAGCTGCTCCAGGCCGCGTACGACGGCGCGGTCCACTCCCTGCTGGGCGCCCTCGACCTGGTACTCGACGAGGACGCGGACACCTCCGCGCCGCTGCTGCTCATCGGCGGGGGCGCTCGGGGCACGGCCTGGCAGCAGACGGTACGGCGGCTGTCGGGACGTGCCGTGCAGGTTCCCGAGGCCAAGGAGCTGGTCGCGCTGGGTGCCGCCGCGCAGGCCGCCGGGCTGCTCACCGGCGAGGACCCGGCGTCGGTCGCCCGCCGCTGGAACACCGCCCGCGGGCCGGTACTGGAAGCCGTGGAGCGGGACGAGGAGACGCTGGCCAGGATCGCCGGGGTACTCTCCGACGCGGCTCCGCTGCTGGAGCGCGAGCCGGACGGGCGCTGACGCCCCGGTCGGGTGCCGTTGCGACGAGGGGGTGTCTGACGTGGGGAAAGTCGGTTCCGGCATGATCTACAGGACATCCACGAGCACACGTCGACGGGAGCCGAGGGAGGCATGACCGCACCGCTGCACGAGTCCCGTCCGAGCGGTCCCGGCCGCCGTCTGCCCGACACCCAGCAGGGCATGCGTCGCCGGAACCTCTCCCGGGTCATGCACACCGTCAACGCCGAGGGGCCGCTGTCACGTGCCGCGGTCGCCTCGCGCATCGGCCTCACCCGGGCCGCCGTGTCGACGCTGGTGGACGAGCTGATCCGTTCGGGACTCCTGGAGGAACTGGGCCCCGAGCGTCCGGGCCGGGTCGGCCGGCCCGGCTCCGCGCTCGCCCTGAGTGGACGAGGTCCGGCCGGAATCGGCGCGGAGATCGGTGTCGACCACCTCGCGGTCTGTGCCGTGGACCTGCGCGGTGAGGTGCGGGCGCGGGCCGTCCAGCAGGGAACCAACCGGGGCCGGTCGCCCGAGCCGGTCATCCAGGAGCTGACGGCACTCGTGCGCCAGGTCATCGCCGCGGCGCGCACCGAGGGATTGTGGCCGGCGGGCCTCGCGGTCGCCGTGCCCGGACTCGTGGCGCGCGACGCCCGGACCGTGGTCCGCGCCCCCAACCTCGACTGGCACGACGCCGACCTCGGCGCCCTGCTGCCGGGCGATCTGGCACTGACGGTGGACAACGAGGCCAACTTCGGTGGTCTCGCCGAACTCTGGCTCGGCGACGGGACACCGTCCGACTTCCTGCATGTCTCCGCGGAGATCGGCATCGGTGGCGCGGTGGTCGTGGACGGCCGACTGCTCCGTGGAACGCGTGGGTTCGCCGGTGAGTTGGGCCATGTGCCGGTACGGCCCGAGGGCCCCGAGTGCGCGTGCGGTGGACGTGGCTGTCTGGAGCAGTACGCCGGTGAGGAGGCCGTGCTGCGGGCGGCCGGGCTGGAACCGGGCGAGGACAGCGTCGAGTTGCTCGCCGAGAGGGCCGCCGCCGGTGACGACGAGGTACGCCGGGCGCTGCGCGGCGCCGGGACCGCGCTCGGCATCGCGCTGACCGGCGCGGTCAATCTGCTGGACCCCGAGACCGTAGTGCTGGGCGGCGCCCTGGCCGCGCTGGCGCCCTGGCTGCTTCCGGCCCTGGAGCACGAGTTGGCCCGGCGCACGGCAGGGCCCGCGTGTGCGGTGACCGTGTCGCGGCTGGGCTCGGACGGGCCACTGCTGGGGGCGGCGCATTCGGTGGTGCGGGGCGTGCTGGACGATCCGGCGACGCTGGGTGTACGGCCGTGATGGCGAGACTCGGCGTACAGCTTTGACCAGGCGGCGCCGCGTACATCCGTGTTCAGGAGGCGCCGCGTACATCCGTGTCCGGAAGTGCGGCGTACACCCGTGACGAGGTGACTCGGTCACAGACCTGCAACCGGGCGAGTCGACCTCTCAATTCACAGGCTCGCGGGGTCATTTCCCTCGCGTGGGTGATGAAGTTATCCACAGCGGCCCGGTTATCCACCGATTTCCGCTCGCTCCGACGGCTGATCGTCCATCGCCGTACCGTAATTCAACGCGAGGCGCAGCCGCTCGACCTGCGGATGCGTCTTCCGACATGACGCGCCTGTCTCCGCACAGGACGTCGGAGACCTTGTTGCCGTCGGTAGAACGGAGCCGTCCAGCCATGAGCGACACCCAGGGAGCCGAATCGTCGCCGAGCAGGCGGCGTCTGTTGAAGGGCACCGCCCTCGCCGCGATCCCCTACGCGATGCTCCCGAGCCCCCGGGCCGGCGCCCACCCGCCGCCCGTCGACCACCCGAACGCCGGATGGGAACCGGCGAGCCCGGCCAACTACACCGCGGCCGACCGCCCGACCAGCCACCCGATCGACCTGGTGATCATCCATGTGACCCAGACGACGTACAAGAACACCCTGCCCGTCTTCTGGAACCCGGCCAAGCAGGTGTCCGCGCACTATGTCCTGCGGTCGGCCGACGGAAGGATCACCCAGTGCGTCCGTGAACGTGACATCGCCTGGCACGCGGGCAACTGGGACTACAACGCGCGGAGCATCGGCATCGAGCACGAGGGCTGGGTGGACCAGCCCGAGTACTTCACGGGTGCCATGTACGAGCAGTCGGCGGCACTCACCGCGACGATCTGCGAGAGGTACAGCTTGCCGAAGGACCGCGATCACATCATCGGTCACCACGAGGTTCCGGGCACCGACCACACCGATCCCGGGCCGCACTGGGACTGGGATCGGTACATACGTCTGGTCAACGCCGTCTGAGCGGGAGCGGGACGGCGGGTGCACCGCCGGCGCCGCGTTCGGCACAGACGAGGTCACGGTCCATGTCGCGTCCGAGGCTGCGGGCGCCGTCACGTGGCTTGTCGGGGCGTCGGTCCGGCGTGACGATGGTCCCTGCCGCGCAAGCCTTTCGGGAGGCCGAGTTGACCGATCCATGGGTGGCTCTCGAACCTGGAGCCGACCCCGTCGAGCGGGTGCGGGTGCTGCGCCGGGCTCATGAGGTGTTCACGCAGCGGGGCACGGTGGCGAGACCCGTGCGTTCCGTGGTGGCCGATTCATGGCGACGCTCGGCCAAGGCAGGGGTCGGGCCCGAGGGCACCGCGCGGGTGGAGCTGACGGACGGCGACCTCGGCACCTATCGCGCGGAGCATCCGCTGGCGAGGGTGATGCCGTTGGTCCGGGAGCTGCTGGGCACGTTCGCGGCGGACGGCGAGCATCTGCTGGCGGTGTGCGACGCGCAGGGCAGGCTGCTGTGGGTGGAGGGGCATCCGGCGACCAGACGGCGGGCGGACCGGATGAACTTCGTTCCGGGAGCGCGCTGGGCGGAGTCCGCGGTCGGCACGAATGCGCCGGGTACGGCGGTCGCCCTGGACCGGCCCGTGCAGGTTTTCGCGGCCGAGCACTTCATACGGCGGGTGCAGCCGTGGACGTGTGCGGCGGCGCCGGTGCACGATCCGCGCACCGGGCGGGTGCTCGGCGCGGTCGACATCACCGGCGGCGACCGGCTGGCGCATCCGCACAGCCTTGGCTTCGTACAGGCGGTGGCGCGGGCAGCCGAATCACAGCTGGCGCTGCTCGCCCCGCCCGGTGCCGCGACCGACGCGCTCGAACTCACCGCTCTCGGCCGTGACGAGGCCCAACTCCTGGTCGGCGGGGGGAAGGTCAGGCTCAGCCGTCGGCACAGCGAGATCCTGGTGTTGCTGTCCCGGCATCCGGAAGGGCTGTCCGGTGACGAGTTGCTGTGCGCGCTGTACGAGGACGAGTCGGTGACACCGGTGACGTTGCGGGCCGAGGTGGCGCGGCTGCGGCGGCTGCTCGGGCCCGGTTTGCTGGGGTCGCGTCCGTACCGGCTCATGGTTCCGGTCGAGTCGGATGTGGCGGTCGTGGAAAGGAGGTTGGAGACGGGAGCGGTCACCTCGGCCGTGGCGGCGTACGGCGGTCCCCTGCTGCCCGGTTCGCAGGCACCGGCCGTCGTACGACTGCGGCACCGGCTCGCCGACGGGCTGCGCACGGCCCTCATAGCCCGGCGCGACCCCGACCTCCTGGCGGACTGGGCGCACGCCCCGTGGGGCGAGGACGACCTCGACGTATGGCGGGCGCTCGCGGCCGTACGACCGACGGCGGCCGTGCGGGCGAGGCTGCGCGAGTTGGAGGCGGAACTGGCGGCACCGTCTGGTTGGGTGCGGGGCCGGCGGCTCTGAGTCCGGCCCCGAAGGCAGAGCGGCTTCCGGGCAGCCGGGCCTCCTGCCTCCTGGCGTCCTCGCCTACTGGCCCTCTGGCCTCCTGGCGTCCTCGCCTCCTGGTCCCCTCGCCTCCTGGCCCCTGGCCCCCTGGCTCGGCGGGAAATCCGGGCGACGCGGCGGCGCCAGCCGTGGCAGCCTGCGGTCATGCCGGAGTTCCGTGATCACGCAGGCAAGCGCTACGCCATCGTGTTCCACTACGCGTTGCCCGACGACGCGTGGTGTGTGGAACTCAGTGAGGCGGTTCCGCTGCCGCCCAGGTCGGCCGGGATGCCCACGGCGATGACTCACCTGCCCGGCTCCGCCTTCCTGGTGGCGTACATACCCGATGAGGATCCGGACCTGGAGCCGACGGTCCATGTCCACAGCGATGACGAACATGTCATCCCCTACGAGATCATGCGCTGGTTCATGGAGGAGGTGGCGGGGCAGGTGGAGCGTTGCCGCGTCGCGTTCGAGGCGGGCGAGCCTGAAGCGGTGGAATGAGGACGGCTCCGCAACGTCGTTGCAACCATTGGGTTTCTAGCCTCCTCGCGAGAGCTGCCCAATGGCGGGTGGCGCTTCTTGGAGGCAGGTACTTCATGACGCGTTTCGCAGCGCCCGGTACGGATGGCGCGGTCGTCTCCTATGAGGCGCGGTACGACCACTTCATCGGGGGTGAGTATGTGCCGCCCGCGCGGGGGCAGTACTTCGAGAACCCGAGCCCGGTGAACGGGCTGCCGTTCACGGAGATCGCGCGGGGTACGAGCGAGGACGTGGAGCGGGCGTTGGACGCGGCGCACGCCGCCGCGCCGGGCTGGGGCCGTACGTCGGTGACCGAGCGTGCGGACATCCTGTGGAAGATCGCCGATCGGATGCAGCCAACCTGGAGAAGCTGGCGGTCGCGGAGAGCTGGGAGAACGGCAAGCCGGTGCGCGAGACGCTGGCCGCCGACATTCCGCTGGCGATCGACCACTTCCGGTACTTCGCGGGGGCGATCCGCGCGCAGGAGGGTTCGCTCGCGGAGCTCGACGACGACACGGTGGCGTACCACTTCCACGAGCCGCTCGGTGTGGTCGCCCAGATCATTCCGTGGAACTTCCCGATCCTGATGGCGACCTGGAAGCTGGCGCCCGCGCTGGCGGCGGGCAACGCGGTCGTGCTCAAGCCGGCAGAGCAGACTCCGGCGTCGATCCACGTCTGGCTGAGCCTGGTCTCCGATCTGCTGCCGCCGGGTGTCGTGAACATCGTCAACGGGTTCGGGGTGGAGGCGGGCAAGCCGCTGGCGTCCAGTCCGCGGGTGGCGAAGGTGGCGTTCACGGGCGAGACGACGACCGGGCGGCTGATCATGCAGTACGCCTCGGAGAACATCACGCCGGTGACGCTCGAACTCGGTGGCAAGTCGCCGAACATCTTCTTCGACGACGTGTGGTCGGCGAACGACGACTTCCGCGACAAGGCCCTCGAAGGCTTCACGATGTTCGCGCTCAACCAGGGCGAGGTGTGCACCTGTCCCTCGCGGGCGCTGGTGCAGCGCGGTCACTACGCCGAGTTCATGGAAGCGGCCGTGGCCCGCACCGAGCAGATCAAGACCGGGCACCCGCTCGACACCGACACCATGATCGGCGCACAGGCCTCCAACGACCAGTTGGAGAAGATCCTCTCCTACCTGGACATCGGCCGACAGGAGGGGGCCAAGGTCCTCACCGGTGGAGAACGCATCGAGCATGACGGGGAGTTGAAGGGCGGCTACTACGTCCAGCCGACGATCTTCGAGGGCGACAACCGTATGCGGATCTTCCAGGAGGAGATCTTCGGGCCGGTCGTGTCCGTCACGTCGTTCAACGACTTCGACGACGCCATCAAAATAGCCAACGACACGCTGTACGGCCTCGGGGCCGGCGTGTGGACGCGGGACGCCAACACCGCCTACCGCGCGGGCCGTTCCATCCAGGCGGGCCGCGTCTGGACGAACTGCTACCACGCGTACCCGGCCCACGCCGCGTTCGGCGGCTACAAGGGCTCGGGCATCGGCCGCGAGACCCACAAGATGATGCTGGACCACTACCAGCAGACGAAGAACATTCTTTGTTCCTACAGCCCTCAGAAGCTTGGCTTCTTCTAAACCTCAA
>NZ_AEJC01000193.1 GCF_000317595.1 Streptomyces ipomoeae 91-03 | reverse complement strand
ACATCCGACCACCACCCACTTCCGACAGGGGAGGACGGATATGACTTCCCCCGAATCGCAGATCCAGCAAGCGCGGCAACAGGACCGGCTCCAGGACCAGCCCGAGGCGATGCCCCAGGCGACACTCCCGGAAGAGAGGCACGACCAGGAGCGGCACACGGGCGGCAAGGTGGTCCACCTGCACACCGCGCATCCCCGCGTGCCCATCCCCTACGTGACTCCGGGCGACATCTTCCGCACGGGCACCAAGGCCACCTCACTGCTCCCCTCGCCCCGCAAACTGGCCTTCTACGGCCTCCTCGGCGGCATGACCGCCGCCGGAGCCATGGCATGGCCGGTCGCGGTCGCCGTCGGCGCCGCCACGGAGGTGATCACACGGGAGCAGGCCGCACGTCAGCACGAGGAACACGAGCGCCTCGAACGGGAGCGCACAGGGCGGGAGCAGGCCCGCCGATCCATCGGCCAGGAAGAGCGGATGGAGACGGGCGAGCCCGCACGGACATCGATGATGTGACCTTCCCGAGCCGCCCGCCGGCCACCGCGAGCGGGCGGCGTCCCGCCCAAATCCGCCTGCCGCACCTCAGATGAGCAGGGAAAACGCGGCACCGCGTGCCTGTATCAGCGGCACGGAATGCCAATTTCTCGATATCCACCACATTTCCGTACGTCACCCTTTGATCGATCATCGATCACGGGGTTACAGTCGCCGACGGGCCACGTGACGGAGCTGTAAATCAGCGCCGCACCGAAGCCCCCGCCCTGTCCTGCCAAAGACAAAGGGCACCCCCCAAGGGCAACCCCCGACCCCGCACTGATGAGGGAACCCCCTTCGACTGAGGAAGGCGGCGCAATGACCGACCCCAACGCCATCCAGCCGAGCGCGCTCGACCAGCTCCCGGACCGGGACCCGGAGGAGACCGCCGAATGGCAGGCCTCCCTGGACGCCGTCGCCAAGGCGGCGGGCCCGCACCGCGCCGCGTACCTGATGCGCCGCACCCTGGAACGCGCGGAGGGCAACGGCATCGCGCTGCCCAAGCTGCTGGAGACGGACTACGTCAACACCATCCCCACCGCCGCCGAGCCGAGCGTGCCCGGTGACGAGGAGATGGAGCGGAAGATCACCGCGTGGAACCGCTGGAACGCGGCGGCGATGGTCACCCGCGGCAGCAAATACGGCGTCGGCGGCCACATCGCCACCTTCGCCTCCGCCGCCTGGCTCTACGAGACGGGCTTCAACCACTTCTTCAAGGGCAAGGAAGCCGACGGTTCCGGCGACCAGCTGTACATCCAGGGCCACGCCTCCCCCGGCATCTACGCCCGCGCCTTCCTCGACGGCCGCCTGAACGAGCACCACCTCGACAACTTCCGCCGCGAGGCCGGCGGCAACGGCCTGCCGTCGTATCCGCACCCCCGCCGCCTCCCCTGGCTGTGGGAGTTCCCGACCGTGTCGATGGGCCTCGGCCCCCTCTCCGCCATCTACCAGGCGCGCTTCAACCGCTATCTCACCAACCGCGGCATCAAGGACGTCACCGGCTCGCACGTCTGGGCGTTCCTCGGCGACGGCGAGATGGACGAGCCGGAGTCGACGGCGGCACTCGCCCTCGCCTCCCGCGAAGGCCTCGACAACCTCACCTTCGTCATCAACTGCAACCTGCAGCGCCTCGACGGTCCGGTCCGCGCCAACTTCAAGATCGTGCAGGAGCTGGAGGCCCAGTTCCGGGGCGCGGGCTGGAACGTCATCAAGACGCTGTGGGGTACGGCGTGGGACGAGCTGTTCCGCCTCGACACCACCGGCGCGCTCGTACGCCGGCTGCGCGAGGTACCCGACGCCCAGGTGCAGACGTACCAGACGCGTGACGCCGCCTACATCCGCCAGGACTTCTTCGGCAAGGACCCGGCGCTCGTCGAGATGGCGAAGCTGCTGAGCGACGACAAGATCCTGGAGTGCTTCCACCTCTCCCGCGGTGGTCACGAGGCACGCAAGGTCTACGCCGCGTACAAGGCGGCCGTGGAGTTCAAGGGCGCGCCGACCGTCATCCTGGCCCAGACCGTCAAGGGCTTCACCCTCGGCGAGGGCTTCGCGTCGAAGAACGCCAACCACCAGATGAAGAAGCTGACGGTGGACGAGTTCAAGGCGATGCGGGACCTGCTGGAGCTGCCGATCAAGGACAGCGACTTCGTCGACGGTGTGGTCCCCTACGGCCACCCCGGCGCCGACTCCCCCGAGGTCCGCTACCTCCAGGAGCGCCGCGCCGCCCTCGGCGGCCCGGCCCCGGCCCGCCGCGTGCACCCGGTGGCGCCGCTGCCGGCCCCGGCGGAGAAGGCGTTCGCGTCCTTCGACAAGGGCTCCGGCTCGCAGAACGTGGCGACGACCATGGCGTTCGTCCGTCTCATCAAGGACCTGGTCCGCGACAAGGAGACGGGCAGGCGCTGGGTGCCGATCGTGCCGGACGAGGCGCGCACCTTCGGCATGGAGAGCCTGTTCCCCTCCCTCGGGATCTACTCGCCCAAGGGCCAGACGTACGAGCCGGTCGACCGTGACCAGCTGATGTACTACAAGGAGGCCAAGGACGGCCAGATCCTCAACGAGGGGATCACCGAGGCCGGTTCGATGGCCGACTTCATCGCCGCTTCGACGTCGTACGCGACGCACGGCGAGGCGATGATCCCGTTCTACATCTTCTACTCGATGTTCGGCTGGCAGCGCACGGCCGACCAGATGTGGCAGCTCGGCGACCAGCTCGGCCGCGGCTTCCTCGTCGGCGCGACGGCCGGCCGTACGACGCTGACGGGCGAGGGCCTGCAGCACGCGGACGGTCACTCGCCGGTGATCGCGGCCACCAACCCGGCGGCGCTGACGTACGACCCGGCGTTCGCGTACGAGGTCGCGACGATCGTGAAGGACGGCCTGCGCCGTATGTACGGCGAGGCGGCGCCGGGCGAGGACCCGAACGTCTTCTACTACCTCACCGTCTACAACGAGCCCCTCCCGCAGCCCGCCAAGCCGGCCGGCCTCGGCATCGACGAGGGCATCGTCAAGGGCCTGTACCGCTTCAACACGGCGGAGTCGGCCGGGCTCTCGCCGGTGGCGAACGCCCCGCGGATCCAGCTCCTGGGCGCCGGTACGGCGATCCACTGGGCCCTTGAGGCGCAGAAGCTCCTCGCGGAGGAGTGGGGTGTCGCGGCGGACGTGTGGTCGGCGACGTCCTGGAGCGAGCTGCGCCGGGACGCCCTGGAGGCGGACGCCGCGCTGCTGCGGGGCGAGGAGCGGGTGCCGTACATCCGCCAGGCCCTCCAGGGTGCCGAGGGCCCGGTGCTGGCCGTCTCCGACTACATGCGCCAGGTCCCCGACCAGATCGCCCAGTGGGTCGAGCAGGACTACTCGTCCCTCGGCGCCGACGGCTTCGGCCTGTCGGACACCCGCGAGGCCGCCCGCCGCCACTTCGGCGTCGACGCCCAGTCCATCGTCGTCGCCGCGCTCGCCCAACTCGCCAAGCGCGGCGAGGTCAAGGCGACGGCGGTGAAGGAGGCGCGGGAGCGGTACGGGCTGTGACGCGGCGG
>NZ_AEJC01000192.1 GCF_000317595.1 Streptomyces ipomoeae 91-03 | reverse complement strand
GACCGGAACGAAGTCGCGCTCCACAACACCGGTGTAGATCTGACGGGGCCGACCGATGCGGGACCCCGGCTCCTTGATCATCTCGTGCCACTGGGCGATCCAGCCCGGAAGGCGGCCGAGGGCGAAGAGGACCGTGAACATCTCGGTCGGGAAGCCCATGGCGCGGTAGATCAGACCCGTGTAGAAGTCCACGTTCGGGTAGAGGCTGCGCGAGACGAAGTAGTCGTCGGAGAGCGCGTGCTCCTCCAGCTTCAGCGCGATGTCCAGCAGCTCGTCGGACTTGCCGAGGGCCGAGAGGACGTCGTGCGCGGCAGCCTTGATGATCTTGGCGCGCGGGTCGAAGTTCTTGTAGACCCGGTGGCCGAAGCCCATCAGACGGACGCCGTCCTCCTTGTTCTTCACCTTGCGGATGAAGGAGTCGACGTCGCCGCCGGCGTCGCGGATGCCCTCCAGCATCTCCAGCACGGACTGGTTGGCGCCGCCGTGCAGCGGGCCCCAGAGCGCGGAGATACCGGCCGAGATCGAGGCGAACATGTTCGCCTGCGAGGAGCCGACCAGGCGGACCGTGGAGGTCGAACAGTTCTGCTCGTGGTCCGCGTGCAGGATGAGCAGCTTGTCGAGGGCGGAGACGACGACCGGGTCGAGCTCGTACTCCTGCGCGGGGACCGAGAAGGTCATGCGCAGGAAGTTCTCGACGTAACCGAGGTCGTTGCGCGGGTAGACGAACGGGTGGCCGATCGACTTCTTGTACGCGTACGCCGCGATCGTCGGAAGCTTGGCGAGCAGGCGGATCGTGGAGAGATTGCGCTGCCGCTCGTCGAACGGGTTGTGGCTGTCCTGGTAGAACGTCGACAGGGCGCTGACCACGGAGGACAGCATCGCCATCGGGTGGGCGTCCCGGGGGAAGCCCCGGTAGAAGTTCTTGACATCCTCGTGCAGCAGCGTGTGCTGGGTGATGTCGTTCTTGAAGCTGGAGAGCTCGTCGACGGTCGGCAGCTCGCCGTTGATCAGCAGGTAGGCGACCTCCAGGAAGGTGGAGCGCTCGGCCAGCTGCTCGATCGGGTAGCCGCGGTAGCGGAGGATGCCCGCCTCGCCGTCCAGATACGTGATGGCGGATTTATAGGCGGCGGTGTTCCCGTAACCGCTGTCCAGGGTGACCAGACCGGTATGGGCCCGGAGCTTCCCGATGTCGAAGCCCTTGTCGCCGACGGTGCTGTCGATCACCGGGTAGGTGTACTCGCCGTCGCCGTACCGCAGTACTACAGAGTTGTCGCTCACGTCTTCCCTCACCGACGTAGTGCCTCATCTTCGAGGTGCCCTGACTGTCTCTACCTTCCCCCAATTGGCTCAGGAGAGTGCACTCGGGGTCGACCATCGGGCCCGTCGGCGGCACTGAGTGCCGCCAACTTGCTCATCCTGCCCCTTCCGTCCGACATCTGGAAGGGCTGTGTGACCTTTCCGACTCGTTTGATCGATCAAATTTCACTCACGCGCCACCAAGGCCTCACGAGAGGTCCGTTCCGCAGATCCTTCGGGCCGTTCGGGACCCCTTGGGAGATCCTTCGGTCCGATGCCCGACCCGGTGATCCTGCGGTCTGGGGCCTCACTTGGTGATCCTGCGGTCACAGGGCCCGTGGCGCGAGCCGGAAGTCCAGGGCCGTGCAGCGCCGGCCCGCGGAGACCGTGCGCACCGCCTGGCCTATGGCCTTGCGGGAGCCCACCAGGACGACCAGCTTCTTCGCCCGGGTGACGGCCGTGTAGAGGAGGTTGCGCTGGAGCATCATCCAGGCCCCGGTGGTCACCGGGATCACCACGGCGGGGTACTCGCTGCCCTGGGACCGGTGGATCGTGACCGCGTAGGCGTGCGCCAGCTCGTCCAGTTCGTCGAACTCGTACGCCACCTCCTCGTCCTCGTCCGTGAGCACCGTCAACCGCTGGTCAACGGGGTCGAGAGCGGTGACGACGCCGACGGTGCCGTTGAAGACGCCGTTCTCGCCCTTCTCATAATTGTTGCGAATCTGGGTGACCTTGTCGCCGACGCGGAAGACCCGGCCGCCGAACCGCTTCTCGGGCAGATCGGGGCGCGCCGGGGTGATGGCCTGCTGGAGCAGACCGTTGAGGTTGCCCGCGCCGGCCGGGCCCCGGTGCATCGGCGCGAGCACCTGGATGTCGCGCCGGGGGTCGAGCCCGAACTTGGCCGGAATCCGCCGTGCCGCCACGTCCACGGTGAGCCGTCCGGCCTCCTCCGTGTCGTCCTCGACGAAGAGGAAGAAGTCCTTCATGCCGTCGGTGACCGGGTGGTGCCCGGAGTTGATCCGGTGCGCGTTGGTGACGACGCCGGACTGCTGGGCCTGCCGGAAGACCTTGGTGAGGCGGACCGCCGGGACCGGGCTGCCGTCGGCCAGCAGATCGCGCAGCACCTCGCCGGCGCCGACGCTGGGCAGCTGGTCGACGTCCCCGACGAACAGCAGATGCGCCCCCGGAGGCACCGCCTTCACCAGCTTGTTGGCGAGCAGCAGGTCCAGCATGGACGCCTCGTCGACGACCACCAGGTCCGCGTCCAGCGGGCGGTCCCGGTCGTACGCCGCGTCGCCGCCCGGCTTCAGCTCCAGCAGCCGGTGGACGGTGGAGGCCTCGGCCCCGGTCAGCTCGGCGAGGCGCTTGGCGGCGCGGCCGGTCGGGGCGGCGAGGACCACCTTGGCCTTCTTGGCGCGGGCCAGCTCGACGATGGACCGGACCGTGAAGGACTTGCCGCAGCCCGGGCCGCCGGTGAGCACGGCCACCTTCTCGGTGAGCGCGAGGCGTACGGCCGCCTCCTGCTCCGGCGCCAACTCCGCGCCCGTACGCCCCTTGAGCCACGCCAGCGCCCTGTCCCAGGCCACGTCCCGGAAGCCGGGCATCCGGTCCTCGTCGGTGCGCAGGAGACGCAACAGCTGGGCGGACAGGGAGAGTTCGGCGCGGTGGAACGGGACGAGGTAGATCGCGGTGACCGGCTCACCGTGCTCACCGGGCACCTTCTCCCGTACGACACCGGGTTCGCCGGAGTCCTCGTCCGGCTGGGCCAGTTCCGCCAGGCACTCGATGACCAGGCCCGTGTCGACCTGGAGGAGCTTGACCGCGTCGGCGATCAGCCTCTCCTCCGGGAGGTAGCAGTTGCCCTGGTCGGTGGCCTGCGAAAGGGCGTACTGGAGGCCCGCCTTGACGCGCTCCGGGCTGTCGTGCGGTATGCCGACGGACTGGGCGATCTTGTCGGCGGTGAGGAAGCCGATGCCCCAGACGTCGGCTGCCAGCCGGTACGGCTGGTTCTTCACGACGGAGATCGAGGCGTCGCCGTACTTCTTGTAGATGCGCACGGCGATGGACGTCGACACCTCGACCGTCTGGAGGAAGAGCATGACCTCCTTGATCGCCTTCTGCTCCTCCCAGGCGTCGGCGATCTTCTTGGTGCGCTTGGGGCCGAGGCCCGGGACCTCGATGAGCCGCTTGGGCTCCTCCTCGATGATCTTCAGGGTGTCCAGGCCGAAGTGCTGGGTGATGCGGTCGGCGAAGACCGGGCCGATGCCCTTGACGAGGCCCGAGCCGAGGTAGCGGCGGATGCCCTGGACGGTGGCCGGGAGGACCGTCGTGTAGTTCTCGACGGTGAACTGCTTGCCGTACTGCGGATGGGACCCCCAACGCCCCTCCATCCGCAGCGACTCCCCCACCTGCGCGCCGAGCAGCGCGCCGACGACGGTCAGCAGGTCGCCGCCGCCCCGGCCGGTGTCCACGCGCGCGACCGTGTAGCCGTTGTCCTCGTTGGCGTAGGTGATCCGCTCCAGGACACCTTCGAGCACGGCCAGGTGCCGCTCCCCCGCGCCCGACCGCCCCGTCTGCCCCTCCCGACTGACCATGATCCGACGGTACCGCCCGGGTCGGACAACGGGAGCGAGTCGGCGTACGCGACCTGCTCGAAAGCGACCGCTCAGTAAAACCACAGGGTAATCCTTCTTCACCTTTCAATCACAAGAAGAGACCGAACTTTACACTTCAAGCATCATCTGGAATGCGGTTGTCCATTTCCTCCATGGTAAGATGAAAAGGCCGCCCCCCACACAAGGTCGGCTCCCAGTGAGAAACTTTTGAAGGAGCTCCTGAATGCGATTCGGAAAGCCCGCACGGAAAGCCTCCGCCTTACGCGCCGTCGGCGCCCTTTGCCTGGCCGCCGCCGTGACCGGCGCCATCGCGGCCCCCGCCCAGGCCGACGCGCCCGGCCACCCGGGCAAGCACTATCTGCAGGTGAACGTGCCATCGGACGTCCGCACCATCGGGGTCGCCGGTGGCGGTGTGCAGCAGTGTTTCCGGGTCACACCGGGTGCGTGGAACGACACCAGGGCACTCGTCAGCAACGGCGCCCAGGTCGAGGTCTGGGGATACACCGTGGCCGACTGCGCCAACCGCACCACGGCAAACCAGAAGTACTACGACAAGGCCGCCGCCCCCTCGGACTCCTCCACCTATTTCTGGTTCACGCTGAAGAACCTGCGCGTCTGAGCGACAGGAAAGTGACAGCAAACCGCCCCGGCGCAATACCGCCCGGGGCGGTTCCCTTTTCCTGGAAAATCCGCTTCACACGAGAAATCACATCTAAGAGGCCCATAAGAACGGGCCCTCACCGGCCCGCCGTCAGCAGGACGCGCCCGTACGCCGCACGACAGGCCGCGCTCGCGCGCGCACGCCGTGTGACCGCAGGCGTGGTCCGACCTCGTCACGATCTGGTCTCGGGGCTTGATAAGCGGTGTGTAATCGATTCCAATCCTCCCTGCAGAGGTCGATGTAATCGATTCCACGCAGTCTTCACGGGCTGCACGAGTTCCACGAGGAGGTGGAGCGGCGATGGCCAGCATCAAGGATGTCGCTGCCGAGGCGGGGGTCTCCGTCGCCACGGTGTCGCGCGTCCTGAACGACCATCCGTCGGTCAGTGAGGACGCACGCACGCGTGTGCTGGCCGCCGTGGCAGCGCTGGAGTACCGCCCCAACGCCGTCGCCCGCTCGCTGCGCACCGATCAGACCCACACCCTCGGCCTTGTGATCAGCGACGTGATGAACCCTTACTTCACGGAGCTGGCGCGGTCCGTGGAGGAGGCGGCTCGGGCGCTGGGGTACAGCGTGATCATCGGGAACGCCGACGAGCGGCCCGAGCTTCAGGATCACCATGTGCGGAACCTCCTCGATCGGCGGATCGATGGGCTTCTCGTGTCCCCCACCGACGGCGGGTCCCCGCTCGTGCTGGACGCCGCCCGCTCGGGCACTCCGATGGTGTTCGTGGACCGGTGGATCCCTGGTGTGGACGTGCCGGTGGTGCGGGCGGACGGGCGGGGTGCCGTACGGGATCTCGTGGCGCATCTGTACGGGCTCGGGCATCGGCGGCTCGCGATCATCGCGGGACCGGCGGCGACCACCACCGGGCGGGAGCGGGTCGAGGCCTTCCGGGATGCCCTCGCCGAGTACGGGATTCCGCTCCCGGACGCCTACACAGGGCAGGGCGACTTCCAGGCCGAGAGTGGGCGTCGGGTGACTGAGGGGTTCCTGTCGCTCGCCGAGCCGCCCGAGGTCGTGTTCGCCGCCGACAACCTGATGGCTCTCGGCGCGCTGGACGCCGTACGCGCGCGTGGAATGCGCGTTCCGGAGGACGTCGGTCTGGCCGCGTTCGACGACATCCCCTGGTTCGTGCACACCGATCCGCCGATCACCGCGATCGCCCAGCCCACGGGTGAGCTGGGGCGGGCCGCCGTACGGGCCCTGATCGACCGCATCGAGGGGCGGCCCCCCGCCTCCGTCGCCCTCCCCGCCCGTCTCGTCGTACGCCGCTCCTGCGGCGAGGACCCCGCACAGAACAGGAGCCAGTCGTGAGCAACGCGGACGAGTTGCTGCGCATCGAGGGCATACGGAAAACCTTCCCGGGCGTGGTCGCGCTGGACGGCGTCGACTTCGATCTGCGCCGGGGCGAGGTGCACGTACTGCTCGGTGAGAACGGCGCGGGCAAGAGCACGCTGATCAAGATGCTCTCCGGGGCCTATCGGCCCGACGCCGGGCGCGTCTTCGTCGATGGCCGGGAGGTGACCATCCACGGGGCGCAGGACTCCGAGCGCCTCGGGATCGCCACCATCTACCAGGAGTTCAACCTCGTGCCCGACCTCACGGTCGCCGAGAACATCTTCCTGGGGCGGCAGCCCCGTCGCTTCGGGATGATCGACCGGAAGCGGATGGAGGCCGACGCCGCCGAACTGCTGGAGCGGGTCGGCGTGCAGGTGTCCCCACGCGCGCGTGTGCGTGAACTCGGTATCGCGCGGCTTCAGATGGTCGAGATCGCCAAGGCGCTCAGCCTGAACGCGCGCGTGCTCATCATGGACGAGCCGACCGCCGTGCTGACGACCGAGGAGGTCGACAAGCTCTTCGCCATCGTGCGCAGGCTGCGTGAGGACGGCGTCGGGATCGTCTTCATCACCCATCACCTGGAGGAGATCGCCGCCCTGGGGGACCGGGTCACCGTCATCCGGGACGGGAAGAGTGTCGGACAGGTGCCCGCCTCCACGCCCGAGGACGAGCTCGTACGGCTGATGGTGGGGCGGTCGATCGAGCAGCAGTATCCGCGGCGGCAGCCGGACGCCGGGGAGGCGTTGCTCGTCGTCGAGGGGCTGACCAGGGACGGTGTCTTCCATGACGTGAGCTTCGAGGTGCGGGCCGGTGAGGTCGTCGGCATCGCGGGGCTCGTGGGGGCCGGTCGTACGGAGGTCGTGCGGGCCGTCTTCGGCGCCGATCCGTACGACAAGGGCGCCGTGAAGGTCGGGGGCGCCCCGGTGCCCAAGGACGACGTCAACGCGGCGATGGCGGCCGGGATCGGGCTCGTGCCCGAGGACCGCAAGGGTCAGGGGCTGGTGCTGGACGCCTCCGTCGAGGAGAACCTGGGGCTGGTCACCCTGCGGGGCGCCACCAAAGGCGGGTTCGTGGACCTCAAGGGGCAGCGGGCCGACGCCGCCCGGGTCGCCGAACAGCTCGGGGTCCGGATGGCCGGGCTGCACCAGCACGTACGCACCCTCTCCGGTGGCAACCAGCAGAAGGTCGTCATCGGCAAGTGGCTGCTGGCCGACACCAGGGTGCTGATCCTCGACGAGCCCACGCGCGGCATCGACGTCGGCGCGAAGGTCGAGATCTATGAGCTGATCAATGAACTCACCGCTCAAGGTGCCGCCGTTCTCATGATCTCCAGTGATCTGCCCGAGGTGCTCGGCATGAGCGACCGGGTGCTGGTCATGGCCCAGGGGCGGATCGCGGGCGAGCTGCACGCCGCCGACGCCACCCAGGACGCGGTGATGGCCCTCGCCGTCTCCGCCCCCACCACCACAGTTGAACCCGCTACCGAAGTGGAGGCCCCCCGTGGCCGCTGACACGCTCAAGAGCACGACGGGCGCGAGTGGCGCCTCGGGGCTTCGCCGGCTCCTGCTCGACAACGGGGCGCTCACCGCGCTCATCGCCCTCGTCATCGCGATGTCGGTGCTCTCCGGCGACTTCCTGACGACCGACAATCTGCTCAACATCGGCGTCCAGGCGGCCGTGACCGCCATCCTCGCCTTCGGTGTCACCTTCGTGATCGTCTCGGCGGGCATCGACCTGTCCGTCGGCTCGGTGGCGGCGCTGTCGGCCACCGTCCTCGCCTGGAGCGCCACTTCGGAGGGCGTGCCGGTCTGGACAGCCGTGATCCTGGCGATCGCCACCGGCCTCGCCTGCGGTCTCGTCAACGGCGCCCTGATCTCGTACGGGAAGCTCCCGCCGTTCATCGCGACGCTCGCCATGCTGTCCGTGGGACGGGGACTGTCGCTGGTGATCTCGCAGGGCAGTCCGATCCCGTTCCCGGACTCGGTCTCGCACCTCGGTGACACGCTGGGCGGCTGGCTGCCGGTGCCGGTCCTGGTGATGGTCGTGATGGGGCTGATCACGGCGGTGATCCTCGGGCGGACGTACATCGGGCGTTCCATGTACGCGATCGGCGGCAACGAGGAGGCCGCGCGGCTGTCCGGGCTCCGGGTGAAGCGGCAGAAGCTGGCGATCTACGCGCTGTCCGGGCTGTTCGCCGCCGCGGCCGGCATCGTGCTCGCCTCCCGGCTGTCCTCCGCGCAGCCGCAGGCCGCACAGGGCTATGAGCTGGACGCGATCGCGGCGGTCGTCATCGGCGGTGCCTCGCTGGCCGGTGGTACGGGCAAGGCCTCGGGGACGCTGATCGGCGCGCTGATCCTGGCGGTGCTGCGGAACGGGCTGAACCTGCTGTCGGTGTCGGCCTTCTGGCAGCAGGTCGTCATCGGTGTCGTCATCGCGCTGGCGGTGCTGCTGGACACGGTCCGCCGGAAGGCCGGGGCGACCCCGGTGGCGGCCGGTGCCGGGGGCTCGGCCGACCGGCGCAAGCAGGCGGTGACGTATGTGCTGGCCGCGGTGGTCGCGGCGGCGGTCGTGGGCGCGACGACGTTCCTGCACGGCGGTTCGTCGGCGGCGGCCGGCCAGAAGCTGGGGCTGTCCCTGTCGACCCTGAACAACCCCTTCTTCGTGCAGATCAAGGACGGTGCCCAGGAGGAGGCGAAGAAGCTCGGCGTGGACCTCACCGTCACCGACGCGCAGAACGACGCCTCGCAGCAGGCCAACCAGCTGCAGAACTTCACCAGCGAGGGCGTCGACTCGATCATCGTCAACCCGGTGGACTCCGACGCGGCGGGCCCCTCCGTGCGCGCCGCCAACAAGGCCGACATCCCCGTCGTGGGCGTCGACCGGGGCGTCAACAAGGCGGAGACCGCCGCGCTCGTGGCCTCCGACAACGTCGAGGGCGGCAAGCTGGGCGCCAGGGCGCTGGCCGACAAGCTGGGCGGCAAGGGCAAGATCGTCATCCTGCAAGGGCTGGCCGGTACCTCGGCGAGCCGGGAGCGCGGCGCGGGCTTCGCGGAAGGGCTCAAGGCCTATCCCGGGATCGAGGTGGTCGCCGAGCAGCCCGCCGACTTCGACCGCACCAAGGGCCTCGACGTGATGACGAACCTGCTCCAGGCCCACCCCGACATCGACGGTGTCTTCGCCGAGAACGACGAGATGGCCCTCGGCGCCGTCAAGGCACTCGGCGACAAGGCCGGCACGTCCGTCGCCGTCATCGGCTTCGACGGCACGCCCGACGGGCTGAAGGCCGTGAAGAACGGCACGCTGTACGCGTCGGTCGCCCAGCAGCCGACCGAACTGGGCCGGATCGCGGTCCGGAACGCGCTCAGGGCCGCCGAGGGCAAGGGTGTCGAGAAGACGGTGAAGGTGCCGGTGAAGGTGGTCACGGCGAAGAACGTGGACGAGTTCAGCGGCTGACAGGATGCGGTGGCCGGGCGGGGAGACGACAGACCCGTCCGGCCGCCGCTGCTTTCCGCCCGGCGGAGCGACCGACCGGCGGGCGGCACACAACGACTCTCCGCCCTCGGCGAGACCGGTCGGCGGGCGGCTCAACCCACCTGTACAGGGAGATGGTTCATGTACGACTACGACCTCCTGGTCGTGGGATCGGCCAACGCCGACCTGGTGATCGGTGTCGAGCGCCGACCGGGGGCCGGTGAGACGGTGCTCGGCTCCGATCTGGCCGTGCACCCGGGCGGCAAGGGCGCCAACCAGGCGGTGGCGGCGGCCCGGCTCGGGGCGCGTACGGCGCTGCTCGCGCGGGTCGGCGACGACGGCAACGGCCGGCTGCTGCTCGACTCGCAGCGGGACGCGGGGGTCGACACGGCGGGGGTGCTGGTCGGCGGGGCGCCCACCGGGGTCGCCCTGATCACGGTGGACCCCTCGGGGGACAACAGCATCGTCGTGTCGCCCGGCGCCAACGGGAGGCTGACCCCCGAGGACGTCCGGGCGGCCGACGCGCTCCTGCGGGCCTCCCGGGTCGTCTCGGCGCAGCTGGAGATCCCGTTGGAGACGGTCGTGGAGGTCGTACGGCGGCTGCCGGAGGGCACCCGGTTCGTGCTGAACCCGTCGCCGCCGCGGGAGTTGCCGGAAGAGGTGCTGGCCGCGTGCGATCCGCTGATCGTCAACGAGCACGAGGCGAAGGTCATCGTCGGGGGTGAACTGGCGGGCTCCCCCGAGGACTGGGCGCGGGCGCTGCTGGCGCTCGGGCCGCGTTCGGTGGTCGTGACGCTGGGCGCGGAGGGCGCGCTGGTCGCCACCGCCGAGGGCAGTGCGCGGGTGGCCGCCGTGAAGGTGGACGCCGTGGACACCACCGGCGCCGGGGACGCGTTCACCGCGGCGCTGGCGTGGAAGCTGGGCGCCGGCGTGGAGCCGGCCAAGGCCGCCCGGTACGCGGCCCGGGTCGGGGCCGCCGCCGTCACCAGGGCCGGGGCCCAGGCGTCCTTCCCCACCGCCGAGGAGGTGGCGGCCCTGTGCCGTGTTTTCCCGGGGGACGACCCCCGGACCCCCGGCCGGGAAAACAGGTCGGCCGAAGTGACCGGAGACACTGTGCGAGGCGAGTTCGAGTGAAACGGGCCGGGATACTCAACCGCCATCTGGCCGGTGCGCTCGCCGAGTTGGGGCATGGGCACGGGGTGCTGGTGTGCGACGCCGGGATGCCGGTGCCGGAGGGGCCGCGCGTGGTCGACCTCGCCTTCCGGGCCGGGGTGCCGTCCTTCGCCGAGGTGCTGGACGGGCTGCTCGACGAACTCGTGGTCGAGGGCGCGACCGCCGCGTACGAGGTCCGCGAGGCGAATCCCGAGGCGGCGGCGCTGCTCCAGGGCCGGTTCGCCGAGCTGGAGCTGGTCTCCCACGAGAAGCTGAAGGAGCTGTCGGAGGGGGCGCGGCTGGTCGTACGGACCGGGGAGGCGCGGCCGTACGCGAATGTGCTGTTGCGCTGCGGCGTTTTCTTCTGACGCGGGGTTCTTCTCCTGACGCGGGGTTCTTCTTCCGGAGCGCCGGGAACATGGGAGGGCTTCCGAGGATGTGGGGAGGCTTCGCGGGGCGCCCCGGAGCTTCGCATGGCGTCCCGGAGCTTCGCGGGGCGCCCCGGACGCTTCGAGGG
>NZ_AEJC01000191.1 GCF_000317595.1 Streptomyces ipomoeae 91-03 | reverse complement strand
AACGAACCCCATCCCCCCGAGCCAGAAGGCGCGGCGGGGGCGGGGCCTCCTCGGGGAGTCAGGACAGGTGGCGTTGGGCGAAGGAGAGTTCCAGGCGGAGTTGTTTGATGCGTTCGTCGACGACCAGGGAGCCATGGCCGGCGTCGTAGCGATAGACCTCGTGGACGGCGGACCGCGCGGCGAGCCGCTCGACGTAGTTGTCGACCTGCCGGATGGGACAGCGGGGGTCGTTGACCCCGGCGGAGATGTAGACGGGAGACTTCACCGCGTCCACATACGTCAGGGGTGACGACGCCTCGAAGCGTTCGGGAACCTCCTCCGGCGTACCCCCGAGCAACGTCCGGTCCATCGCCTTCAGCGCCTCCATCTCGTCGTGGTACGCGGTGACATAGTCGGCGACGGGCACCGCGGCGATACCGAGACTCCAGGCGTCCGGCTGGGTGCCGAGGCCGAGGAGGGTCAGATAGCCGCCCCAGGAGCCACCGGTGAGGATCAGCCGCTCGGGGTCGGCGAAGCCGGAGCTCACGGCCCACTCCCGTACCGCCGCGATGTCCTCCAGCTCGATCAGACCCACCCGGTGCTTGAGCGCGTCGGTCCAGGCGCGGCCGTAACCGGTGGAGCCCCGGTAGTTGATGCGGATCACCGCGTACCCGTGGTCCAGCCAGGCCGCCGGCCCCGCGGCGAACGCGTCGCTGTCGTGCCAGGTCGGGCCGCCGTGGATGTCGAAGACGGTCGGGTAGGGGCCGGACACACCGACGGGGCGTTGGACGAGGGCGTGGACCCGGCCGCCGGGGCTGTCCACCCACACGTCCTCCACCGGCACCGAGCCGGGGCACTTCAGGCCCGGCGGGTCCAGCACCACCTCACCCGTCGTCGAGCGGACGACCGGCGGTTCGGCGGCCGAGGACCACAGGTACTCCACGCTGCCGTCGGGGCGGGCCGTCGCCCCGGACACCGTGCCTCTCGGGGTCTCCACGCACTCCAGACGACGGGACGCGAGGTCGTAGCGCCACAGCTCGCTGCGGGCCTCGAAGCTGTGGACGACGAGCAGGGCGGAGCCGTCCGGGTACCACTCGGCGCTCAGGTCGCCCTCCAGCTGGGCGGCCAGCCCGAGGTCGGTCTCCTCGCCGGACGCCACGTCCCAGACCAGCGGCTCCCAACGGCCGCTCCGCTGATGCCCGATGAGCAGGCGCGTGTCGCCGTCGACCGGGGCGAAGCCCATCACCTCCAGGCCCAGCTCGATCGTGCCCCCCTTGGTGTCGTCCAGCTCGGCGACCGTCGTACCGTCCGACCGGACCACGCGCAGCGCCGAGTGCATCGCGTCGCCGTGCTCGGTGTGCTCGATCGCGATCAGCGTGCCGTCGTGCGAGAGGTCGCCGACGCCCGCCGACTCCCGGTGCCGGTAAATCTCGACGGGGGGCGAGCCGGGCCGCGACACATGGATCGTCGAGCCGTCCTCGTCCGTCGAGCGGCCGACGATCGCCATACCGCCGTCGCGGCCGATCGCCAGACCGGCCGGGTAGGAGGGATCGAGACCCGGCGTGGCCTCCTCGTCGGGGCCGCCGTGGAACGGCTGGCGGCGCCACACACCGAACTCGTCGCCGTCCTTGTCGTCAAACCACCAGATCCACTCGCCGTCGGGCGAGAGCACGCCGTCCGTCGTGCCGTTGGCCCGGTCCGTCACCTGGCGCTGCTCGCCCGTCACCCGGTCCCACGCGTACAACTCGTACGTCCCCGTCGCGTTGGAGACGAACAGTGAGCGGTGCGGCGCGTCCTCCGCCCAGTCCGGCAGCGACACCCTCGGCGCCCGGAACCTCTTCTCCCAGTCGGGCATCGACCCGCTCTGCTCCTGCGGGGTGGACCCGTTGCTCTCAGTCATGGCCCCATACTGCCCCGACCGCCCGACATTCCGCCCCCGAGGCCCCCAGCCTGTGGAAAACTTCCGGCCCGGCGGGCTCGAACGGCCTCGAACAAGCTACGGACCGGCACGGAATGCCCAGGTCAGGGTCGATTGTCAGTGGTGGAGTCCACACTCGCCCCATGACCTCAACGACCGATTCCCCTACGACCGATTCGCCCCCTATGACCGATATGCGCGGCACCGTCGAGAAGTTCTGGGCCACCGCACAGGCCCGGGACTGGGCCGCGTTCGCCGAGACGCTGGCCGAGGACGTCGTGTACGAGCTGCCGCAGACCCGGGAGCGTATCCGCGGCAGGGACACCTATGTGCGGTTCAACCGGGAGTACCCGGGTGACTGGCACGCCCGGATCGAGCGGATCATCGCCGAGCCGGGGCACGTCGTCAGCTGGATCCATTTCACGGTGGGGCTGGAGGAGATGTACGGCATCTCGTTCTTCACCGGCGACGAGCAGGGCAGGATAGCCGCCGTCACGGACTTCTGGCCCGAGCCGTACGAGCCGCCGGCGGGCCGGGAGCACCTCGTCGAGCGGTACTGACCCGTGAGGGGTGACGGCCCCGCGAGAGGGACGGGCTCCGTGGGGACCGAGGGGGCCGACCCCGCGGCCCGGCGGTCGGCGTGGGCACCGTACGGTGGAAGGCGTGTACCGGTTTCTGCTGACGCCCCGTTGGTGGGGGATCAACGTCTTCGTGCTGCTCGCCATCCCCTTCTGTGTGTTCATGGGGTCGTGGCAGCTGAGCCGGTTCGAGGACCGGATGGCGGACCATCGCGCGGCGACCGAGCGGACGGACCCGGCGGACCGGGCTCCGGCGCGGCCACTGGAGAAGTTGCTGCCGGTGGACAGGGAGACCTCGGGCGAGTCGGCCACCGCCAGCGGACGGTACGGCGAGCAGCTCCTCGTGCCGAACCGGAAGCTGGACGGCAAGAACGGCTTCTACGTACTGACGCTGCTGCGTACCGACGAGGGCCGGGCCCTGCCTGTCGTACGGGGCTGGCTGCCCGGCACCGCCGACCCGGACAAGGCCCCGGCCGCGCCCACCGGCGAGGTCACCGTGACCGGTGCGCTGCAGGCCTCCGAGACCCCGGGGTCGAACGGCGTGGCCGTCCAGGGCGGGCTGCCGGCCGGGCAGACCGGGGCGATCAGTGCGGCGGCGCTGGTGAACCTGGTACCGGACAAGCTGTACGACGCGTGGATCACGCTCGACAAGGCCGACTCGGGGATGAAGGCCGTGCCCGCCGTCGCGCCGCAGGACACCGGGCTCGACCTCAAGGCCTTCCAGAACCTCGGCTACACCGGCGAGTGGTTCGTCTTCGCGGGCTTCGTCGTCTTCATGTGGTTCCGCCTGTTCCGCCGAGAGGTGGAGTTCATCCGCGACGCCGAGCTGGGCCTGGTGCCGGGCGACGACCACCCCGGGGACCGCTCGCGCGAAGCCGAGCCCGCCCAGTAGACCGCTGAGGTCCGCAGGCCCTTTTGAGGGGCGCGGGCTGTACCGATCCGCGGCTCCGCCGCGTGGGCGCGAGCCGTCGGCGGCCCCGGCTCACGCGGCCCCGGCTCACGCACTTCAGGACGTCGCCAGCAGTCCCGTTCGGTAGACCGTCCCCGCGCAGGCGTTGCTCACGGTGGTCGTGGCCGTGGTCACGCCGCCCTCCGCCGTGTGGGAGACGAGGACGCTGCCGTCGACGGCGCCGTCCTCGGTGAAGAGCTGGGTGGTCATGGAGTTGGTGCCGTCCGTGGTGGTGCCGCCGTCGGTCACCTCCTCCGTGGGGGTGGGATCCGGACTCGGCTCACCGCCGCCGCTGGTTCCGCCGGTCGTCTCGTCGCCGGTGGGGCAGGGCTCGGACGGCACCCAGGCGAACTGCACCTCGTACGAGGTACCCGGCGCCAGCACCAGCTGGGAAGGAGACAGCGCCGGGTCGGGCAGCCCGCCGGCCGCGTCGCCCGCGACATGGGGCACCACGCTGATCCTGGACCCGTCGGCGGCACCCTGCGGGGTCGTGCTCACACCGCCCGCGCCGGCGACCGTACAGCTGGCGCCGGAGATGTTGGACACGCGGAACGTGCCGTAGACGGCGCCGACGGAGTCCGGGGCACCGGCGCTCGCACTGCTGCTGAGCTGGGTGGCAGTACAGGCCGGGATGGTCTCGGTCGCGGGCGTCGGCTCGGCACCGCCCGTGGAGCCGTTGCTCTCGCCCTTGCCCTTGTCGCCCTTGCCCTTGTCATCATTTTTGCCGGATTCCGGGGCGCTGGACGAGCCGCCCGCGGAACCACTCTTGCCGGACTCCCCCTTGGACTCGCCCGAACCACCCTGCGTCTGCGAGCCGTTGCCGACGGCGGAGGGATTGATCTCGGAGCCGGTGGAGTTGGAGACATGGACCAGGGCCGGGACCGCCGTGCCGATGAAGAGCGCGGCTGCCGCCATACCGACGACGGCCTGACGCTTGCGCGCCCGCCGGGCCGGTACCGCTCGTCGCAGATGCTCCAGCGTGCCGTCGCGCGGCTCGATCTCCGCCACGGCCTGGTGCAGCAGATTCCGCAGCGCCAACTCGTCCGAGTCGGCCCCGGCCAGGCCCAGCCCCGGACCATGGCCCGCGCCGAGCCCCTGACCACCGGAACCCCGGCCGCCCGGTTCCCGACCGTTCCCAGCACTCGAGTCACCCGAACCCGAGGCGCCCGATCCCGAGCCCAGGTCGTCCGAACCCGACTCCCCCGAACCCAGGTCGTCCGAACCCGAATCGCCCTGGCCGTCCAGCCGCCCCGGCTCCTTTGGACCGTGCCCTTCGAGACCCTGGCCCTTGGTGGGGCCTTGTTCTTCGGGGCCGTGATTCACAGTTCCGTTCCCAGCGTGCGATTGCGTTTCTTCGTGCTCGTCGAGCCCGCGCCCCCCGACGCGCTCGTCCCGCCCGCGCTCTTCCGCGCGTTCGTCGTCGTCCCGGCGTCCCCAGGAGGCCCGCCTCCGGGTGCCGAGCTCATCGTGCTCGTCGCGCCTGCCGTGCCCGTCGTCCCTGGCGTTCCCGCTCATGCCGGGGCCTCCATGGCGACCCGCAGGGCCGCGATGCCGCGCGAGCCGTACGCCTTGACCGAACCCAGCGATATGCCGAGCGTGTCGGCGACCTGGGCCTCGGTCATGTCGGCGAAGTAACGCAGCACGAGGACCTCGCGCTGACGGCGCTGGAGCCCCTTCATCGCCTTGATGAGGGAGTCGCGCTCCAACTGGTCGTACGCGCCCTCCTCCGCGCTCGCCATGTCGGGCATCGGCTTCGACAGCAGCTTCAGCCCGAGGATGCGGCGGCGCAGGGCGGAGCGCGAGAGGTTCACGACCGTCTGGCGCAGATAGGCGAGCGTCTTCTCCGGGTCACGGACGCGCTTGCGCGCCGAGTGGACGCGGATGAAGGCCTCCTGGACGACGTCCTCGCAGGAGGCGGTGTCGTCGAGAAGGAGGGCCGCGAGGCCGAGGAGCGAGCGGTAGTGGGCACGGTACGTCTCGGTGAGATGGTCGACCGTCGTACCGGAGGCCGGCACCGTGGAGGTGTCGTCGTCCGCGCCGTCACGCTGACTGGGTATGCGGGTGGGCCGCGCCGCGGGCATGGGCGCGATCACCGGCATGCCGCCGGGCGAGCCGGGCATGCGGGGACGGACGGCCACAGGGGGGCGCCGCAGGGCGGCGCCCCTCGTCTGTACCGCGGTGAAGTCGAGTACCTCTGCCACGCCTGTTGGACCCGCTTCCCCCCTTGGAGGTTGTACGCGACAGGCATCGCTTTTGCGTCAGATCGCGCGCCTGTTCGTACGCCACACACCCCGCCCGCCCGTACGGCACACACCCCACCGGTCGATTCGGTACCCGCGCCTGGCGGCACGCTGCGCGCACCCGCCAGTACGACCGACCGAACACCGGACAGCGCGTCGAACGCCCTCATGCGTACCAGCTCTTCCCCTGTGCCCCGAGTGTGCGCGCCCAGCCCCGCCGAAGGGCGCTTGTTGAAGACGCTCCCCGTCCGCCGCGCGGTTGCGGCGGACGGGGAGGGAAATCCTCGATCTCCGGGAGGCCTGAATCAACCCGAAGACCCCGCGACGGCACGGCCGGAAATCCTTCGACCACCGCACCGCCGACCTGAAGAACTTACACGCCACCACCGACAACGTCCCACAGCGAACCGACAGCCGGCACTCATGCGAACCAACAGTCGGCATTCACACAGAACTTCAGTCGGCACTCACGCGAACCGACAGCCGGTCTACACGACGAAAGCGAACGCCACGCCCAAAAGCGGAGGCCACTGCACTACAAGACAACGCACAGTGCACGCAGAGACAACGAACCCTGCCCCCCGGACCTACGCCGTCAGCTCGGCCGCCACCAACTCCGCGATCTGGGCCGTGTTGAGGGCGGAGCCCTTGCGGAGGTTGTCACCGCAGACGAAGAGTTCGAGGGCGGTGGGGTCGTCGAGGGCGCGGCGGACGCGGCCCACCCAGGTCGGGTCGGTGCCGACCACGTCGGCGGGCGTGGGGAACTCCCCGGCGCCCGGGTCGTCGTAGAGGACGACTCCCGGCGCCGTGGCCAGGATCTCGCGCGCCTTGGCGACCGTGACCTCGTTCTCGAAGCGGGCGTGGAGGGTCAGGGAGTGCGCGGTGACGACCGGCACCCGTACGCAGGTCACGGCGACCGGCAGGTTCGGCAGTCCGAGGATCTTGCGGGACTCGTTGCGTACCTTCATCTCCTCCGACGACCAGCCGTCCTCCCTCAGCGACCCGGCCCACGGCACCACGTTCAGCGCCACCGGCTCCGGGAACGGCCCGGTGTGGTCGCCGAGAGCCCGCCGTACGTCACCGGGGGTCGTCCCCAGCTCCGTACCGGCGACGAGGGAGAGCTGCCGGCGCAGGGTGTCCACGCCGGCGCGCCCGGCGCCGCTGACCGCCTGGTAGGAGGAGGCCACCAGCTCGCGCAGCCCGAACTCGGCGTGCAGCGCGCCGAGCGCCACGATCATGGAGAGGGTGGTGCAGTTGGGGTTGGCGACGATCCCGCGCGGCCGTACCCGGGCGGCGTGCGGATTGACCTCGGGGACGACGAGGGGCACCTCCGGGTCCATCCGGAAGGCGCCCGAGTTGTCGACCACGACCGCGCCCTTGGCGGCGGCGATCGGCGCCCAGTGCTCCGCGATCTCGTCGGGTACGTCGAACATGGCGACGTCGACCCCGTCGAAGACCTCCTCGGCGCCCTCCGTCAGCCCCAGTACCTCGACCTCCTCCCCGCGCACGGTCAGCTTGCGGCCGGCCGAGCGGGGGGAGGCGATCAGACGGATCTCGCCCCAGATGTCCGCCCGGTGGGACAGGATCTGGAGCATGACCGTGCCGACGGCCCCGGTCGCACCCACGACCGCGAGCGTCGGCCTGCCGGTTCGCCCGGCATCAGCGGCCATCAGCGACCGGTGCCCCCGTACACGACGGCCTCGTCGCTGTCGGAGTCGAGGCCGAAGGCCGTGTGGACGGCGCGCACGGCCTCCGGGACGTCGTCGGCACGGGTGACGACCGAGATGCGGATCTCGGAGGTCGAGATCAGCTCGATGTTCACGCCGGCGTCGGACAGGGCCTCGAAGAAAGAGGCCGTGACACCCGGGTTGGTCTTCATCCCGGCGCCGACGAGGGAGATCTTGCCGATCTGGTCGTCGTAGCGCAGGGAGTCGAAGCCGATGCCGTCCTTGTTCTTCTCCAGGGCGTCGATCGCCTTGCGGCCCTCGGTCTTGGGGAGGGTGAAGGAGATGTCGGTGAGGCCGGTCGTCACGGCGGAGACGTTCTGCACCACCATGTCGATGTTGACCTCGGCGTCGGCGATGGCGCGGAAGATCGCGGCGGCCTCGCCCGGCTTGTCCGGGACGCCGACGACCGTGACCTTGGCCTCGGAGGTGTCGTGCGCGACACCGGAGATGATGGCCTGCTCCACCTTCTGGTCCCCTTGCTCGATCGGCTCACTGCTGACCCACGTGCCCTGCAGTCCGCTGAAGCTGGACCGGACGTGGATCGGGATGTTGTAGCGGCGGGCGTACTCCACACAGCGGTGGAGCAGCACCTTGGAGCCGGACGACGCCAGCTCCAGCATGTCCTCGAAGGAGATCCAGTCGATCTTCCGGGCCTTCTTCACGACCCGCGGGTCGGCGGTGAAGACGCCGTCGACGTCGGTGTAGATCTCGCAGACCTCGGCGTCGAGGGCGGCGGCCAGCGCGACGGCGGTCGTGTCCGACCCGCCACGGCCCAGCGTGGTGATGTCCTTGCTGTCCGCGCTGACGCCCTGGAACCCGGCCACGATGGCGATGTTGCCCTGGTCGAGGGCCGTACGGATACGTCCCGGCGTGACATCGATGATCCGGGCTTTGTTGTGGACCGAGTCGGTGATGACGCCTGCCTGGCTGCCGGTGAACGACTGGGCCTCGTGGCCCAGGTTTTTGATCGCCATGGCCAGCAGCGCCATGGAGATACGCTCTCCGGCGGTCAGCAGCATGTCGAACTCACGCCCGGCAGGCATCGGTGACACCTGCTCGGCGAGATCGATCAGCTCGTCCGTCGTGTCGCCCATCGCGGAAACGACGACGACCACCTGGTGGCCGTTCTTCTTCGCTTCCACGATCCGCTTGGCGACGCGCTTGATGCCCTCGGCATCGGCTACGGAGGAGCCTCCGTACTTCTGCACGACAAGGCCCACGTGCGCTCCTCGCTCGGTTCAGTCCCTTATCCGCCCCCTACACACATACGCGTATACGGGCGGTGCGGTCGGCTCAGTCTAACGAGCGGCCGACATTCCCCTCCGAAGTACCGCATGGTGAGATGTCCCGCTCACCTCTTGATCACCTCGGTTTTCTCCGGACGTCCGCCGTTTTTCACCCGGCTTCTCGCCCGGACCTCCGGCCGCTCCGGGAACGTCTCTGCCCACCTCCCCGCCGAACAGTCGGCGAGGACGCGGAAAAGTGCCCCGAGTCACATCGATGCACCCCACACCGATGAATGCTCAACTTTCAAGCACTAAGGTCGTGCCGTGCGCGTACTTCTGGTGGAAGACGACGAGCCGGTCGCCGAGTCCCTGCGACGCGGGCTCCTGCGATATGGCTTCGAGGTGGAGTGGGTCTCCACGGGCGGCGCGGCGCTGTCGTACGAGGGACCTTACGACGTCGTGCTCCTCGACCTCGGTCTGCCCGACACCGACGGCCTGGACGTCTGCAAGGCGCTGCGGGGCCGCAGCGAGGTGCCGATCATCGTGATCAGCGCGCGCAGCGACGAGACCGACCGGGTGGTCGGCCTGGAGCTGGGCGCCGACGACTACGTCTCCAAGCCGTTCGGCGTGCGTGAGGTCATCGCTCGCATCCGCGCGGTGATGCGCCGGATGCAGCCGCGCACCCCGGACGCCCCCGCCGCCGGCCCCGACCGCTACGGCTCCCGGCTCACCATCGACCGCAAGGCCGCGCGCGTGCACCTCGACGGTACGGAGGTGGGGCTCGCGCCCAAGGAGTACGACCTCCTCGCCTTCCTCGCCGAGGAGCCCGGGGCGCTGATGTCCCGGGAGCAGATCATGGAGGCGGTCTGGGACGCGAACTGGTTCGGGCCGACGAAGACGCTGGACGTCCATGTGGCGGCGCTGCGGCGGAAACTGGCCGGGGCGATCACCATCGAGGCGGTTCGGGGGGTCGGGTTCCGGCTGATCGTGACCGAGGAGACCGGGGAGACCGGGGCGGGCAAGGACAGCGGCGCGTCATGATCCGTCAGCTCATCCGCAGCTACGTACTCCTCGTGGCCGTGGCCATCGCCCTGTTCACCGTGCCGGTGGCCTTCACGCTCACCGATCAGTTGCGCGGCGACACCAAGGAGTCCGTCCAGCGCGAGGCCGAGACCATGGCGCGGCTGCTGGGCAACGGCAACGACGCCTCCTGCCAGGCCCTGACGCAGATGGCCAAGGCGTACCCGAAGAAGGAGAAGGTCCAGGTCCTCGCCACCAACGGCTGCGCGCCGACGGAGCTGGAGGAACCGGCCCGGGACGCGGCGCTCACCACGGCCCTGCGGCAGGGCCGGTCGACCGTCGACTGGGGCTCCGACTTCATATGGGGCGAGAACCTGGTGATCACCGTCCCCGCCCATGAGCGCACGGCGGACGGCAAGGAGACGGACGAGGTCGTCGGCGCCGTACGGGTCGTCTTCTCGACCGACCACCTCACCTACCGGCTGTGGACGATCTGGGGCTTCCGGGCGGCGCTGGCCGTACTGGTCCTGATGGCGGCGGCGATCATCGGTGTGTTCGCCGCCCGCCGCCTGACCGCTCCCCTGCGCCAACTCAACGAGATGGCGAGCAAGATGAGCGACGGCGACCTGACCGCCCGCTCCCCCGTCACGGGCCCCCAGGAGACCCAGACCCTGGCCCGCACCCTCAACCAGGCGGGCGAACGCCTCGACACGCTCATCGCCTCGCAGCGGATCTTCGTGGCGGACGCCTCGCATCAGCTGCGGACCCCTCTCACGGCCCTGCGTCTGTCCCTGGACAACATCGCGGACGGGGTGGACGACGAGTTCGTACGGGAGGACGTGGAGCAGGCCACGGCCGAGGTGGTCCGGATGAGCCGGCTGGTCAACGGCCTGCTGGTGCTGGCCCGGGCCGAGGCGAAGGTGACGGTGGCGGAACCGCTGTCCCTCCGGGACGTCATCCAGGAACGCCTCGGCGTATGGAGACCGGCCGCCGACGAGCGCGGAGTCACCATCACGCTCAGGGGGAGTGCCGACGGCCGGCCGCTTGTGCTGGCCAGTCCCGGTCATCTGGACCAGGTCCTGGACAACGTGCTTTCCAACGCCCTGGAGGTCTCACCGGACGGTGCGACCATCACGGTCCTGGTGGAGCCTCGGGGCGACGAGGTGGTGCTGTCGGTGCTGGACGAGGGGCCCGGTATGTCGGACGCCGAGAAGTCCCGTGCCTTCGACCGCTTCTGGCGCGGCCAGGGCCTCACCGGCAAGTCCGGCTCCGGCCTCGGCCTCGCCGTTGTCAAGCAACTGGTCACCGACGACGGCGGAACCGTGACCCTCAAGGACGCGCCGGGGGGCGGCTTGTGCGTCGCGCTCACGCTGCGGGCGGCGCGACACGGGGGCGGCTGAGCGCGTAGGCGCCGAGCCGGGCGGGGTGGCTGAGCCGGTGGGGGTGGAGGGCTCAGCCACGGCTGTGGTGGCCGGTGGAGCCGGCCGGTGGCTGGTGATCAGCCCTCGGGCATCGCCGACGAGTGGTGGTTCACGATCTTCCACACGCCGTTCCGCTTCTCGTACTCGTACGTGTAGCGGGCCTTGACGACGCGCTTCTTGCCGGTCTTCTTGTCGGTGAGCGTGAACTGGTACACGCCGGCGTCGAGCGCGGAGTTTCTGTCGAGGACGTTGATGTGCGTCTCGATCTTCTTGCCGACCGGCTTGTTCTCCAGGAAGTGGTTGAAGTAGTCCACGATCCCGGCGCGGTTGGTGCGGACCTTGTTGGAGACGGTCGGCAGGAGCACCGCGTCCTTCGCGTACCGGTCCGCCACCTTCTTCGCGTCGCCGGTCCGCAGGGACTTGTTCCACCCGTCGAAGAGCGCCGCGATCTCCTTCTTGGACGGCTTCTTCGGCGCGGCCTCGGCACCGGCCATGCTCACTCCGGCGGTCACGGTACCGGCGGTGACGACAGCGGTAGCGGCGACGATGGCGGCGCGTATGCGGTTCTTGCGGGTCATCGCGATCTCCAGTGCGAGTCGGGGTGTTCCTCCCTCCGCGTTCTCTGCGGTGGAAGTGACTCAAGATTCGCGTGACGCCGGTTAGGGGCCGTTCAGTGGACGTACAGGGGTGAGGCAAGGTTCGTACAACGTCTGTTGGAGGGTGCCAGGGTCCGACGCACCCGGGATTCCCCCTCGCCGGGAGCGTGAGCTCGCGAGGGACCCGCTCCGTCCATGAACCCCACCACGAAACGGATCCGCATCCTGTCATGAGCATTCGCACCGACTGGATCACGCGTGCCGAGACCGGCGCCGACATCCCCGCCATCCGCGAGATCGACCTGGCGGCCTTCGACACCCCGTTGGAAGCCGACCTCGTCGACGCGCTACGTACGGACGCCGCCTGGATCGACGGCCTGTCCATCGTCGCCGCCACCGTGGACGACAGGGTCGTGGGCCACGCGCTCCTGACCCGCTGCCACATCGACGACACCCCGGCCCTGTGCCTGGGCCCCGTCGCCGTGCTCCCCGAGTACCAGCGGACCGGCGCCGGATCGGCGGCCGTCCGCACCGCGCTCAAGGCGGCGAAGGACATCGGCGAGCACTTCGTCGTTGGAGCCGTTGGAATCCGAGGCGTCCATGGACCGCGCCTACAGCGTCCCCAACGCCGGTGCGAACGCGATCAGCAGGGGGAGCAGGGCCAGGAGGGCGGCGGCGGTCGTGGTGGCCGCGCGGTGGGCCCGGTCCAGGCGAGGCGGCGGTTCCAGGAGCCGCTCCACCCGGTCGCCGAGGAGACGACGGGTGCTGGCACAGCTCAACACGCCCCGGTGCTGGTTGAGTTCGATCAGGGCGAGGGCAGTGGTGAGGTGACCGCAGCGGCGGGAGGCCGTGTCGTCGGCGGCGAGTTCGACGAGGCGGTGGGTCTGGTCGGCGAAGTGGGTGAAGAGCGGAATGCGGGGGAAGCCGGTGGCCAGCGCGGTGGAGAGGTGGAGCAGCCAGTCGTGCCGGGCCCGGGCATGGCCCAGCTCGTGCGCCAGTACGGCGTCCAGCTGACGGTCGGTGAGCTTGCCCAACGCGCCGGTGGTGACGACCAGTTGGGGCGGCGCGCCCGGCATCAGCCAGGCGTCCGGGTACTCGTCCTCCAGCACGAGAAGCGGCCCCTGGGCCCGGGGGAGTCCCGCCGGGAGGTCGGGCGCGCGTTCCCGCAGATGCGCCCGGCGCAGCGTGCGGCGGCGCCGGGCCTCGACCAGTTCCCGTACGAGCATGGCCCCGCTCCACGCGGTCCCGCAGGCCAGCAGCAGGGTCAGCAGGGCCGTCCAGGGCGGAGCGGCCGTCAGGTCGTACGCGGCGGTCACGGCCGCCGGCGCGGGCGCGAAGGCATGCGTCCGGACCGTCTCGAACACCGCCGCCGCGCCCAGCACCAGCGCCGCCAGACAGCTCAGCAGCGCCGCCGCCACCAGACACTGCCACGCCCACAACGCCACGACGGGTTCCCGCTCGGGCCACCCCGCCTTCAGCAGGGCACGGGGGCCCAGCACGGCGGCGGTCAGGGCCACGGCGATGAGAAGGAGCAGGAGGACGGTCACGTCGGCGGGTCCGGTTCCTTGTCGGACGGGCAGGCGGGCGGGGCGGAGCGGGTCACGTACGTACGTCGGTGCCTACGCTACCGCCGCCACCGGCACTTCGAGGTGCTCGCGACCACCGCGGTTGCCTCCGGCCGCCGCACTCAATTCCCCGTGGACGCCGTACCGATGTCGCCGCCCGCCGCGATGGAACCGGCGCCGGACGCGTTCACGCCGCCGGTAGCCGGATCCGGGGCCGGAGACGGGGCCGGAATAGGCGACGGGGCCGCCGGCGGCGAAGTGGCTCCGCCCGTGGACGCCGTGCCGATGTGGCCGCCGGCGGCGATCGCGCCGGGGCCCGACGCGTTCACGCCGGTGCCCGGGGCAGGCGGAGCGGGCGGGGGTGCCGAGTTGCCCAGCTGGGCGAGCAGGGTGAGGGCGATGCCGATGAGGGCCGCCACTCCGCCCGCCACGCTCGCCCAGGGGTCGGCCGCGTCGACGTCGAGCACGGCGCCGACCACCAGCCCCACGACTCCGGCCGCGCAGAGCCCGACTCCCGTCCACAGCAACGCCTTTGAACGTCCGCCGTGCTGTCCTGTCTGACCCGTCCGCCCAGTCGTCATACGGTCATCATCCCGCCCCGCACCGTCGATCACGCCTCTCGTCCGAGCAGGATGCCAACCTGTGACGGACGAGCGCGGCCGCGGTCGGTCACTCGGGGGCGGGATCGGGATCGGGATCGGCCGTGGTCTCGGGGAATTCCTTGACGACCGTGAACATCGCCTTGAACATGCCGAACATCACGGTCGCCATCGGATGCTCCTCGCCCAGCGCCGAGAACATCTCCACGAACACGCGCACCGTCGGCTCGGCATAGCGCTCGTCCCGCGTCGCCATGTAGGTCTGTATCAGCGCCAGCCGCGCGACCATGGTCTCGGCGTGGTCATCGGTGAGCACGCGCAGGCAGGTCTCCAGGTCCCGCTCCGCGGCCCGCACGTCCTCCTCGGTGGCGGGGGTGAGCTGCCGGGGCTCCAGGGTCGCGATCTCCTCGGCGATGCCACGCATCATGCCGACCAGCGCCTCCTCGTCGTTCTGCGCGGCGACGAGGAGCCTGCCGAAGACAGAGCTGGTCCCCGCCGGCAGCGGCGGAAGGACGGCCTGGCGGGTCAGCATGGCGGCCAGGCTCTTGGCGGCGAGGGTCTCGGGGTGCTCCTCGCCCAGCACGCGCACGCAGTCGGCGAGCAACGCCTCGGCCAGGTCGACGGCCCGCGCCGACTCCCCCACCTCGGACACGGCCACGGCCACGTTGTGCCGCGCCGAGAAGGTACGGGGGTGGTCCTCGCCGAACACCCGGACGCAGCCCGCGACGACGTCCTCGACCAGCCGGAGCGCCCGCTCGGGATCTCCTTCCAGAGAGGCCATGTAGTACACGTTCATCCGGGCCGCGAGCGTTGTCCCGTGCTCGGTGCCCAGGACCCGCTCACAGTCCGCCAGGGTCTGCTCGGCGACCGCGGGCAGTTGCTCGGTGTCCAACAACATCCGGCGGGCCTGGACGAGTCGGGTCCGCGCGTCGAGGGTTTCCACGGAGTCGGGGCCGTGCAGTCGTACGCAGGACGCCTCGGCGCGACGGAGCAGGCCGAGCGCGCCGGGTGCGAGCCGCGTCCCGGCACTGAGCATGAAGTTGCCGGTCCGCGTCAACAGCCCCGCCATCGCCTCCGTGTCCGCGTCGGGCGAGGTGTGCTCGGCCAGCTTCTCGACGTGGGGCAGCAGCGTCCGCATGACCGGCCATGCCGAGGGGTCGTCTTCCACATCCCGAGGCATCGCCCGCGCCAGTGCCTCCGTCGCCGCCGCGCACGCCTGTTCGATCGCCTCCTTGTTCCGGTGACGGTCGGCGGCGTCCTCGGTGCGGGACACGGCCTGTACCAGGCGGTGCACGGACACCGTGTCGCCGGAGAGAGTGATCATGCTGTGGGCGGCGAGGCGGCCGAGGGCACCGCGAACGGCCGGGCGGCTACCGAGGTCGGCGAGGAGGGATCGCGGGATGCCTTCGGGGGCGTACCAGGCGAGCGTCAGCAGGATCCGCACGGTCAGCGGGTCCTCCGCGAGGCGGTCCAGGGTGATGTGCCAGACGCGGGCGACGGTGCGTTCATGGTCGCGGCTCTCGTCCTTCGCCGCGTACATCTCGACGGGGTACGCGGCGAGGTCGTCGAGGTATTCGCGGGCCGAGCAGTCGGTCTGCTGGCAGTACGCCGCCACCTGGGCCACCGCGAGCGGGAGGCAGCCGAGTTCCGCGCAGAGTTCGGCGGTGTCCGGGTCCTCGCCCCGGATCCGGGTGAAGAGGCCCACCGCCTCCGTGTCGGACAGGACGTCCAGCGGTACGGTCTCCGCGATGCCCTGCCAGCCCGTCGCCTGTCGGCTCGTCATCAGGAAACGGCCCGAAGGCGCCCTGGAGAGCAGGGGGGTGACGTCGGCGGGAGTGGTGACGTTGTCGAGGACGAGCAACCAGCCGGTGTGCGAGGCGAGCCATCGCAGGGCCCACTCGGCCAGCTGTTCCTGGGGCAGCAGGGTGGCCAGCGAGGGCTGGAGGGCGGTGGCGAGACCGGCGAGGCCGGCGTCGATCGCGGCGCGGCTTTCGGCGGTGATCCACCAGACGGGGGCATGGGTCGTGCTGTAGCCGGCGGCCCAGCGGGCGGCGAGCGTGGACTTTCCGATGCCTCCGAGGCCGTGCAGTACATGGGCGAGCGCCTGGCCGGGAACGGGCACTGCCTCGTCCAGGACGCTCAGTTCGTCGCCACGGCCGACGAACAGCCCTGCCCGGTACGGGAGCCTGGTCAGGACCGGTGGGCAGTCGACCGACTCGGCCGGCGGGCATGCCTCGAGCGCCAGGAGCCCGACGTTGTCGATGTGCAGACCCACGGAACCGGCTCCGGTGAACGCCTGACCGATGTTCCCACGAGCGGCGATGGCTTGGTCGCCGGAGGCGTTCACGGCAGCCGGATCGCGGTCGAACAAGGCACTCATGGGTCACATGATGACCGCCCACGCCGGAAATCGTCATGCGTACGGCGGGAGTTGGGCGCCCGATCGGATCTCGCGCGCCGCTCCCGCCGTGAACCATGCGGTGCCCGCTCGGCTACTTGACCTTCCGGCCGAGGCCCAGCGGCCCCGCGATCTCCTCCGCCATGACCTTGCCGGCCTCGAATTCGAGGGTGTCGTCGCCCATGCCCTGGTCGGTGTCGAGGCCGTCCAGTTCGGCGAGGGGCTGGTTGAGACGGACATGGGCGACCAGGGACTGCAGGGCCCGCAGGGTCGCCGAGGCCGTGGAGCCCCAGTTGGAGAAGTACGAGAACTGCCACCACCACAGGGCCTCGGTGTGGCGGCCGGCGCGGTAGTGGGCCATGCCGTGGCGGAGGTCGGTGATGACGTCGGCGAGGTCGTCGGAGATACGGGCCGGGACGGGCGCCTTGCGCGGCTCGTACGGGTCGAAGACCTCGGAGTACACGTCGACGGGTTCGAGCATCACGGCCAGGCGTTCGCGCAGCTCGTCGACGTCCGGCTCGGGGCCCGGGTCGGGCTCGTAGCGCTCGTCCGGCACGATGTCCTCGTGCGCGCCGAGGCGACCGCCGGCCAGGAGGAGCTGGGAGACCTCCAGGAGGAGGAAGGGGACGGCCGAGTCCGGCTCGTCGCCCTTCGCCACCTCCGTGACGGCCACCAGGAAGCTCTCGATCTGGTCCGCGATCTGGACCGCGAAGTCGTCCGGGTTCTGGTCGGTCGCGTGCAGCGTGGCGTCAGACATCCAGCAATCGTCTCCCCTCGAAGGCGCGGCCGAGGGTCACCTCGTCCGCGTATTCCAGGTCGCCACCCACCGGGAGGCCGCTGGCCAGGCGGGTGACCTTGAGGCCCATGGGTTTGATCATGCGGGCGAGGTACGTCGCGGTGGCCTCGCCCTCCAGGTTCGGGTCGGTGGCCAGGATCAGCTCCGTGACCGTACCGTCGGCCAACCGCGCGAGAAGTTCCCGTATACGCAGGTCGTCCGGTCCCACACCCTCGATCGGGCTGATCGCGCCGCCCAGGACGTGGTAGCGACCGCGGAACTCACGGGTCCGTTCGATCGCGACGACATCCTTCGGTTCCTCCACGACACAGATGACCGACGGGTCGCGGCGGGTGTCCCGGCAGATGTTGCACAGCTCTTCCTGCGCGATGTTGCCGCAGGTCGCGCAGAAGCGGACCTTCGCCTTGACCTCCATCAGGGCCTGCGCGAGGCGCCGTACGTCCGTCGGTTCGGCCTGGAGGATGTGGAAGGCGATCCGCTGCGCGCTCTTGGGACCGACGCCGGGCAGCCGCCCCAGCTCGTCGATGAGGTCCTGGACCACGCCTTCGTACACGGACTGCCGTCCTTCCTGGTGTCTTTCAGTACGTACCGTAGTCGGCCGCCGCCGGTCGGAGGAAGGCGGTACGGGTCTCGGATGGATTCAGAGGGGTCGCGGAGGGAGCTGGGGAGCCGCGAAGCGGGGCGGGGCGTGGGTCCGGAGGCCTCCGGGGCCGGGGGCTTCCGGGCTTCCGGGCTTCCGGGTTTCCGGGGGCTTCCTGGTGCTTCCGGGGGCTTCCGGATCTCGGGGGAAGGAATCAGAACGGCAGGCCCGGGATGCCCAGGCCGCCACCGCCGCCGAGGCCCTGGGCGAGGGGGCCCAGCTTCTGCTGCTGGAGGGCCTGGGCGTTCTCGTTCGCCGCCTGGACCGCCGCGACGATCAGGTCGGCGAGGGTCTCGGTGTCCTCCGGGTCCACCGCCTTGGGGTCGATCCGCAGGGCGCGCAGTTCGCCGGAGCCGTTCACGGTGGCCTTCACCAGACCGCCGCCCGCCTGGCCGTCGACCTCCGTTTGCGCGAGTTCCTCCTGTGCCCTCGCCAGGTCCTGCTGCATCTTCTGGGCCTGCTGGAGCAGCTGCTGCATATTGGGCTGGCCACCACCGGGGATCACGATCAGCTCCTCGTTCTTGTCCGGGTCGCCGCCCGGACGTTCTTGCCGGATCATCGCCCGGGCTCGCGCCTGAACTCGCGCCTGGGCTCATTGCTTGCGTTCTTGCCTGGGTTCTTGCCTGGGTTCTGCCGGGGTTCTTGCTCGCGTTCTTGCGGTCGTCACGAGCCTACGTGGTCGGCACCGCCTGTGCTTTGCCACTCTTTCGAGTGAGTCGGCGGGGATTCGTATATCTGATCAAGGGCAACTTCCAGGGGTAAAAGCGGTGAAACCGGGGTCTTCGCCACCCCTTGGGAGGTAGGAAGGGTCCGGCCGCGTGCGCGACGCCGGGCGCCGCGCGTACGGCCATCCGTACGTGCACGCCGTACGTGTCTCGCACTGTCGTCAGCAGCGTCGTCAGTAGGGAGTGCCGGGTGAGCCAGCCGGAGATGCAGCCCGAGGGGTGTCCCCCGGACGGGCGTGGTGACGGGTCCGGGCTGTGGGCGGAGCCGTGGACGGCGACGGATGGGCCCTGGGCCGGGGATCTGGCCGGGCGGCCGTTTCCGCACGGGGACTGGGGGGCGCCGGCGGAACGGCTGGACGAGCTGTACCGGTGGGTCGAGCGGACGGCGCTGGAGACCGCCGGGTGGTATCTCGCCGACCGGGTGTGGAAACGGCTGGGGGCGCGGGTGCTGCGCGTCGGGGCCGTCTTGGGGGCGCTCGTCGGGGCCGCGCTGCCGCTGCTCGATCTCACCGGGGTGATGGGCGGGGTGGCTCCCTGGGGGTACCTCGCGCTGTTGTCGTGCGTGGCGTGCGTCGCGGTGGATCGGTTCTTCGGGGTCACGTCCGGGTGGATGCGGGATGTGGCTACGGCCCAGGCTGTGCAGCGGCGGCTTCAGGCGCTGCAGTTCGACTGGGCGTCGGAGAGTGCGCGGGAGGTGCTCGGGCCGACGGAGGGGACGGCCGGGGAGGCGGCGGAGCGATGCCTCGGGGTGCTGCGGCGGTTCTGTGAGGACATCACGGAGTTGGTGCGGGCGGAGACGGCGGACTGGATGTTGGAGTTCCGGAACGGGGGGGTGGTGCCGCTGGGGCTTCAGGGCGGGGGCTCCGGGGGCCGCTCCGAGGGCGCCTCGGGTGGGCGCCTCTCCATGCTCCCGAGTGCCCGCCCGAACATGCCTCGCCAACGTCCCCCGGAGGCCCGCTGACCGCCTTTCCTCGCCCCCGCCGCCCCTACCCGTCCCCTCCCCCAGGGGCTGCCTCCCCTTCGACCCCGCCGCGCCTTCCAGCTCGGGGGGATGGAGGTGGGTCGGCGGGCGCGGGTGGGGATCCGGGGGGGCCGGTTCCTGGACGTACGACTGGAGTTCGACCGTCATCCGGCCCGAGGAGGCCGCCGCGTACTCGGCGCCGTAGTAGGGGCTCGCGCCGGGTGTTCGGCGAAAGTTCGCCCGGCGGCTCAGCCCGCCTTCGTGTACGTGACCGCCTTCCCCGCCGTGTCGACGCGCCGCAGCCGTCCGTCGGGCAGGAGGGTGACGGTGGTGGCGGCGCCCGGGGAGCAGGAGGTGGCCGGTTCACCGACGGTGACGGTGGAGGGGCCGATCTGGAGAGGGCCGCCGTCGGCCGGTTCCTCCGTCAGCTCCGCCTCGAACACACAGTGGTACGTGCCGCCCCCTTCGAGCGGGCCGTCCGCCGTGAGGGAGAGCACCGTGTCGCCGACCTCGCCCTGCTGGATGACGAGTTCACGGGTGTCCTCGCTGTCGGCGCCGCCGAGGGCCGCGTTCCAGGTGCCGAGGAACTCCTCGGGGATCGTCCCGGCGTCCGGGGACTCGGTGGTCGGCTCCGGCGACGTCGCCGGGTCCGACGGCTCGGGTGTGCTGGGCCCCGGGGTCGCGGGCGCGCTGGTGGTCGGCCCACTCCCCTTGGCGTCGTCCTCCTTGCCGCCGCCCTTCTTCATCACCGCGTAGACGGTGCCGCCCGCGCCGAGCGCCACGACCAGGGCGACGATCACGAGGAGGACGGAGGAACGGCCGCTTCTGCGGGACGGTTCGGGGGCGACTCCTTGGCCGGGGCCGTAGACGGGGGGCGGTCCGTAGGGCGGGGTCGGGCCGAGACCGGGGGCAGCGGTTCCGGGGCCGCCGTGGTCATGGCCGTACGGCGTCTGACCGTGACCGTACGGGGAGCCGTCCTGCCCGTACGAGCCGTACGGGGCCTGCGGGGCGGCGGCACCCTGGGGATAGCCGTACCCGGGGGCGGGGGCCGGGCCTTGCTGCCCGTAGCCGGAGGCGGCCCCCTGCTGCCCGTAGCCGGGAGCGGCGCCCGGCCCATGGCTGGGGACGGCGCCCGGCTGCTGTCCGTACCCCGCAGGCCCCTGCGGGTGCTGCTGCGGCTGCTGCGGGAAGCCGTACCCGGCGGGTGCGGGTCCCTGTCCGGGCGGCGCGCTCGGCGGAGGCGGCTGGGAGCCCGCCGCCCCCACGATCTGCGTGGGCAACCGGTCCAGCGGGGCCGAACCCGGCGTACCCGGCGGGGGCGGTACGGCACCACCGTCGGGCGCGGCGGAGGCGTGCTCGGCCGGAGCCGAGGGCGGGGTCGCCGGGCCGGGCGGAGTCGCGGAAGCGGGCCCGGGCGGAGTCGCGGGCGCGGCGGCGGGCGGCTGCTCGGTGAGACCGGGCGCTCCTGCCCGACCGTCCTCCCCAGGAGTCACCGCCGCTCCCTCGCTGTCCGTCCCCACCGCCCCCGGAGCACCCGCGGCTCCCGCGGCTTTCCCAAGCGGCACCGCCCCCGGCGTGCCCTCCGCTGTCCCCGGCTCCTCTCCCGGCGCCTCCTCCGGATCCTCGGCATCCAGCAACTGCACCGCGTGCCGCCCCAGTTGGGCCACGAGGGCACTCGGCAGCCAGGGGTCGCGGGACCGGCCGGCGAAGACGGTGTCCTCGGCCCCCGTCCGCAGCAGGATCTGGGCCAGCGTCGGACGGGCGGTGGGGTCCTTGCGCAGGCACTGCCGTACGAGGTGGTAGAGCCCTTCGGGCAGCCCCGCCAGGTCGGGCTCTTCCTCGGCGATGCGGTACATCAGCGCGTGGACACCGGAGTTGGCGGCGCCGAAGGGGAGGTTGCCGGTGGCGGCGTAGGCGAGGATGGAGCCGAGGCAGAAGACGTCGCAGGCGGGGGTGATGCGGTCGCCCCGCACCTGCTCGGGCGCCATGAACCCCGGCGACCCGACGACCGCGCCGGTACGGGTGAGCCCGCCGTCGGTGACCGTCTCCAGCGCCCGCGCGATACCGAAGTCGATGACGCGCGGCCCGTCGATCGTGATCAGCACGTTGGACGGCTTGAGGTCCCGGTGGATGAGCCCGGCGGCGTGGATGTCCTCCAGCGCGTGCGCGAGCCCGGCGGCGAGGATCCGTACGGAACGCTCGGGCAGCGCCCCGTGGTCCCGCCCGACCACGGTCTGCAGGGACGGCCCGGCGACGTACCCGGTGGCGACCCAGGGGATCTCGGCCTCGGTGTCCGCGTCCAGCACCGGTGCGGTCCAGTACCCGCCGACCTGCCGCGCGGCCGCCACCTCCTGGCGGAACCGCGCCCGGAACTCCTCCTGCACGGCCAGCTCACGCCGGACGAGCTTCACAGCGACGGTACGACCGCGGTCGGAGCGGGCCAGGTACACCATCCCCATCCCGCCGGCTCCCAGCCGCGCGAGCAACCGGTAGGCCCCGATCCTCTGTGGATCCCCCGCCCCGAGCTTCTCCATGGCTACCGTCCCCGCCTTCCCCCGAGCCCCCGTGCGAGCCTTCGTGGCTTCCTTACGCGAGTGTGTACGCGTACGTGTGAGTACGTACGTGTACGTACGCAACGGACCGATCGTAGTGCGGCCACGAGAACAGCCGAATGGACCGGCGTCTACGGTTCCGTAACAGCCCCGCGCCCTGAAGGTCCGCTGCGACCACGTAGATGGGGGAGGGACGGGTAGGGGCGGCGGGGGCGACAACATGTCGCGTTCCAGCCCCGCGCACAGACAGGACGCCGATGTCTCCGACACACGTCCCACCCCTACCCTCACCCCCATGACCCCTCTGACCCCCCAGCCAGATCCCCAGGTCGGCGCCAAGGTGAAGGCGGCGGACCGAGCCCACGTCTTCCACTCCTGGTCCGCCCAGGAACTCATCGACCCGCTCCCCGTCGCCGGTGCGGAGGGTTCGTACTTCTGGGACTACGACGGCAACCGCTACCTGGACTTCACCAGCGGCCTCGTCTTCACCAACATCGGCTACCAGCACCCCAAGGTCGTCGCCGCGATCCAGGAACAGGCCGCGACGATGACGACGTTCGCCCCGGCGTTCGCGGTCGAGGCGCGCTCGGAGGCCGCACGGCTGATCGCCGAACGCACGCCGGGCGACCTGGACAAGATCTTCTTCACCAACGGGGGCGCGGACGCGGTGGAGCACGCCGTGCGCATGGCCCGGCTGCACACCGGCCGCCCCAAGGTGCTCGCCGCGTACCGCTCGTACCACGGCGGCACCCAGCAGGCCGTGAACATCACCGGCGACCCCCGCCGCTGGGCCTCCGACACCGCCGCGGCCGGGGTCGTGCACTTCTGGGCCCCCTTCCTCTACCGCTCCCGCTTCTACGCGGAGACGGAGGAACAGGAGTGCGCCCGCGCGCTGGAACACCTCGAAACGACGATCGCCTTCGAGGGCCCCTCGACGATCGCCGCGATCATCCTGGAGACCATCCCGGGCACGGCCGGCATCATGATCCCGCCGCCGGGCTATCTGGCAGGCGTCCGCGACCTCTGCGACAAGTACGGCATCGTCTTCGTCCTCGACGAGGTCATGGCGGGCTTCGGCCGCACGGGCAAGTGGTTCGCGGCGGACCACTTCGACGTGGTCCCGGACCTGATGACCTTCGCCAAGGGCGTGAACTCGGGATACGTCCCGCTGGGCGGCGTGGCGATCTCCGGGACGATCGCCGAGACCTTCGCCAGGCGCCCGTACCCCGGCGGCCTGACGTACTCCGGCCACCCGCTCGCCTGCGGCGCGGCCGTGGCCACGATCAACGTGATGGCGGAGGAGGGCATCGTGGACAACGCGGCGGAACTCGGCGCGACGCTCATCGAACCGGCCCTGCGCGAACTGGCCGCCCGCCACCCCTCGGTCGGCGAGGTACGCGGCGTGGGCATGTTCTGGGCCCTGGAACTGGTGAAGAACAAGGAAACCCGCGAGCCGTTGGTCCCCTACAACGCGACGGGCGAGGCCAACACCCCCATGCTGGCCTTCGCCAAGGCAGCCAGGTCCCAAGGCCTCTGGCCCTTCGTCAACATGAACCGCACCCACGTGGTCCCGCCGTGCAACATCACGGAGTCGGAGGCGAAGGAGGGCCTGGCAGCACTGGACGCGGCGCTGACCGTGGCGGACGAGTACACGGTGTGAGGCGATGACTCCGGCCGGATTCGCGCGATCAGCGGGGCCGACGGTTGTGGCCGTGGCATCTTGGCCAGGTGATGCACAGGACAGAAGAGGAGTGGCTGGCGACTCAGCGTCCGTCGCGGATACGTGAGGTCCAGGCCGGTCGCCTGGCCTGGACCGAGGTCGATCTGATCGACATCCAGGGCGGGTCCGCGCGTCCGTTGCGTGAGGGGCTGGAAGTCTTCGGCGTCCAGGTGAACTACCTGCGGGTCGGCCAGCCCCGCCATCTGGTGGCGGCGCTGGACGGCACGAGACCGATCGCACCGTATGTGATCCTGTCCTGCCACGGCGACGAGGGACGCATCCTGATGGACGACGTCGCCGAGGAACTGGCCGAATTCCAGCCGTTCAACGGCGCCGTCGGCCCGGACCGGGTACGCGAACATCTCCGCCTGCCGGGCAGCGTCACCCTCGCCACCGGCTGCGACACCGGGGACCCCGCGCTCGCCGAGGCCTTCCTCGACGCCGGCGCCAGCATGTACATCGCCCCCACCGGCGCCCCGTTCGGCTACGCGAGCGTGTTCGCCCCGCTGTTCTTCTTCTACGAACTCACCGAGCGGCGCACCCCCTCGGCGGCCGTCGAACACCTGCGCGCACACGACACCGAACTCGCCATGTGGCAGCTCTACCAACGCTGACCCCACACGCCCACACGGGTCCACGAGCCGCACGAGTCGGCACAGTGGGGCAAAAACTCCTCGCTCGAACCCGAACGCGTAAGGTGACGTGCTCGTAAGAGAACACAGAGAGCACGCACAGGAATGCGTACCCGTACGCGGATGGGGGACCCAGACCACGATGCCCGGCACCGGCGGTGGCAATGGCGCCGTGACCCGTAGCACCCTGCGGCAGCAGCTCGCGGACGCGCTCCGTGACGAGGTGCTGGCCGGCCGTCTGAAGCCGGGGCAGGAGTTCACGGTGAAGGAGATCGCCGAGCAGTACGGGGTGTCGGCGACGCCCGTGCGCGAGGCCCTGGTCGACCTGTCCGCGCAGGGCCTGCTGGAGGCCGTACAGCACCGGGGTTTCCAGGTCCACGAGTACTCGGTGGCCGACTACCGCAGCATGGTCGAGGCCCGTGTCCTGGTCGGCGAGGGCATGTTCCGCCGGATCGGCGACCGCAAGGTCGACCCCCGTACGGCCGCCGCGCTCGCCGGGGTCCAGCGCCGCGGCGAGGAGGCGCGGCGCGCCGCGACCGCCGGTGACCTGAACATCCTCATCGGCTACGACCTGCGGTTCTGGCGCGAGCTGACCTCCCTGTTCGGTAACCCCTACCTCACCGACTTCCTGCACCGGCTGCGCGTGCAGTCCTGGGTGTGCGCGGTCCAGCACCTGCGCCGCGCGGACGACCTCCGCGGCCGGCTCTGGTCCCGCCACACCGAGCTCGTCGACGCCCTCACCCGCCGCGACGCCCAGACCGCGCGGCAGATCGTCGCCGGGTACGACGAATACTCCCTGACCCTCGTGGAAAACCCGGCGAACGGGGAAGCGGAGGCCGGATGACCACGCCCCCCGCGGGCGTCGGCCCCCATGTCGGCGTCGACCTCTCCGTCGTCATCCCCGCCTACAACGAGGAGGGCCGCCTCGGCCCCACCCTCGACGCGATCGTCGCCCATCTCGCCGCGACCGAGACCGCCGCGACCTGGGAGGTCATCGTCGTCGACGACGGCTCGACGGACGGTACGCGCGACGTCGTCGCCGCCTTCACCGCCCGCGACTCCCGCGTCCAGCTCATCACCGGCGGCCCCGAGAACCGCGGCAAGGGCCACGCCCTGCGCCTCGGCGTCTGCGCCTCGTACGGCCGCCGCGTCCTGCTCACTGACGCCGATCTCGCCGCCCCCATCGACGAGTTGGAACGGCTCGACAAGGCCCTCGCCGACGGCAACTCCGCCGCGATCGGCTCCCGCGAGGCCCCCGGCGCCAACGTCGAGCAGCGACAACACCGGCTGCGCGAAACCCTCGGCCGCGCCGGCAACTTACTGATACGCGGCCTCGCCGTGCCCGGCATCCGCGACACCCAGTGCGGCTTCAAGCTCCTCGACGGCGACCGCGCCCGCGAGGCCTTCGCCGCCTCCCGTCTCGACGGCTTCGCGATAGACGTGGAGATACTCCGGCATTTCCGGCAGAGCGGCTGGCCCGTCGCCGAGGTCCCCATCCGCTGGTCCCACCAGCCGGGCTCGAAGATCCGCCCCCGCGACTACGCCCGATCCCTGACCGACCTCGCCATCCTTCGGACCCGTACGACCAAGCCCCGCACAGCCGAGACCCGTACACCCGCCCCCCGTTCCCTCGACGCACCCGGCTCACCCCGATCCCCCCGCCCGGCACTCCGCGCAGCGCTCCGCTCCCTCCGCCCCGCCGACGCCGCCGCGCTCACCCTCTTCCTCCTTCTCTCCCTGGCCCTCCACTCCGGCCGCTGGCCGGATCCGAACGGCCGCTACCTCCCGGACTCCCTCCAGGACCAGAACCAGTGGGAGTGGTTCTTCGCGGTGACGGCCGACAACCTCGTCCATCTCCGCAACCCCCTCTTCACCACCGCCCAGGGCTTCCCGGACGGCGTGAACCTGATGGCCAACACGGTGATGCTGGGCCTGTCGGTCCCCCTCACCCCGGTCACGCTCACGCTCGGCCCGGCCGTCTCCCTCGCCCTGGTGATGACGCTGGGCCTCGCCGCGACGGCCGCCGCCTGGTACTGGCTGCTCGTCAAGCGAGTCGTACGGCACCGGGGCGCGGCCTTCGCGGGAGCGGTCCTCGCCGCGTTCGCCCCGCCGATGGTCAGCCACGCCAACGCGCACCCCAACTTCGTCGTCCTGTTCATGCTGCCGCTGATCATCGACCGGGCCCTGCGGCTGTGCACGGGCGAGCGGACGGTACGGGACGGGGTGGTCCTGGGCCTGATGACGGCGTACCAGATCCTCCTCGGCGAGGAGCCGCTGCTGCTCGCCGCGATGGGGATGCTGCTGTTCGCCGCCGCGTACGCCGTCGTGCGGCAGGACGTGGCCCGCGCCTGCTGGCGCCCCCTGCTGACGGGGCTGGGCATCGCGGCCCTGGTGGCGATGCCTCTCGTCGGCTTCCCGCTCTCCTGGCAGTTCTTCGGCCCGCAGAGCTACTCGGACATCGCCCACGGCGACAACACCGGCAACAGCCCCCTCGCCCTCCTCTCCTTCGCCGAACGCTCCCTCCTCGCCGGCGACCGCGCCCGCGCCGACGCGCTCTCCCTCAATCCCACCGAACAGAACGCCTTCTACGGCTGGCCCCTCGTCCTCCTGGCCCTCGGCATCGTCGTACGCCTCTGGGAACGCCCCCTGGTCAAGGCGCTCGCCTTCACCGCGCTCGCCGCCGCCGTCCTCTCCCTCGGCACGAAGATCCGCCTGCCGCAGACGGACCTCGTCGTCCCCGGCCCCTGGACGCTGCTCGCCGAGAAACCGCTGTTCGAGGCGGTGATCGAGAGCCGGGTGGCGATGATCTGCGCCCCCGTGCTCGGCATGCTGCTGGCCCTCGCCTGGGAACGCCTCGCGGCGACGAACGGCCTCGGCACCCGGTACACCGGCTTCATGGCGATCGCCCTCGCCCTGCTCCCGATCGTCCCCGCGCCGCTGACGTCGATGGAGCGGCCCGAGGTCCCGGCGTTCATCGCGGACGGCACATGGAAGTCGTACGTGGACACAGAGGCCGGCGAGACCCTCGTACCCGTCCCGCTGCCGGACGCCGGCAACGCGGAGGCACTGCACTGGCAGACCACCGCCGACTTCGCCTTCCGGATGCCCGGCGGCTACTTCAACGGCCCCTTCGGCGAGGACCGCACCGGCATCTACGGCGCCGCCCCCCGCCACACCTCCAACCTCCTGCGCGACGTCCGCTACACCGGCGAACTCCCGGTCATCGGCGAGAACTGGCGGGCCCAGGCCCGCCGCGACTTCGCCTACTGGCACGCGGGCGCACTCGTCCTCGTCCCACAGACGTACGACGAGCAGCTGCGCGCGACGGTGGACAAGCTGGTCGGCCATCCGGGTAGGTGGGTGGGCGGTGTGTGGGTATGGGACCTGCACGAGACCGCATAGGACAGGCGCGAGAGTCACGCGAGAATCACCAGGGCCTCAGCGGGAACCCGTGGAGGCCTCGGGCCCCCGTGGACCCGTACGCGAACCCACAGAACCCGCGCCGGCCCTCGGCCCCCGCACCACACCGTCCGGAACCCGCACACCGACCCCGTAGGGGTCCGCACGAAGGGGACTGAAGCGGCCCCCACCGACTACGCTTCCCTGACCACTGTGTGCCGTGCGCGAACCGCTCCGTACCGTGCGTGGCATGCCGGATGACGCGAGGAGTTCTCTTTTGGCCTGTGACCTCTGGTTGGTCCCGCTCGTCGACGTGTTGTGCCACACGCCCGACAATCCCTTCGCCGAGGAACTCGCGCTCTACAACAAGCTGCTGGGCGAGGCCGGGCTGCCACCGGTGCCGGTGTTCCAGTACATGCCGGGGATGACCGGCGACGTCGCCCCGGTCGCGGGCTTCGACTACGACGCGCTGCACTTCCTGCGCCGGGCCTATCTGCTCCAGGTGTGCGGTCTGGCGGTGACCCCGGTGGACGAGCTGGGCGGCGACTACGAGCAGCTGCTGGAGATGTTCGAGACGACGGCCCAGCAGTCGCACCTGGTCTGGCACTACGACCACGCCGGCGCGTACGTCCCGGTCGACTTCCCGCAGCCGCTCGCCGACGAAGAACTCCTCGCCGGTGGCGGCCCCTTGGGCTCCTCCCAGGCGCTGCTGCGGGAACTGGAGTTCGTGGCCCCGGCGATCGGCATCGACCCGGCGAACCCCCCGGCCCCGCCCGAAGCCCCCCTCGCCCCGACCGAGCTGGAGGAACCGGCCGTTCCGGCGCCGTACGATCCCAGCCCCTTCGCCCGGGAACGCCATGTCTGGCTGGGCCTCCACGCGGCGACGACCCGAAGCCTGGCGCAGGGCTCGATGATCGTCTTCAGCTGAGCCGGAAGCGGGCACCGTCCGAGGCGTGTTGTGCGAAGATCCGGTGCTATGCGTCCACTCACCGCTGAGGACCCCTCGCACATAGGCGCGTACCGGCTCGTAGGGCGGCTCGCGGCCGGTGGGATGGGGCGGGTCTATCTGGGGCGGGCGCCCGGTGGGCGGATCGTGGCCGTGAAGCTGGTGCACGGGGAGCTGGCGCGGCAGGGGGAGTTCCGGGAGCGGTTCGCGCGGGAGGTGCGGGCCTCGCGGAAGGTCGGCGGGGAGTGGACGGCGGCCGTACTGGACGCCGACACCGAGGCCGAGGTGCCGTGGGTCGCCACCAAGTACGTGCCCGGACCCTCCCTGGAGTCGGTCGTGGAGGACGGGTACGGGCCCTTGCCGACCGCCTCCGTACGGGCCCTCGGCCACCGGCTGGCCCTCGCCCTCACCTCGATCCACGACGCCGGCCTGGTCCACCGCGACCTCAAACCCTCCAACGTCCTCCTGACCGCGGACGGCCCCCGCGTCATCGACTTCGGCATCGCCCGCGCCCTCGACACCGTCACCGGCGGCGGTCTCACCCGCACCGGCGCGGTCATCGGCTCCCCTGGCTTCATGTCCCCGGAACAGGTCCGCGGCGAACGCGTCACCACCGCCTCCGACGTCTTCTCCCTCGGCTCCCTGCTCGCCTACGCCGCCACCGGCCGGCTGCCCTTCGGCACCTCCGAAATCGGCCTCCACGCCCTCATGTTCCGCATCGCCCAGGACGAGCCCGACCTCACCGGGGTACCGGAGGACCTGGTCGACCTGATCCGCGAGTGCCTGGCCAAGGACCCGGCGGCCCGTCCGACCGTGGCCGAGCTGATCGACCGCACGCGCACCCCGGACTCCGACGCCGCCTGGCTACCGGCCGAACTCCTCGCCGGACTCGCCGACCACGCCGTACGGCTCCTGGACACGGACGGCCCGGAACCGACGGTCCTCGACGCCGCCGCGCCCGGGTCGACATCGCCACCGACACCGGCCCCCGCCCCGACTCCGGCCGACGCGAAGACTCCGGCACCCGCTCCGACTCCGGCCGACGCGAAGACTCCGGCACCCGCTCCGACTCCGGCCGACGCGAAGACTCCGGCACCCGCTCCGACTCCGACCGACCCGAGGACTCCGGCACCCGCACCCCCCTCCGGCCTCAAGCCTTCCCGGGCACGGCGGCGGGCGGCCGTTCTCGGCACCGTGCTGGCCGTGCTCATCGCGGCGGTCGTCTTCGTCGTACTACGGCCGGACGGGGAGAAGGAGCAGGGGGCGAAGGGGACCGGCGATCCAACGGCCTCGGCCACATCCTCCGCGTCACCGTCCAAGTCGGCCTCGGCGTCGGCCTCCCCCTCCCCGTCCGGCTCGCCCTCCGCCTCCGCCACGCGGGCATCCACCGCCGAACGCATGCCGAAGTCGCTGGTGGGGGCCTGGGAAGGGAAGGAGAAGACCAGCGACGGGATGGTCCGTACGCCTCGGGTGCGGATCGAACTGCGGGCGGGCGCGCGGGGGCAGCCGCTCGCGGTCTATTCGCGGCTCGGCTACTTCTCCCTCTGCCGGGCCCGCAGTTCACTGCGGTCGATCGACGGGAACTCGATCACACTGGGCGAGGCCCGCTGGGAGGACGAGCAGACGGTCGAGGGCGAGAACCGGGAGGAGTGCGGTGCGCCGCCGTCGAAGCAGACGATCAGGCTTCTGGCCGAGGACGAGAGCGTCGAGTGGACCGGCGACGGTTCCTCGCTCGAACTCTTCCGCGCCGCCACCGGCGGTTCGCCCATCCCCGAGGAGTTCCTGGGCAGATGGGAGTTCGTCGACCTGGAGGGCAACCGTATGGGCAGGTTCCTCACCATCGAGCAGAGCGCCGTGGGCGGCGAGATCGTCACGCGGAACAACTTCGCCCCGGGCTGCGAGTACACCCAGACGCTGAGCGCGGTGAACGACGGCATCTGGTACGGCCCCCAGATCGTCGGCTTCGACGACGACAGCGAGGGAGAGGACGCCTGCGAGAGAGGCGCCAACGGCAGCATGTCCATCGAGCCGAACGAGGGTGGCGAACTCCTCATGTGGCAGATGTACGACCTCGGCAGCGAGCCGGGCACGCTGGTGCGCGCCCGGCCCGCCGACGCGGGGCACTAGGGTGCGTTTCATATGTGGATCTTGATGTGTCAAGATCCCACTTCGTGGGGCGGCATGATCTGACGAATACACAGTGGGCGAAGCTGGAGCCCCTGCTCCCGGTCGGCAAGAAGCCTGGACGGCCACCGGTGCACACCAAGCGGCAACTGATAGACGGCATACGGTGGCGCACCCGCGCCGGTGCTCCCTGGCGGGACGTGCCCGAGCGCTATGGCCCGTGGGAGACGGTCTACGGCCTGTTCCGCCGCTGGCAGCGGGACGGCACCTGGCACCGCATCTTCGAACAGCTGCAGGCCCAGGCCGACGCCGAGGGACTGATCACCTGGGACGTCTCGGTGGACTCGACCATCGCCCGCGCCCACCAGCATGCGGCCGGCGCCCGCAAAAAGGGGATCTGCAGATCGAGCCGCCAGGCGGTGTGTTCATCGAGCCCGACGACCACGGGCTCGGACGCTCCCGGGGCGGGCTGACAACCAAGCTCCACCTGGCGGTCGAGCAGGCCCAGAAACCGATGTCGCTGGTCATCACGGCAGGACAGCGCGGTGATTCCCCGCAGTTCCAGGTGGTCTTGGGCCGCATCCGGGTGCCCCGGCTCGGGTCGGGCCGCCCGCGCACCCGGCCGGACAAGGTGCGTGCCGACAAGGCGTACGGCTCCCGCGCGAACCGTGCCTACCTGCGCAAGCGCGGTATCCGCTGCACGATCCCGGAGAAGCGCGACCAGATCGCCAACCGCAAGAACCGCGGCTCCCACGGCGGCCGGCCACCTAAGTTCGACAAGGCCGACTACAAGGAGCGCCACGCGGTCGAGTGCGGAATCAATCGCCTCAAGCGGCACCGCGCTGTCGCCACGAGATACGACAAGTTGGCAGTTCGCTACGAGGCGACCGTGCTGGTCGCAGCCATCAACGAGTGGCTGTGACCAGCACTTTCAAAACGCACCCTAGATCACTCGGGGCCCCGGATGACGCCGGGCACTAGATGAACGAGTTGATCTCGATCGTCTCGTCGCGGCCCGGGCCGACGCCGATCGCGGAGATCGGGGCGCCGGACATCTCCTCCAGTGCCTTGACGTAGCCCTGGGCGTTCTTGGGGAGGTCGGAGAAGGACTTGGCCTTCGTGATGTCCTCCGACCAGCCCGGCAGGGTCTCGTAGACGGGCTTGGCGTGGTGGAAGTCCGACTGGGAGTAGGGGAGTTCCTCCACGCGCTTGCCGTCGATCTCGTAGGCGACGCAGACCGGGATCTCCTCCCAGCCCGTCAGGACGTCGAGCTTGGTGAGGAAGAAGTCCGTCAGGCCGTTGACCCGGGTCGCGTAACGGGCGATCACCGCGTCGAACCAGCCGCAGCGGCGGTCGCGGCCCGTCGTCACGCCCCGTTCGCCGCCGATGCGGCGCAGGGCCTCGCCGTCCTCGTCGAAGAGTTCCGTGGGGAAGGGACCGGCGCCGACGCGGGTCGTGTACGCCTTGAGGATGCCGATGACGCGGCTGATCTTGGTCGGGCCGACGCCGGTGCCCGTGCAGGCGCCGCCCGCGGTCGGGTTCGACGACGTCACGAAGGGGTACGTGCCGTGGTCGATGTCCAGCAGCGTGCCCTGGCCGCCCTCGAACAGGACGACCTTGCCGTCGTCCAGGGCCTGGTTGAGGACCAGGACCGTGTCGGTGACGTACGGGGCGAGCTTGTCGGCGTAGCCCAGCAGCTCCTCGACGACCTGGTCCACCGCGATCGCACGGCGGTTGTAGAGCTTGGTGAGGAGCTGGTTCTTGACGTCGAGGGCCGCCTCGACCTTCTGCGTCAGGATCGACTCGTCGTACAGGTCCTGGACACGGATGCCCACGCGGTTGATCTTGTCCGCGTACGTCGGGCCGATGCCACGGCCGGTCGTACCGATCTTCCGCTTGCCGAGGAAGCGTTCCGTGACCTTGTCGACGGTGACGTTGTACGGCGTGATGATGTGAGCGTTGCCGCTGATCAGGAGCTTGGACGTGTCGACGCCGCGCTCGTTCAGACCGCTCAGCTCGGAGAGCAGGACCGACGGGTCGACGACGACTCCGTTGCCGATGACCGGAGTGCACTCCGGGGTCAGGATTCCGGAAGGGAGCAGGTGCAGGGCGTACTTCTGATCGCCCACGACCACCGTGTGGCCGGCGTTGTTGCCGCCCTGGTAGCGCACCACATAGTCGACGGAGCCGCCTAGCAGGTCCGTCGCCTTTCCCTTGCCTTCGTCACCCCACTGAGCACCGAGCAGCACAAGTGCGGGCACGCGCGTACACCCCTTCCGGGCGGGGCATGTCCAAGGTCGGGGGCGTACGCGGTGGCTCATATCCACCGCGTGCACCGCGACCGTCGTTGGCCGCAAACTGTTGGACCCGGATGCCCCGGAATAGACGAAGCCCCTGGCGCAATAGCGCAAGGGGCTCTTGCACAAAGATGCTACCCGAGGAAGCGAGGCAGGACCGAGGTGTCGACTCCCGACCAGCTCCTCGTGGTCATCGACCCCCTCGCCCGTCATACGGACGGTGAGTCGGTACGGATCGCGAAAGACGTGCTCAGCGCGGGTGCGGCGAGTACGAAGGTATGCCTTCCGGACGGGCCCGAGGAATTCGCGCGCGTGCTCTCGCGGCGGGGTTCGCGGCGGCCGGTCGTCGTCGGCGACGACCGTGCGCTGCTGCGGGCCGTGGCCATTTTGCATCGCCGGCGGGAGCTGGCCGCGTGCGCGCTCTCCGTCGTCCCGGTCGGTTCGGCGCTCGGGCTCGCCCGGTCGCTCGGCGTCCCGACCGGCGCGGTGGCGGCTGCCCGGGCCGCCCTCGACGGCGTCGAACGCCGACTGGACCTCCTCGTCGACGACAGCGACGGGGTGGTGCTGGGCAGACTCCGGATTCCGGCGCTGCCGGGTGCCGCCGCCTGCGAGACGGAGGCCGAGGCGGAGACGGAGACGGGGATGGATACGGGGACGGGTACGGGGAGAAGCGTTGCGAGGGGGGTCGGGACAACGGGCACGGGGGCCGATCCCGGTGCGCCGGGGGATGGCTCCGGCAGCTCGGGAGGTGGCCTCGGCGGGGCTCACTCATGGCTGCGTGCCTGGCCCCAGTCCCTCGTCCGTACGTTGTCCACGCGGCCTTCGCGTCCCGCCCGGGGCCCCCGGGCCTCGCGTCCCGCTCGCATACGGGTCGCCTCGTCGGCCGGGGTCGGGCCCTCGCGGCTGCGGGTGGAGGTGGACGGGGTGGTACTCGTGGACCTGGGTCAGCCGGTGGAGGCCGTGTCCATCACCCCCGGCGCGGGCGGCGGTGCCGAGGTCGAGGTCCGGCCGGTGTCGGTGGGCGCCGAGGCCGCGCCGCTGCAGGCGGTGGGCAAGCTGGTCACCGTCTCCGGGGCGGACTTCCGGTACCGGGCGGATTCGCTGGTGGCGGGACCGGTGCGGACACGGACGTGGACGGTACGGGAGGGAGCCTGGGGGCTGACGTTGCCGGGGTGAGGTGATGACGCCGGACGGGCCGCGATGTCGCCGGACGGGCCGCGTCGCCGGATGGGCCGCGATGTCGCCGGAGGCGTGAAGGGCGCCCATGGTGGTGCCGGGCGCCCCGGGTGTCACCGGAGGTTGTTGACGACCACCGACGCGCGGAACCAGCGGCGTTGGTCGCCGTAGAGCCGTCGCTGGGCGGCGGCCAGACAGCCGTCGGTGTGGGCACGGACGACATGCCCGGTGGTCAGCCGCAACGACAACTCCGTCCGCCCCGGCCTGGGCCGGCAGACCGCAGGTCAGCGCGGTGACGGTCGGCTTCACGACGGGGCTCCGGTGGCGGCGAGGGCGGTGAAGGCGGCGGGCAGGGCGGCGGGACGGCGCATGGCGGGGTTTCCCCAGGGACGGTCGGCGACGGCAGCGGCGGGACGGCGGCCAGCGGGAGCTGACGCGGCATCCTTCCCGGCCTTTGTTCCGGTATGCGCGATATCCCCCGTTCGGGTGAGAAAAAGGATCACGATGACGGCCGTACCGAGAATTTTTCTAAAGGTCTGGTTGACAAACATTTAACGCCCCGAGACTCTTGGCCGACTCATTCGGGCTACAGAGTTCCGGTCCAGCAGGTCCATACGGCAGCGAGCCGGGCGATCACGGCAACCAGGAAGGGGCCACCCGATGGCGGTACAGGAAGGCGTCGCTCCCGAGGCACCCGACACGAGCCCAGGCACCGTGCACAGGCTCAAGCCCAACGCGGTCGGCCTGCTGGGCGTGGTGTTCATGGCGGTGGCCACGGCCGCCCCGATCACCGCGATGACCGGCAACGTGCCCTTCATGGTGTCGTCCGGCAACGGCATCGGGGCCCCGGCCAGCTACCTCGTCGCAATGGTCGTACTGGCAATCTTTTCCGTCGGCTTCACCTCGATGGCGAAGCACATCACCTCCACCGGCGCCTTCTACGGCTTCATCTCCTACGGTCTCGGCCGCACCGTCGGCCTCGCCTCCGGACTGCTGGCGACCTTCGCGTACGTCGTCTTCGAGCCGGCCCTCATCGGCATCTTCTCGGTCTTCGCGACGACGACCCTGGAGGACCAGACCGGGACGCACGTCCCCTGGTGGACCTTCGCGATCCTGATGCTGGCGATCAACGCCCTGGGCACCTGGTTCGGCGTCTCGGTGGCCGAGAAGCTGCTGGTCGTGCTGCTCGCCACCGAGGTGACGATCCTCGCCGCGATGGCGATCTCGGTCGCGCTGCACGGCGGCGGCCCGCACGGCTTCACGTTCGGCCCGGTCAACCCCGTGAACGCCTTCCAGGGCACCTCCGCCGGCCTCGGGCTGTTCTTCGCGTTCTGGTCGTGGGTCGGGTTCGAGTCGACGGCGATGTACGGCGAGGAGTCCCGCGACCCGAAGAAGATCATCCCCAAGGCGACGATGATCTCGGTGCTCGGCGTCGGTGTCTTCTACGTCTTCGTCTCCTGGATGGCCATCATCGGCAACGGCGAGAAGGAAGCGGTCGCGGCGGCCTCCTCCGCCAACCCGCTCGCCATGTTCTTCAACCCCACCGAGCAGTACGTCGGCCACTGGGCGGTCGTCGTCATGCGGTGGCTGATGATCACCGGCTCGCTCGCCTGCGGCATGGCCTTCCACAACTGCGCGGCGCGCTACCTCTACGCCCTCGGCCGCGAAGGCGTCCTCCCCTCCCTCCAGCGGACCATCGGCCGCACCCACCCCCGGCACGGCTCCCCGCACATCGCCGGCCTCGTCCAGACGGCGGTGACCGGCGTCCTCCTCGCCGCGTTCGCCCTCGCGGGCAAGGACCCGTACACCGGTACGTACGTCCTGCTCGCCATCCTCGGCACGATGGCCATCCTGGTCGTCCAGGCCGTCTGTTCCTTCGCCGTCCTCGCCTACTTCCGCTCCCACCACCCCGAGTCCCGCCACTGGTTCAGGACCCTTGTCGCCCCGCTGATCGGCGGCGTGGCGATGCTCGCGGTGGTCGTCCTGCTCGTGTCCAACATGGGCGTGGCGGCCGGCCCCGAGTCGGGATCGCTCGTCCTGCGGGCCACGCCGTGGATCGTCGCGCTCATCGCGATCGGCGGGGTGGCGTACGCCCAGTACCTGAAGCACCGGGCGCCCGAGCGGTACGCGCTGCTGGGACGGACGGTGCTGGAGGAGACGAAGGAGCGATAGCCCTTTCGCAAGCTCAAGTGTTCCTCTGAACAGGCCCCGGGAAGGGTTGTGGGCGGTTCTGTCCGGTGACACTGCGGGCAGGCGGGGGTGTTTCAAGGGGGTGAGCCCGAGATGCGGTTGGGCTTTCGGCGGAGTGTGGCGGCGGCCGGGGAGGAGAACCGGGCGCTGGACGTGTACGACGTCGCGTTCTTGGCGGGCGGGGCGCATCGGGTGGCCGACAGCGCGGTGATCGCGCTGGCCGAGCGGGGGCTGGTGACGGTCCGGGGCTCGCGCGTACGCGCCGTGGGCCGGGAGCGGCCCCACCATCCGGTCGAGCGCGTCCTGATCGCGTCATGCCTGCGCAGCCGGACCGTCGTCGCCGTGCACACGGCCCTCCAACGCTCCCCGGAGGTCGAGGAGATCGCCCGCCAACTTGCCGCGCGGGGCCTGGTGACGGGCTCCCGGCGCCGCTTGACCCGCGCGGGCCGACGGCGACTGCGGACGGCCGAACAGGACGGGAACCTCCCGGCGTACGTCTTCGACGGCCCCGCCGTCCTGCCGCGCGGCCCCGTCCGCCGCGGCATCGCCACCGTCCATCCGATCCCGTCCGGCCTCGGCCGCGCCCTGGTCCGCATGGGCAAGACCCTGGACCACGGCTACGACTACGACTACGACTCGGATGCGGACACCGGCTCCGGTCCGGGGTCGGACTCCGGCTCGGGTGGCGGGTTCAGTTGCGGTGGTGGGGGTGGTGGCGGTGACTGAAACTCGGCTCCGAAATCTCAGTGGGGGATGGTGTCGATCAGGTCGCGGGCGCCCTGGCGCAGCAGGGCGACGGCGACGGAGGTGCCGAGGGTGGCGGGGTCGAGGCGGCCCGCCCATTCGTGGGCGTTGAGGACGGTCTTGCCGTCCGGGGTGAACACGCTGGCGCGCAGGGACAGTTCGCCGTTGCGTTCGGTGCGGGCGTATCCGGCGATGGGGCTGTTGCAGTGGCCCTGGAGGACGTGCAGGAACATGCGCTCGGCGGTGGCTTCGCGGTGGGTGTCGGGGTCGCCGAGGTCGCTGACGGTCTCGATGAGGTCGGTGTCGCCCTCGCGGCACTGAAGGGCGAGGATGCCCGCGCCGATCGGCGGCATCATCGTCTCGACGTCCAGGATCTGGGTGATCGCGTCGCTGCGGCCGATCCGTTCGAGACCGGACACGGCGAGAAGCAGTGCGTCCGCCTCGCCGTCCGCGAGCTTCCGCAGTCGCCGGTTGGCGTTGCCTCGAAACGGTACGCAGGTCAGGTGCGGGTGGGATGCCGCGAGTTGGGCGGTGCGCCGTACGGAGGAGGTGCCGATCCTGGTGCCGGGCGGCAACTCGTCGAGGGTGAGCCCGCCGGGGTGGACGAGTGCGTCGCGGATGTCGTCCCGCTTGAGGAACGCGGCGAACGCGGTCCCTGCGGGCAGGGGCCGGTCGGCGGGGACATCCTTGACGCAGTGCACCGCCAGGTCCGCCTCTCCCGCGAGAAGCGCCGCGTCGACCTCCTTGGTGAACGCGCCCTTGCCCTCGACCTTCGCCAGGTCGCCCATCCACTTGTCGCCGGTCGTCTTCACCGGCACGACCGTGGTGCGGATGCGCGGGTGGAGCGCGGCCAGTTCACCGCGCACGCGCTCCACCTGAGCCAGGGCCATCGGCGAGTCGCGGGAGACGATACGGATGAGCTCAGGAGCGGACATGCCGTCCACGATAGTCCGTCAGATACGGGCGCCGACCTGTACCGCCGGCCTACTGGTCGAACCGCCCGTCCTTCGCACCGGCCAGGAAGGTGTGCCAGCCGGTGGGGGTGAGGTGGAGGAGGGGGCCGTGGGGGTTCTTGCTGTCGCGGATGGCTCGGCCGCCGGTGGAAGTGAAGGCGACCTCGACGCAGTTGCCCTCGCCTGCGGTGTACGACGACTTCCAGAAGGGGCTTACGACCTCGGTCACGGTGTGTCTTCCTTGCTTCTCTGTAGTGCGCGCCGAATGAGCTGCGCGCTTGCATAGTTGAGATCCCCTCAGCGAAGCCGCCGAAAACCGCCCCGCCACGCTGGATCCGGGCGCCGTACCGACACCGACTGTCAGTCCCGGATGCAGGTCGGCTCCTGGGCATGTGCCGGGCGAGCATGCGGAGGCGCGCCAGCGTGGTCAGGCGCTGAGTGGGGGGTGTGCGTGGTTCCAGCGGAGAGCCGGGTGGTCGCCGATCCAGTACGAGCGGGCCTCGGTAGTGATCCGCTGTCCGCCGATCCAGTAGGCGTGCGCCTTGGGAGTGACCTCCATACGGACGGAGGTGATGTCGGGTTCGCCGGCGTCCCGCCACGCGGTGACCACGCGTTCGACGGCGTCCCAGATGGCGACCGGTCCTCCTTGCCGGACGTGCCACTCGTCGCCGTCGGCGGTGAGGGCGGCGAACGCTTCACGGCTGGTGTCGAACAGGTAGACCGTCTCCCGACTACCACTGACGGCTCGTACGAGTTGGGTACCGGGTGCGGCGAGCTGGGCCAGGAAGGCGGGCATCCAGTCGTTCAGCACGTCCGGGGAGAGACTGGTCCGCCGCTCTGTGTCGGCGTGGGCGGCGCGGGCCGACAGATCTCCCGAGAGGGGGACGGCTGCCTCCGCTCGGGCAGGCATGAACGAGGTTCGGCCGATGATCCGGCCCTCCGCCGTGCCGTCGTCCTTGACGGTGAGCTTCGCCAGGCCCGTGCCGTAGGACCAGGCGCTGGGGCCTACCGTCGCGAGGATGATTCCGCCGGGCCTGGTCTGTCTGACCCACGCGTAGGGGATGCGGCGGACGGCGCAGGTGGCGATGGTTCGGTCATACGGTGCGCGGCTGGGATGCCCGAGGAGACCGTCCCCGGTGACAGTCCATGTCGAATACCCCGCCTCCTCCAATGCCGCGTCTGCCCGCCGCGCTACGAGGGGGTCCACTTCCACGCTGGTGACGTTGTCCTCTCCCAGTCGATGGCACAGCAGGCCTGTGGAATAGCCCGTGCCCGTGCCGATCTCCAGCACGCTCATGCCGTCGTCCACGTCCAGCGCTTCGTTCATCCCGATGACGGTCGCGGGCATCGTGGAGGACGAGGTGGGGTAGCCGGTCACCGGACCGTCGGCCGTCTCGGGGGTGACGTGACCGTCGATCTGCGTCACCCAGGTCTCGGTCCGATAGACGAGCGTCAGCCACTCGTCTTCGCCGGTGTCGCGGCTCACGGGCGTGTAGCGGGTGAAACCGTCCAGGCCGGTCTCGTCCTTGAAGAACGACGGGAGGAACCGTTCCCGGGGTACGGCTTCGACCGCCTTCCGCCATGCGGGGGTCTTCAGAACGCCGCCCTCTTCCAGGTGGTCGGCCAGAGCGCGGCGGAGCCGTGCGGGGTCGAGAGGCATCACGTTGTGGCTCCTTGCTCCAGGAGGTCGGCGAAAGCGGCGGCGATCGGCAGCCCTGTCTCGTCTTCGAGCCAACCCCATTGGCCGTTTGGGTTCAGCTCCAGCCAGCGGAGGTCACCGTCAGGAGTGATGCACAGGTCGAAGCTGCCCGAGGCGAGACCGAAGTGCTCCAGATGGGCGGTCAGGGCTTTTTCCATCCCAGTGGGCAGAGTCATGGGCTGGTAGGTCAGGGCGCTGTAATCGGCCCGCCAGTCCAACAGGTCGGAGTCGATCCGGATGGCGAACACCTTCGGGCCGACGACGACCACTCGCACGTCCGCGACCTTGTCGACGCGCGCTTGGAACAGGTGCGGGGCCACAGTCACGCTCTCGTCCACCTCGTCGGCGGTGACAGGTTCGGTCCAGGTGGTCAGCCCCATGCCGTCGCCGCGCCGGTAGGGGGTCCAGCGCAGTGTCTTGTAGATCGCCTGGCCGTGATCGGTGATGAAGGCGCGGATGGTGGCCAGATCGTTGGAGATCAGTGTGGGCGGGACCGTGAGGCCAAGGCGTTGGGCCACGGCCAGTTGCATGGGCTTGTGTTCCGCCGCGTGGTTGCTGAGCGGGTGGTTCACGTAGCGGCAGTTCGCCAGGGCGTAGAGCGTGCCGCCGAGGCCATGACGGACCTGAGCGGCCGCGAACCGGGCGTCGGGGTCGCCCAGATGCTCGAAATGGGGCCACGTCGGGCGACGCCAGTACAAGGACCGCACCCCTTCCAGAGTGGTGTTCCTGGAGGGAGTGCGGAGGCGGCCCACGGGGGTGGCCTCCAGGCCGGCGCCGAACCGGGCTGACAGCAGGAGGCGGTCACCGATGTCGGAGGGGTCGAACCGCACGACCGGGACACCACGTTCGTTCAGTTCGGTGATGACCATGTCGGCGGTCACATCGTCCACCTCGGTGACGACCGCGACCGCTCCGGTGCCGGTCATCAGTCCTGCTCGCTGTCCTGGTCGTGGTCCGTGTCGTTGCGACTGTCCTGGTTGGTGGATTGGGGCTGCGTCTCGGTTCCCTTGCTGGTTCCGTGCTTGCCCAGCTCCACGACACCACCCAGCGCGTCGCGGAAGACGGTGGTCTGGGTGACGTGGTCGAGTTCGGCGGTCGCGTAGCCGGGCTGGTAGGTGCTGGGGTACGGACGCATCCGGCTGATGCCCCAGGGCAAGCGCGGCTGGGCGGTGACCGTGGTCTGGTGCATGGTGTTCCTCTCCTCGGCTTCTTGTGGGTGCCACACCGCCCTCGACATCGGGCGCCATGGCCACAACGCTAGGAACCCACGCTCCCCAACTACCAGGCGATTGCAGGTGATTGCAGGGTGATCATCTGAGCGAGCCCATGGCCGTCGTGATCAGTGCGCGGGCCTTCGTGCCGTAGACCGCGGTGGCCGCCAACACGGCGAACGTGTCGGCGTACGCCGCTACCTCACTGGGCTGGGTGAGGGTGAGATAGCCGGAGACCAACTCGACGTTGACCTGTGCTTTGTCGTAGATCCAGAATCCTTCTACCGGCATCCGAGAACGTCCCAGCCGCATGGGCACCACACCCAGGCTGACATTGGGCAGCGAACCGACGGTGAGCAAGTGCTCAAGTTGTTCGAGCTGTGTGGCCACCTCGCCAAGTGCGTTCCTTAGAACCGACTCCTCGATCAGGAATGCGAAGCGACGGTGTCCCTCGTAAAGCACGTGCTGACGCTCCATGCGCGCGGCCACGGCGTCCGCCACGTCATCGATCTCCACCCGTCTGCGCTGGACCCCTCGCAGCACGTCTTCCGTGTAGCCGTACGTCTGAACGAGTCCGGGTACGAGCCCGGGTGAGTACGAACGGAACCAACGGGTTCGCTCGTACAGCGGCAAGCGGGCTTCCTGCGCCTGTCGGAGCCCCGCACGCTCCATCCGGCGCCATTCCACGAACATGCCCTCTACAGCCCGGAGAGAGGCAATCAGGTCGCTTGTTTGATCTTCCTTCCCACACGCCCGGCACCAGGCGCGGATGTCGTCTTCGGACGGCGAGGTCTTCGCCGTCGAGATCCGGGACACCTTGGACGGATGCCACCCGCACGCCTGTGCAAGTCCCTTGCCGTCCAACCCGGCGTCCTTGCACATCTCCCGGAGACGATCGGCAAGGACGCGCCGGGCTGCCTGAACACTTGACGAGCCTGATGCGGGCATGGTGCAGACCGGTCAGACCGGCTTGTACTCCTCGTGCGGCGTGGCCCGTTCCCAGACCGTTTCGAACGCCGTACCGACCAACTCCACCACGGCCGGCTCAGTGCGCCATTCACGGTCGACCACCTCTCCGATTCCGGAGAAGTAGGTGAAAAGCACCGAGGAGTTGTCGAACATCCACAGGTCGGTTCCGGGGAGCGGGATGTCCGCCGCCCTTCGCCGGGGCAGCCACCGGACCAGCTCACCGGCCGTGACATTGGGGAACGTCACATCGTACTCGTACTTGATGTAGTCCGTCACCGGTTCCGAGACGATCCGGGCCCGTCTCATCACGACTCCGCGTTCCGTCGTCTCGGTCACCACGTCCAGGAATGGACGCCACCACGTCGATCGGTCCGCGGTGGGGTCGAGACGCTTGCCGTTCTGCCACTCGATGAACTCGGGGTCACTGGGCTGGTAGGCATCGCGCATTTCGAGGTGAACCGCTGAACGCTTGGCCCTGGCCAGCCCCTCAAGAACGGGGTTCGTCACTGGCGCTGTCCTCCGGGCGCGGGATGTACTGCAACATGACCTTGGGCAGCCGGATGATCGTCTCGTGATCCGGCACGTCCGTCGAGTGGCCGGGGACGGAGCCGATCTCCTGGCACACCTTCACCTCGGCCTCCGTGGCTTTGTACGACTGGACGAGCAGGTCTCCCGTGTCCTCGTCCAGCCAGATCGTCGGCGAGTCCGTGTCAGGTGTGTTCGGGATGATGCCAAGAAAACGTAGCCGCATTCCCTCTCCCGGTGCCGATGCGATTGCATCCGATTGCACGACTTTGCCCCGGGCGGCAGAGGGCGTCAATAGGGCACGCGTGTACGGCGGTTGGCGGCAGTGACCACTTCGAGTGGACGGTCAGCTGAACGCGCCGCGCTTGGCCCCCGCCAGGAAGGCGTGCCAGCCGGTGGGGGTGAGGTGGAGGAGGGGGCCGTGGGGGTTCTTGCTGTCGCGGATGGCTCGGCCGCCGGTGGAGGTGAAGGCGACCTCGACGCATTGGCTCTCGCCGACGGTGTACGACGACTTCCAGAAGGGGCCTATGACCTCGGTCACGATGCGTCTTCCTCGCTGCTTTGCAGTGCGCTTTGGATGAGTCGCGCGCTGGCGTCTGGTGCCAGTGCTGCCGATCGTAGTTGGTCGAACGAATTGGCGTAAGCCGCCAGATCCTCGGGCGCTTCAAGGACAGAAGCACCCCGCAGGTTCTCCAAGGCTACGGCTTCGACAGTCGGGTCAGATTCGAAGCTGAAGGACTGAAAGGCGGAGGTGGAACCTGCAATCGCTCCCGCGCCGAACGGGAGCACCTGGACGGTGACGTTCTGCCGTTCTCCGACCTCAAGGATCGCGGACAGTTGGTCCCTGTGGATCGAGACGCTCGTCAAGGGGTGCCTGACGACCGCTTCCCAGAGGATGGCGGTGTACGTCGCTCCGCCCTCTTCGATCTTTGCCTGCCGCGCCTCGCGCACCTTCGCCAACTGAGCGATTCGTTCAGGGGCGATGTAGTGAGGCGTCGCCGCGATAGCGGCCTCCGCGTACGCAGCAGTCTGCAGAAGCCCCGGAACAACGACCGGCTGCCATTCCCGGATGTACGTCGCGTCGTCCTCCAACGCAATGTAGTCGAGGTAGTCCTGTCGAAGGTGTGCCGCATGTTCGAGCCACCACCCGCGATGCTTGGACCGCTTGGCCAAGTCCTCCAGTTTGGCGAGAACTTCGGGGTCGTTCACACCGTACGCATCCAGCAGTACGCGGACCTCAAGGATGCGCGCGGTCACGTGCCCGCTCTCTATACGGCTGACCCGAGCCTGATCGACACCGAGCACGCCTGCCGCGTGCGCCTGGTCGATCTTGGCGGCCCGTCGATAACGCTTGAGCGCAGCCCCAAGTCGCCTACTGCGCACGGTCGGCCGTCCCCCTGCGGGCATTGCTTCCCCTCTCCTGCGAGAGCCGGTCTCAGGTCGCACCAACTCTAGGGCGTGCGACCACCAAAGAGGGAAGCCGACATATATGAGAACTTTCCACTTGCAAGCCAATCGATTTGAGCTCTAGCCTCATGGTGCACGCACCACTACAGGGCGTGAACTTGACTGCACGTCAGGGGGTCCAATCGCCATGCCCGCACTCGCTCCACGCCCCACCCACCCGCGTCGCGACTCCTTCCGTATCCCCAAACGCAGAAGACACGTTCCGGAGGCCCGCGCGGCGGTGCGGCGGATCCTCAAGGACTGGGCCCTCGACGGTGAACTCGCCGATGACATCGCCACCGTGGCGACCGAGTTGGTCACCAATGCCGTACGGCACTGTCGGGTGGCCCTCGCCGAGGTCGAGGTGGTGGTGTCGATCCGGGGGTGTGGGCTGCTGCTTGAGGTGTCGGACCCCGACAAGGGGCGGCTTCCGGTGCCGCACACGGAGGGGGAGCCGGAGGGCGACGGGGGGGGCGCGGGCTGACGCTGGTCGCCGCGCTCTCGGAGCGGTGGGGGTGCGAGGCGCGGCCGTTCACCAAGTGCGTGTGGGCGTACTTCCTCGTGCCCGAGGAGTCGCATTGCAGCAGGTGACGTCGGCGCCACCCCTCAGTCCTCAACGCGGACGGTGGCGACGCTGGGCCGCCCGTTCGGAACGGCACCGGGCAACCCACGGCCGGTGGCTGCCGCTGCTCCCCCGCGAACCGTGCTGGGAGCCACCGCACGCGCAGGTGAACGTGCGCACCGAGTACCCGGTGAACCCGGAGCGGGACATCGTACGGCCGTACGTCACGGCGCACTTCGATGAGGAGCGACCGAGATGGACTTGAGCAAGAACGAAAACGAAAGCGAACCGAAGGCGCGGCCGGAGGCATCGCCGGAAGACGCGGTCATGGCCACGTTCAGCGCGCGGCTCGACCATGCCGTGGCCTGCAAGGACGCCTGCCGCCGGAAGGGGGTCACCTGTCTCCCCTCGGTGCGGTTGGGCAAGGGGCACCGCGAGGCGAGGAGGGCGGCCAGCAGGGCGCGGCGGAGTACTCCGTCCCCATGACCGTACGCACCTCGTCAGGAATAATCCGTTGACAACAAGTTGTTTTCATTCGATGCTGGCCGTATGTCGTCAACGTCTCCCCAGCCGACCGATCCCGCCACCGGCCCCGCCGACCCCACCGACCCCTTCTCTCCTCCCAGCGCGGACGAGGCTCGGGCGCAGCGCACGTACGCCTCGCTGTTCCGCATCGCCGAGCGGCACGCGGCCACGGACGGGCAGCGGCGGCGCCAGTCCCATCCCCACGTACTCGGGCCGCACGAGGCTATCCGCCTCGTCTCCTTCCTGCTCAGCGGGGCCGCACTCCTCGAAGACGGCGAACCGGAGGTCGACCGCGCGGACATCACCGCCGCGCTGACGCTCGTGCCCCTCGCTCGCGGTGAGATGGACGAGCTGGAGGTCGGCCTCCTGGAAATGGCCCGGGGGCGCGGCATGACCTGGCCGGAGATCGCCTTCGGCCTCGGCCTCCAGACCCCGCAGGCCGCCCGACAGCGCTACGAACGCCTGGCCAGCCGCACCGACACCGGCTCGGACAAGGGCGGCGCGTAGCAGGCCTCGCCTACGGCTCGGGCCAGACCGTCACGTAGTACTCGCCCTCCTCGCTGCGCGGGTCCCTGCCGCGTACGTAGACGATGACGTGCCACCTGTCTCCCGCGTCCGGGCCGGGCAACGGCACGGTGTCGGCGTACTCCTCGTCCTCGTCCGGCACGACCCGCAGGTCGCCGCCGGGCCCGCTCAGCGTGAACTCCGCTTCGATCTCCCACTCCCGCGCCTCGGCGGGAAGCGCCCGGGTGAAGGAGACGACGGTGCCGAACAGGAACTTGTCTCCCCAGCCCTGTGTGGCGATACGAGCGCCGCGCCCGTCAGGCGAGATCACGAGCAGTTCACCGGTGGCGGGGATCTGCGGTGCTCCGTCCCCGACGTACAGAGTGAGGGTGTGCGACGGCTCCCTGAAGGCGATCGCCGCGGAACCGGCGACGCACTCGTCGGCCTCGGTGGATTCATCGGCTCCGGACCGGTCCGGGAGGATGACTTCATAAGGGCTCTTGAGGGCGGGCCACAGCTGGATCAGGTGGGTCTCCCGCATTTCCTTCACGCCTGGAGGGTGCAGGCCCGGAGCCGCCGACTGCGTACGGATGTGCACGCGGACCCGCCACCAGGACAATTCCGTGGCGCCGCCGGGGACGGGAACGATCTCCTGATCATCGGCCGGGTTGTGCAGGAAGACCTCTCCCGCGAACCGCATGCTGCCTTCGACCACTTCCCGCCAGTCGGAGGTGTCCATCGCGGGCGCCTGCTGGTGGAACTCGAAGACTAGGTGGACATCCCCGTACGGCGTCAGCGTGCCGATGTGTCCGGCACGCCCCTTCCGGGAGATCTCCAGCGTGCCGGAGTCGCGCTTGGACTCCTTCGGCTGGGGGACTTCCTCATCGTCTTCGAGAGTGCCGATCACCCAGTACTGGCCGTGATCCGCGCGAAAGTCGACCTCATGGCGCACAGGGCGGTTCATACCGTTCCTTCCATTCAGCGGCGGCGGCTCCCGCACCCCAGGGCAAGGGCGGGGAGCCGCACAGTACAGCGCGTGGTCTCAGGCGGCCACGTAGAACGGGTCACCGTCGAAGACCCGGTACGTCCTCTTGAACCCGGAGACCCGGCCACCTTGAGTCTGCTGCTCCGAAGGGGGTACGAACTTGATGCCCCGCTGCGACGCCGGGAGCGCGGTGCCGCCCTCCTTCGTGCTGGCGAAGGGGTACTCGTCACACCAGGTCAGGCCCTTTGCCTTCTCCGCCGGCGTGGGCTTGGCCTTGCCGCACACGGCGTCGCGGTTCCTGTCGATCTGCTTCTCGTTGCTGATCGCGTGCAGCGGCTTGCCGTACCCGGGCTCGCCGTAATGGCCGCCCTTCTTGCGTACGTTGCGGATGTTCTCGCCGATGTACCGCAGATCCCCCATGTTGACCACGGCACCCGCCTGCGGGAACACACACCCCGGGGCCCTCGTGCGCTTCTTCTTGCCCCAGAACATGTCGTCGCACCGGTACCTCGCCGAGTTGTACTTGAACGTCCCAAGGGTGTAGCCCGGCTTGGTGAAGGTGAACCGGTAGGAGGACGAGGTCAGTTGCTTCTTCTTCTTGCCCACGTTGGTCTTGTAGGCCACCTTGCCGCTGCGGGCCGGGCCCAGGGTGGAGCCCTGCGGGAAGTCGACCTTGGTCGTGATGCCCTTGCCGGCGCCCACGCGCACGCTCATACGGATACCGGAGGCGTTGACCAGCTTGGCCTTGCTGACCGTGAAGGTCTCCTTCCAGTTCCGCTTTCCGGCCCGGAGCGTCATGGAGTGCCTGATGTGGAACGTGGCCTGGCCGGTCTTCTTGCCGTTGCGGTACACGTCGACACGAGCGTTGGTGTCCAGGCACATGCTGGTCCGGGTGATCACGATCTGCCCGATCTTGCAGCTCGGCACCGCGGCCGCATTGACCTGCACGGTTTCCACGGCACCCAACCGCATGGCGGCGAATCGATTCTCCGCCGACGCGGACTGCGTCGAGGCCGAAGACGTACCTACCAGGGTCCCGGCGAGCGCGAAGCCCGCCACCGAGCCCGCTATGAGACGGCTCGTCGTTGTCCTGCCCATTGAATGTCCCCCGTCCCCGCCGCGACGCGCGGACCGTACGGATTACGGTCCGGTGCGGCGGAAGGCGACATTCAACGTATGAGCTTCATACCCCAACTCACCAGTGCATGACGGGAGTTGTCCCGAACTCGTCTTGTACCGAAGGGCACCTCCCTTTAGTACAAGGCGAGTTGTCAGCCCCGGCCGAACACCCTGTCCCGGTGCTCACGCCAACGCCCCATCATCGCCTCGACCTCTCCCTCGACGAACTCGAAGAAGGCGAGGGTCTCGGCGAGGCGGCGGCCCGCCGGGGTGTCGGCGCCGAGGCTGGTGACGCCCTCGCGCAGGGCGTCCTCCCAGCGCTTGATGAGGGCCTCGCGGTTGGTGATGGCCTCGTACCACTGCTCGCTGTGGACGCGGTAGCGCTCGCGCCGGGAGCCGGGCTCGCGCTCGCGGGAGACCAGGTGGACCTGGGCGAGATAGCGGACCGCGCCGGAGACGGCCGCGGGGCTGATCTGGAGCTGTTCGCCCAGCTCCACGGAGGTCAGCGCGCCGGTGTCGGAGGCCAGGAGCGCGGCGAAGACCCGGGCCGGCATCCGCGGCACCCCGGCCTCGACCAACTGCGCCGCGAAGTGCTCGACGAAGCGCGAGACCGACTCCGGGTCCCGGCCGGAGGATTCGGCGTCCCGCCCGGCCGTCCTCGCCTCGGCCTTCGATTCCGTCATCCCTGGATCATCTCCCCTGGTCAGACACCACCGCTCAGTCTACGGCGCTTTTATACGTTTCCTTAACTTCACAAATTTCTGAAAGAAGTGTACGTTCTGAAGCATGACGAAGGCCATAACCGTCTCGGGACTTCACAAGTCCTTCGGACGGACCCACGCGCTGGACGGGCTCGACCTGACCGTCGAGACCGGCGAGGTCCACGGCTTCCTCGGCCCCAACGGAGCCGGAAAGTCCACCACCATCCGCGTTCTGCTCGGCCTGCTGCGCGCCGACTCGGGCGCCGCGCAGGTGCTCGGCCGCGACCCATGGGCGGACGCGGTGGAGGTGCACCGCCGGATCGCGTACGTCCCGGGTGATGTGACCCTGTGGCGGAACCTCGCCGGCGGCGAGGTCATCGACCTGTACGGGCGGCTGCGCGGAGGGCTGGACGCGCGGCGCCGGGCCGACCTCGTCGAGCGGTTCGAGCTGGACCCCACGAAGAAGGGGCGCACGTACTCGAAGGGCAACCGGCAGAAGGTCGCCCTCGTCGCCGCCTTCGCCTCCGACGTCGACCTGCTGATCCTCGACGAACCGACCTCCGGCCTGGACCCGCTGATGGAAGAGGTCTTCCAGCAGTGCGTACGGGAGGAACGGGACCGGGGCCGTACGGTCCTCCTCTCCTCGCACATCCTCAGCGAGGTCGAGGAACTCTGCGACCGGGTCAGCATCATCCGCAAGGGCGTCACCGTCGAGACCGGCTCCCTCACCGACCTGCGCCATCTGACCCGTACCAGCGTCTCCGCCGAACTCGCCTCCCCGCCCAACGGGTTGACCCGTCTCCCCGGCGTCCACGACCTCGACGTCCAGGGCAACCGGGTCCGACTCCAGGTCGACACCGACAAACTCGACGCCGTACTGCGCTCGCTGAGCGAGTCGGGCATACGGTCGCTGACGTCGACCCCGCCGACGCTGGAGGAGCTGTTCCTGCGGCACTACCAGGACGACGTACGGGGCGCGGCAGGGCCGACGGACGGCACGGAGGGCGCAGAGGGTGCGCGGGGCGCGGTGAGCGCGCGATGAGCGCCACCACCGCCACCACCGCCTCCAGGGGCGGCGGCTCGTTCGGCGCACGATCCGGCGGGCGCAGCCCTCAACTGGCCGGTACGGGGATCCTGTTGAGGTTCGCCTTGCGTCGGGACCGGGTCATGGTCCCGGTCTGGGTCGCGGTGATCGGCCTGATGGTCCTGTCCATGCCGAACAGCTTGAAGGGCCTGTACGGCACCGCCGCCGAACGCGCCGACCTGATGCGGCAGATGAGCACGAACTCTTCGCTGCGCGCCCTGATCGGCCCTGTCTTCGACGACTCCCTCGGCGCGCTGACGGCGTGGCGCGTGGGCGTGTACGCCGGTGCGCTGGCCGCCGTGATGAGCCTGCTCGTGGTCATCCGGCATACGCGGGACGAGGAGGAGAGCGGCCGTCAGGAGATGGTGGCGAGCGGGATGGTGGGACGCCGGGCCTCGCTGACCGCCGCCCTGCTCACGGCGGCCGTCGCGAACGGTGTGCTCGCGCTGCTGGTCGCGGCCGGGCTGGCGCAGTACGGGGCGGCGAGCGCACTGGCGTTCGGGCTGGGCATCGCGGGCGTCGGGATGGTGTTCGCGACGATGGCGGCCGTCGTCGCCCAGCTGACGGAGAGCGCGCGGCTGGCGCGGGGGCTCACGGCGGGTGTGCTGGGCGCGGCGTTCGTGCTGCGGGCGGCCGGTGACGCCTCCGAGAACGACGGTTCGTCTTTTTTGACGTGGCTGTCGCCGCTGGGATGGCTGGCGAACGAGCGTTCGTTCGCGGATGAACGGTGGTGGGTGCTGCTGCTGTTCGTGGCGGCGACGCCGGCGCAGGGCGCGGTGGCGTACGGGCTCGCCGGGCGCCGCGATGTCGGGATGAGCTTCCTGCCGACCCGGCCGGGCCCGGCGTCCGGTCGGCTGACCACGGCGGGTGCGCTGGCCTGGCGGTTGCAGCGGGGCAGCGTACTGGGCTGGAGCATCGGCTTCTTCCTCACCGGTCTCGTCTACGGCGGGCTGACCGAGGGCGCGGCCGACCTCGTCGGCGACAACGAGAACGCCCGCCAGATATTCGAACGCATGGGCGGCCAGGCCGGACTGACCAACGCGTTCCTCGCCTCGATGATCGGCATGATGGGCCTGATCGCCGCGTTGTACATCGTCGGCGCCGTGCTCCGCCTGCATGGCGAGGAGACCTCCGGCCGCGCCGAACCCGTCCTCGCGAGCGCGGTCGGCCGCCTGCGCTGGGCCGCCGGCCACCTGGCCGTCGCCTTCGGCGGCACCGTCTGGATCATGCTCCTCGCCGGCCTCGGCTTCACCGCCGGCTACGGCAAGGAGTTCGGCCCGATCCTGGGTGCCTGCCTGGTGCAGGTCGCCGGGGTGTGGGTGATCGGCGGGATCGCCGTACTGCTGTACGGGCTCGCACCCCGGGCGGCGGTCGCGACCTGGGGCCTCGCCGGAGCCGTACTCCTGATCGGCTGGATCGGCCCCGCGCTGAATGCTCCGCAGGCTCTCCTCGACGTCTCCCCCTTCGGGCATCTGCCGAAGCTGCCGGGTGGGGAGATGGAGTGGGGACCGGTACTGACACTGACCGGGCTCGCGGTGGTACTGGTGGCCGGGGGGTTGGCGGGGTTGCGGAGGCGGGACCTCTCGACATGAGCGGACGTGGGCGGAGGGCCGAGTGGTTCGGTTCGATGGTCGAGTGGCTGAGTGGTCGAGTGGCTGAGTGGTCGAGTGGCTGAGTGGTCGAGTGGCTGAGTGATCCACTGGTCCGGTGATCAGGGGCGCGCCCCCTCCCCGTGGAGAACCACGGCGGAACGGGGCGCGTCCTTGCGTTCGTGGAGCGACCGGACGAGCGGGGGCAGGGGGGTCGGCGGAGCGCGTTGGCGTGCGGCGGGTGCGCGTTGTCGGCGGTGGGGGCGTTGACGGCCACCCTCGTGTGGAGTTCCTCGCCCCGTACGCGGCGCCATATGGGCGGCGGCTTCGAGGGCGAGGGCACGGATTACACCGTCCTCGTCACCGAACTCCCCCTGGTCATCGCCGCCGGAGCCGCCGTTCCGGCCGTCGCCTGCCTTCTGCTGACGTGGGCGGTGGGTCGACGGCGACGGGTCGGGGCGCCGATCTGGGGACGTCAACGAGGCATGAGCACGCTTGAGCTTGAGCGCCGGGTTCTGGGGTTCTGTCGCGCGGGGGCGACCGGCGTGCCGCTGCCCTGGAAACTGGGCCCGGGGGCAGCGGTGCCACGGCAAACGGTCAGTCGACGTACTGCTTGAGTTCCTCGGTGTCGAGTTCGATGCCGAGGGGATCGGGCAGGGAGAGCTTCGCGCCGAACGCCTTCCTGACCGCGCTGCGGTATCCGCCGCCGGGATCCGGATCGCTGAAGAGTGTGACCGAGTGGTCGTCCCGGTCGATCAGCAAGTAGTAGGGAATCCCGGAGTCGGCGTAGCCAGCGGGCTTCTCCTCTCGATCACGACGGTGGGTGTCCGCGTCGTACGAGGTGACCTCGACCGTCATCACCACTCCGGCGGTTTCGGCCCAGTCCCCCTTCCCCGCGAACGTTCCCCGGGGCGCGAGCACGGCATCGGGAAGCGCCCGCCCCTTGCGGTACTTCTCGATCCGCAGTCCCAGCTCTCCGCCCCCATACAGCCACAGCCCCGTGCCGGCCATGAGGAAGCTCTCCTGCAGCCACCTGATGACCTCGCTGTGGTTGCCGTCCGTCATGCCCTTGATCCCGACCCGTCCGTTGATGAACTCCAACCTGACGGCGTCGAACTTCTTGGCCACATGCGCGGCGAGTTCCTCGAACTCCTCCACGGACATCTGAGACGTGTGCTGCGCCATAACCGTCATGGTGCCTCCCTTCGCAGGCAGGCACCAGCTTGCCGAGCCGCCCTCGACCACCGATCGGTCCCCTCCACACGTTCATCCGAACGTGTGATCACCGCACCTCCACGCTCAGGCCATCCAACCCCCGGATCACAAACCCCGGCTTCCGCTTCGGCTCCGCCGTCGGCGTCAGGGTCGGGGCCTTCTCCAGGAGGGCCCTCATGGACGCCGCCAGTTCGATACGGGCCAGGGGAGCGCCGATGCAGTAGTGGATGCCGGCGCTGAAGGAGATGTGCGGGTTCTCCTCGCGGGTCAGGTCCAGTTTCTCGGGGTTGGTGAACACGGACGGGTCATGGTTCGCCGAGCCGAACAGCATCGCGATCTCCGCGCCCCTCGGAACCGTCGTGCCGTCGATCTCGATGTCGTCCAGCACCCAGCGTTCGAAGAGCTGCAGCGGGGTGTCGTACCGCATCAGCTCCTCGACGGCCGCCGGTACGAGGGAGTGGTCCGCGCGGAGGGCGGCGAGCTGGTCGGGGTTGCGGAACAGCGCCCACCAGCCGTTCACGGTGGCGTTCACCGTCGCCTCGTGGCCCGCGTTGAGCAACAGGACGCAGGTCGAGATCATCTCCTGCTCGGTGAGGCGATCACCCTCGTCGTGGGCCGCGATCAGGCCCGAGATCAGGTCCTCGCCCGGCTGCGCCCTGCGGTGCGCGATCAGCTCCCGGAGGTACTCCGAGAACTCCACCGACGCCCGCACCGCCTTCTTCGCCGTCTCCTCCGACGGGTTCAGCTCATACATCCCGCAGATGTCCGCCGACCAGGGCCTCAACGGCGCCCGGTCCGCCTCCGGGATGCCCAACATCTCGGCGATCACCGCCACCGGAAGCGGCTCCGCCACGTCCCGCAGCAGATCACCCCCGCCGGCCTCCACCAGCCCCGCCACCAGCTCGCCGGCCAACTGGTCCACGTACGGCTTCAGCTGCTCCACCGTGCGCGGCGTGAACGCCTTCGACACCAGCCGCCGGATCCTGGTGTGGTCCGGGGGCTCCAGGTCCAGCATCCCGTGGTCGTTCAGCGTGTGGAACGGCTCCTGCTCCGCCGGGGGCGCGCTGCGGCCGAAGTCCTCGTGCGTGAACCTGTGCTGGTACGTCCGGCCCAGCCGCCGGTCCCGCAGCAGCGCCGACACATCCGCGTGGTGCGGCACGAGCCACTGCTTCGTCGGCTCGAAGTACAGCACCCGGCCCGCCGCCCGCAGCTCGGCATACGCCGGGTACGGGTCGGCCACGAAGTCGGGGTTCCACGGATCGAACGCGAGGTCGGATGCAGCTGCCATGCGGGGACGCTAACCCGCGATCGGGCGGATGAACAGGGGGAACTCGGCGCCTGACCTCGACAAAGCCCTTCGGGGGCCCCTCCCCCCTCCCTCCCCCTCCCCTCCCCCGTGTGGCACTGGGCCTCCCCCATGTGGCACTGGGCGGCCATCGCGTCGGCGCGGCCGGCCCTGTCAGGCCGGTGTGGCCTGACGCGCCCGGTGGCCTGTCACCTCCGGTGGCCTGTCACGCCCGGTGGCCTGTCACGCCGGTGTGGCCTGTCACGCCGGTGTGGCCTGTCACGCCCGGTGACCTGTCACGCCGGTGTGGCCTGTCACGCCGGTGTGACCAGTCTCGCCTCGTAGGCGAAGACTGCCGCCTGGGTGCGGTCGCGGAGGCCCAGCTTGACCAGGATTCGGCTTACGTGGGTCTTGATCGTGGACTCGGCCACGACCAGGCGTTCGGCTATCTCCGAGTTGGACAGGCCCTGGGCTATGAGGATCAGGACCTCCGTCTCGCGTTCGGTGAGTTCTCCGTAGGCCAGCTGGGCCGCCGCCGAGGGCTTCGGGCTCTCGGCGAGCTTGGAGAACTCGGTGATCAGGCGCTTCGTGACGGACGGAGCCAGCAGGGCCTCGCCGGCGGCCACCACCCTTACGCCGTCGGCCAGTTGGCGGGCCGAGGCGTCCTTGAGGAGGAAGCCGGAGGCCCCCGCGCGCAGCGCCTGGTACACGTACTCGTCGAGGTCGAAGGTGGTGAGGACCAGTACCTTGGCTCCACCGTCCGCGGCCACGATCTCCCTCGTCGCCTCTATGCCGTTCAGCTCCGGCATACGAATGTCCATCAGGACCACGTCCGGCGAGAGCTCCCGGACCCGGTCGACCGCGTCCCGCCCGTTCACCGCCTCGCCGATCACCTCGATGTCCGGCATCGCGCCGAGCAGCACCGAGAAGCCCTCGCGGACCATCATCTGATCGTCGGCGATCAGCACCCGGATGGTCGAGCCGGTCATGCGTCGCCCTCGCTCACGGTGGCCACCGGCAGGAACACCGTCACCTCGTAGCCCCCTTCTTCCGTCTCGCCCGTGGTCATCTCGCCGTTCAGCATCGTGACGCGCTCGCGCATCCCGGTGATGCCGTGGCCGGCGCCGTGCGTGGACTTCACCATGGTCACCTCCGGAGAGGGGCCGTTGACTATGCGCAGGCCGAGTCCGCCCAGTACGTAGGCGATCTCCACTCGGGCCGTCGCGCCGGGTGCGTGCCTCAGGGTGTTGCTGAGGGCCTCCTGGACTATGCGGTACGCCGACAGCTCCACGCCCTGCGGGAGTTCGCGCACCGCTCCCGTGACCGCCTTCTCCACCGTCAGGCCGGCGTCCCGCACATTGGCCAGCAGGCCGTCGAGGTCGGCGAGGGTGGGCTGCGGGGCCTCCGGGGCCTCGTAGTCCTCGGCGCGGACCACCCCGAGGACACGGCGCAGCTCGGTCAGCGCCGCCACCGCGTTCTCCCGGATCGTGGCGAAGGCCTGCTCCAGCTCGGGCGGCGGGTTCTCCACGCGGTAGGGCGCGGCCTCGGCCTGGATGGCGACCACCGACATGTGGTGGGCGACCACGTCGTGCAGCTCGCGGGCGATCGTCGTGCGCTCTTCGAGAAGGGTGCGCTTGGAACGCTCATGGGCGGTCACCGTCTGCTGCGCGGTCACCTCACGTTGGGCCGTGCGGCGTATGTTCAGGGCGGACACCGCCAGCAGGGCCATCGCGGAGACCATCAGGAGCGAACCCGTGTTCGACGAGTAGTGCCCCGCTCCGAGGAGGCTTTCGAGGAGCACTCCGTACGCCAAGGTCAACGCCCACATCCAGGCGGCTATGCGGGGCCGGGTGCGCAGTGCCACGACCGTCATGACCACGAGGTGGGCCGCGAAGCTGCCGGGCGCCCATGGCCAGTCGCTCCACATGTCGCTGAACGCCGCGGTGAGCGGGGTCGCCGCCATGGACACCCAGAAGGCTCCCACGGGCCGGACCAGCGTCAGAATGACCGGGCCGAGGGACAGGAGGGCGCACACCACCACGCCCAACTCGCTGCCCCGCTCGCCGGCGGAGGTCGCGATGGCCAGCGACAGCAGGCCGGCCGCCACCACGGTCGCGTGCGGAGCCCAGGCCACGTACTCCCGGAGGCGGCCGGACAGCCGGCTGGTGAACAGGCCGTCCATCCTCATGGGCGGCAACGGTCGGTAGGCGAACGCGTCGTGGAACAGGTCCTGCCGCAGTCCGTGCCACGCGTCCATCGCGAACCGGAACTCCGGGGTGCTCTGCTTGGGCCCCCGGGGCGGGGGAATCGTCTGCGTCTGGGTCGTCTCGGTCACATGGAAAACGGTAGGTGGAGGCCGGGGTCGGCGTCGTCACCAGTGAGATGGGTCCTGTGAGGTCCGTCTCAGGTACTACGGGTATCGGTGGGGGCGACTGAAAGGCGGCTTATGGGGCGGTTCACGGAAGCCGACCCCGTGCGCGTCAGTAGCCGGAAGGGCGGACCAAGCCGGATTCGTAGGCGAAGACCGCCGCCTGGGTGCGGTCGCGGAGGCCCAGTTTGACGAGGATGCGGCCCACGTGGGTCTTCACGGTCTGTTCGGCCACGACGAGGCGTTCGGCGATCTCGGCGTTGGACAGGCCCTGGGCGATCAGGGCGAGGACCTCCGTCTCCCGCTCGGTCAGGTCGCCGACGCGGTCCTTCAGCGGGGCGCGGGGCGCGGTGCCCAGGCGGGAGAACTCGGCGATGAGACGGCGGGTGATACCGGGTGCGAGCAGCGCGTCGCCCGCCGCCACCACCCGTACCGCTTCGGCCAGTTGGTCTGCGGAGGCGTCCTTGAGGAGGAAGCCGGACGCGCCGGCGCGCAGGGCCTCGTACACGTACTCGTCCAGGTCGAAGGTGGTGAGCACCAGGACTCTGATGTGCGGGTGCTCGGCGGTGATGCGGCGGGTGGCTTCGATACCGCCGAGTTCGGGCATGCGGATGTCCATCAGGACGACGTCCGGGGCGAGTTCGGTGACCTTGTCGATGGCGTCGAGGCCGTGCACCGCCTGGCCGACGACGTCGATGTCGGGCTGGGTGTTGAGCAGCACCGAGAAGCCCTGCCGGACCATCTGCTGGTCGTCGGCGATCAGTACGCGGATGGTGCCGCTCGTCATGGGGTCTCTTCTCCTGTCGTGTCCGGTGAGAGGCCGGCGGTCGCCGGTGAGGTGCCGGAGGTCGTACGGGGTGACATGTCGGCGCCGGGGGCGCCGTTCCTCGGGAGGAAGGCGACCACCGCGAAGCCGCCGTGGGAGGTTTCGGTCGCCATGAGGGTGCCACCGAGCATCGCGGCGCGTTCACGCATACCGAGTAGACCGTGGCCCGCGCCGGGTGACGGCTGGGCCGGGCGGTCGGGTCTGGAGTTGATGACCCGGAGTTGGAGACCGCGCGGGAAATGAGTCAGTTCCACTCGTACGGTCGACCCGGGAGCGTGACGCAGGGCGTTGCTCAGCGCCTCCTGGACGATCCGGTACGCCGACAGCTCCACGCCGGGCGGCAGCGGGCGTACGTCGCCGTGGATCTCGGTGGTGACGGCCAGCCCCGCGGCACGGGTGTTCTCGACGAGGGCGTCGAGGCGGTCCAGGGTGGGTTGCGGGGTGTGGGGGGCGGTGCCCTCGGCGGCGGCCGTTATGCCGTGCGGGTCGTCGGGGTCCGCCGGGTCTTCGGCACGCAGGACACCGAGGACGCGGCGGAGTTCGGTGAGGGCCTCCAGCGCGTTCTGCCGGATGCCGTTGAGGTTCTCCTTCAGTTCGTCGGGCGGGTTCTCCACCAGGTGGGGGGCGACCTGAGCCTGGATGGAGATCACCGACATGTGGTGGGCGACCACGTCGTGCAGCTCGCGTGCGATACGGCTGCGCTCCTCCAGGACCGTGCGGCGGGCGCGTTCCTCGGCGGTGAGGCCGGCCTGTTCGACGAGTTGGGTACGCGCCTCGCGGCGGCCTCTCATCGTGCTGCCGAGGAGGACGACGCCGATGAAGAGGGCCATGGCCAGGGTGCTCGTCGACGAGTAGGCCGGGGCGCCGATGACTCCCTGGACGACATAGGTGGCCAGGGCGGTCAACGCCAGCACCTCGACCGCGACGCGGGTGGGCAGGCGTAGCGCGAGCAGGAAGAGGATCACGGCGTGCGCGATCATCCCGGGCGGGCTCCACGGCCATGGGACGTTGCCCCGCGGCAGGTCGTTCGGCACCGTCAGGTCGAACTGGGCCGCCCCGGTGAGCAGATGGAACAGTTGGATCCGGACGCCGAGGGCCACGACGACGGTGACGACCATGGAGGCCCACCACGCCGGTACCGGCCACCACAGCGCGAGCGCCACCGCCGCGCCCTGGGCCAGCGAGCACAGCAGGGTGTACTCCGCGCCCAGGTGGTAGCGGTCCTCCATCTGGTCGATGTTCCCCAGCGTGATGCCGAGCGCGATCAGGAAGACCAGGCCGTGCGGCAGCCAACGCAGCCACACCGAGGGGGGCAGCGGGTGGGCCTCGCTGCTCAACAGGTCTTCGCGCAGCATGCGAAGCCCTGTGGTCAGCCGTTTCTCCACTGCGCTCATTCGGACCAGCCTAGGCATGGGGCGCCGTCCTGGGCTGCGGGATTTTGGGGCGGCGCGGGGTTTCCGGGTGCGGGGTGTTCTTGGGTTGACGGGCTTCGGTTGGGTGTCGGGGGGATTTGGGTTGGCGCTGTTGGTTCGGGTGCCGGGTGGTTTCGGGGCGGCGCCGTTCGTTCGGGTGCCGGGTCTCGTAGGTGTGGAACGCGGCCCAGCAGAGGAGGAGGGCCAAAGTGAACACCGGGAGCCAGGCCAGACGGGCCGCTACCCAGGTCAAGGTGTCGGGGGGTGTGTGCAGGCCGGGGAGATGGCCTGCCGCCAGGCCGGTGGCGGTCGTTGCCATCAGAGCCGTCTGGTGCCACAGGAACACCGTCATCGCCGAGAGGTTGACGACCGCCACCGCTGCCCAGGCCATGGGTCGTCGTGCCAGTGTGCGGCGGAGGGGGCCTCGGAGCAGGAGGGCCAGGCCGCACTGGGCCAGGCCGAAGGTCACGGCGGCCAGGGTCGGGGGGGTCAGGTTGGAGATGTGGGAGCCGGGGACGCCGACCATCGAGGCCGGGTAGCCGGCCCACGTGATCAGGGCCGCCGTTGCCGTCGCGCCGGATACGAGTAGGAACCAGCCGGCGCGGTGGCGGTCCAGTTCGCCTCGGGTCCAGGCCGCGCCCAGGGCGTACGGGACCAGCCAGCCCGCCGCCAGGTTGATCCAGCCGAGCGCGGCCGGGGCGCCCAGGCCGAAGCGGGCGATGTCGACGTGGAGGACCACGGCCAGGGGCCACAGGGGGTTCAGGCGGGCCACCAACGGTGTTGCCGCTGTCAGTGCCGCGAAGACCAGGAGGAACCACAGCGGGGACAGGGCCAGTTTGAGGAGGGTGTGGACCGTGGCGAAGTCGGTGTCTGTGGCCAGGAGGGTGATCGTCACGACCGTCCAGAGGGTCAGGACTGCCGCGACCGGTATGAACAGGCGGCCCAGGCGGGTGGCCAGCCATTGGGGGTACGTGGTGCCTCGGGCTCGGGCGGAGGCGTAGCTCTTCGTCGCCACGTGGCCGCCGACCAGGAAGAAGACGGCCAGGGTTTGGAAGAGCCAGGAGATGGGGGCCAGCCAGGGCATGTGCTGGAGGGGGCTTGAGGTGTGGAGGGTGCCGCCGCCGGTCGAGACCAGGGCCGTCACCAGCCAGTGGCCCAGGATTATGCCGAGTATGGCGAGGGCTCGGAGGGCGTCTACGGCGCGGTCTCGGCTGGTGGGGGTGGAGTTGTGGATGCGGTGGGCTGCGGCGCGTAGGGGGTTGTGCGGGGAGCGGGGGTGGAGGGGGTGTGCGGGGGCACTGTCGAGTGCGGGTGTGTCGGGTGCGGGTGTGTGGTGGGATGCCCGGCCTTCGGCCGGATTTGGGTTCCCACCCGCACCGCCCGTGCGGCAATCGATTTCGGGTGCGGGTGGCCCCTGTGGGGGTTGAGCACCGTCGGCGAGTGCGGATGGGTGTGTGGGTGGGACAACGGCTGTGCCCACTGCAGCGGCATCGACTTCGCGTGCGTTCGACTCCCGGTGGGGTTGGCCGACCTCGGCGGGTGCGGGTGGGGGCGCTGGGGTGGTCTTGGGATTGGACACGTGGGTGGCCCTGGGCGTGGGGGTTGGGTGGTCACGCATCGGGGGTCTCCGTGAGGGTGCCTCGGGTTATGTGGGCAAGGTTTTTGAGGGAGAGGGAGCCGGGGGCGAAGTAGTCGCTGTGGCCGGCGTCGCCTGCTGGGAAGACGTGGGCGCCGAAGGCCGGGGACGTGGGGTCGGTGCCGAAGCCGATCGTGGTGCCGAAGAAGTCCGCCTGGGTGTGCGGGACCATCTCGATCCAGTCGTCGGTGCCTCGGGCCGCCCATACCTGGGCCGAGGTGTCCAGTGCGGCGGCGCTGTCCACGCCTGCGCCGGGGCTGCCGATCATGACGATGTCGTCGACGTCGTCCAGGCCGGCGGCGGCTCGGCCGCACACCACCGAGCCGTATGAGTGGCAGACCAGGGAGACGTCCGCCGAACCGCCCACCAGTCCGCGTAGTTCATGCACGAACGTGCGCAGGTGTGGGGCCGCCTGTTCGGCCCGGGTGGGGGTCAGGACCGTCGTGCTGATCGTCCCCGGTGTCTCGTGGCCGAGCCACGCGATGACCGCCGTGCCCGGGCCTGTCTCGGTATGGAGTGCCTGTGCCGCCTTCTGGAAGCGGTCGTATGTGTCCAGGCTTGTGTCCGAGCCCGGGACCAGTACCGCTATGTGGTCTGCCTTCAGCAGGTCGCCGAAGACTTCCACGGTCCGGCCGGGGCCCCGGCCGTCGAACGACAGGAACTGCCGGGAAGGGGCCGCCATCGAACGGTCCGTCGCCGCCCGGCTCCGGTCACCGTGGGCCTCGGCCATGCGGGCCGCCGCCTCCGCGTTCGCACGGTTGGCCCTGTATGTCGTCTGGAGCGTCGCTCGGGTCGGGAGCGTGAGGGAAGCGGCGGCGGGGGCCGGGGCCGGGATCTGGGGTTGGGCCGCTGCTGAGACGGGGGCGATTACAGCGGTCGCGACGAGGAGGGCGAGGAGGGTGCGGCGTAGGCGGGCGGGCCAGGTGGTTCGGTGGGCCGACCGGATGTTTCGGCGCCACGCGCCGTGTCCGTACGGCTTCGCGTCTTGGCGCCGCGCGCTGTGCCAGTCCGGCTTCGCGTCTTGGCGCCGCTCGTCGTGGCGGTCCGGCTTCGCGTCTTGGCGCCGCTCGTCGTGGCGGTCCGGCTTCGCGTCTCTGTGACGCTCACCGTGTTGGCCTGGCTTGGCGTCTCCGTCTCGGTGCCGCTCGTCATGGTGGTCCGGGCCGGCGTCTCGACCAGCGTCGTCGTGTCGGCTCGGCTCGTGGCGTTGGCTTGGCTCGTGGTGTCGATTCCACCTCGCGTCTCGGGTCCGCCCGCCGTCTCCGGTCCGCGCGTCGTTTTGGCTCGGGCTGCCGTCTCGGCTTCGGCCGTCATATCGGCTCGGCCCGGCGTCTCGGATCCGGTCAGCGTCGTTTCCGCTTCGGCTCCCTCGTGCCTCCGGTCGTGTCGTGACCGCCATGTCGCCCCCGCCCCTTCCAGTTCGGCCCGGCCGCTGGTCGGGCCGTTCTGGAAGGAAGCTATGGATCAGGGGGCGTGGTCGGCGTCACGCCTGGGAGCTCACATGGGATGTAGCTCTCAGGTATTACGGGTATCCCCGTGAGGGGGAGGAGGGGGCGTTCGGCGGCCTCACCAGGCCGGCTCATCAGGCCGGCTCACCAGGCCAGTTGGGCGATCTCCTCCGCCACCACCGCGCACGCGTCCGCCGCCGGGTCGATCAGGGGGAAGTGGCCCACGTCCTCCAGCAGGGTCAGGCCCACGATCTCGCCCGCCTTCGCCGCCGCGTCCGCGTAGGCCTCGGCCACGGCCTGCGGTACGACGATGTCGGAGCGGCCCTGTACGAGGGTGGTGGCGATGCCTGTCGGCAGGAGGAGGGCCGGGTCGGCGTACGGGCGGCGTTCCGTGAACTTGTCCTGGCCGCCGAGGAGTTGGGTGGTCGCGCCGCCGCAGACGTCCAGTTTCTCGGCGACGGCGAAGTCGGCGATCGGGGCGAGGGCGACGACGCCGCGCAGCGGGGCCGGGCGGGAGGTGCGCCACGGGGTGTCCGACGGGAGTAGGTGGCGGGCTGCCGCCCACAGGGCGAGGTGGCCGCCTGCGGAATGGCCGGTCAGTACCGTGCGGCGCGGGTCCGCCTGCGGCAGGGCCTCCCGTACGAGGGCGGGCAGGGCGTCCATCGCGGCGGCCACGTCGTCGAACGTCTCCGGCCAGCGACCCGCCACGGGGCCCGTCGCGCCGGTCGGGCCCGTCTGGGTCGGTAGTGAGCTGCCCCTCCTGTACTCGACGTTGGCCACGGCGAAGCCTCGGCGGGCCAGGTAGTCGGCGAAGGGGGTGATGTGGTGGCGGTCGTACGGGGCGCGCCATGCGCCGCCGTGGAGGATGACGACGAGTGGGGCTGTGCCGGTGGTCGCGGTTGCGTCTGTGCCTGCGCCTGCGCCTGGGACGGAGGCCGGGGGTGTCGTTGTGTCAGATGTGTGGGGGGCGTAGAAGTCGATCACCTGGTCGGGGTGGTCGCCGTAGGACTTGGTGGTGTCGGGGGCGACTGGGGGGTGTGAGAAGGCGGATGCCTCTTCGGCGGCATCGCGGGCTGCGGCGTCGTCGTCCGGCATGCTCCAACCTCTCAAGGGTGAAACGGATTTGGAAGGGTTTGGGGGTGGGCGGGCGTGGGAACTGGATGCCTGCCGTTGGCGGGGACGGTATCAGGCCCGTGACGTGCGTCGACACGGGGATGTGACGCTGGGTGAGGGTTGGCGGGTCTGGTGGGGTTTGCTGGGGGCGCCCCCAGGGGGAACTGGGGGTGGGGTGCTCGGGGTGCGTGCGTGATCCGGGGCCCGGGGTGGTTGGTGATCCGGCGCTGGGGCTGGGCGGGCAGCCGGGCCGGCGGCGCGGCTGCCCGCAGCCAGGACAGGCGGACAGCCAACCGAACCGGCGGCACGATTGCCCGAGGCTGCGCATGGGGAGTGGCAGCCGGGCCGTTGTCGTGGAGGGTTATGTGAGGGACTTCAGCGTGTTTGCCAGTACTCGGGCCGCTCGTTCCACGTCTGCGAAGCCTACGTAGAGCGGGGTGAAGCCGAAGCGGAGGACGTCGGGGTGGCGGAAGTCGCCTATGACGCCTTGGGCGATGAGGTGTTTCATCACTTCGGCGGCTTGGGGACAGCGGAGCGCTATCTGGCTGCCGCGTTCCGAATGAGGGATGGGGGTCAGGGACTCGACCTGGCCCTCGGGGACGTATGACGCGACGCAGGTCAGGAAGAAGTCCGTCAGGGCCAGGGACTTGGCTCGGACCGCATCGATCGAGACGCCCTCCCAGACCTCGAGTGCCGCCTCCAGGGCCAGCATCGACAGGATGTCAGGGGTGCCCACCCTGCCCCGCCCCGCACCCGTCGTGGGGTGGTACTCCCGGCTCATCCCGAAGGGCTCCGCGTGCGAGTTCCAGCCGGGGAGGGGGGAGTCGAAGCGGGGCTGGAGGGCGCGGCGTACGTAGAGGTACGCGGGCGAACCCGGGCCCCCGTTCAGGTACTTGTACGTGCAGCCGACCGCCAGGTCGACCCCGTGCTCGTCGAGGCCCACCGGCAGCGCGCCCGCGCTGTGGCACAGGTCCCAGACGGCGTACGCCCCGGCGTCGTGGATCGCCGCCGTGAGGGCGGGCAGGTCGTGGAGGCGGCCGGTGCGGTAGTCGACGTGGTTGAGCAGGACCGCCGCCGTACGGCTGCTCAGCGCGTCCGGCACCTCCGCGGGGGTCACCGGGCGCAGGGTGCGGCCGGTCAGGCGGGCGGCCGACTCGGCTATGTAGCCGTCCGTGGGGAACGTCGTCGCGTCGACCAGGATCTCGTCACGGACGCCGGCGGTCATCTCATGCCGGACGCCACCAGTCGTACGGTCCTCGCCGTCAGCCGTACGAACCTCGCCACCAGTCGTACGGTCCTCGCCGTCGTCGGCCATGCGTACCGCCGCCACAAGTGCCTTGAACACGTTGACGCTCGTGGAGTCGCCGACGACGATCTGGCCGGGGGCCGCGCCGACCAGCGGGGCGATGCGGTCGCCGATGCGTTCCGGTGCCGTCCACCAGCCGCTCTCGTCCCAGGAGCGGATGCGCAGCTCGCCCCACTGGCGGTGGACGACGTCGGCGACCGCGCCGGGGACGTTCGCGGGGAGGGCGCCGAGGGAGTTGCCGTCGAGGTACACGGCGTCGTCGAGGACGAAGCGTTCGCGCAGCGCGGCCAGTTCGTCCGCCGCGTCCAACTTTTCTGCGGCAACGGTCAGTTCAGTGAGGTCAGACATGGGAGCGCGCCGTCCACAGCTCGGGGAACACGTTCTTGCGGGCGCGCTTCTCCAGCCAGGCGACCCCGGCGGAGCCGCCCGTGCCGGGCTTGGCGCCCATGGCGCGGCGGGTGGCGACGAGGTGGTCGTTGCGCCAGCGCCAGACGAGTTCGGCGACGTCGGTCAACGCCTCGCCGAGGCGGGCGAGTTCGTGGTCGGGGTCCCCGGAGTAGAGCTCGGTCCACACCTTCTCGACCTCGGGTGAGGGCTCGTAGCGCTGGGAGACGTCACGGCTGACGACGGAGTCGGGGATGGCGTGGCCGCGGCGGGCCAGGAGCCGCAGGACCTCGTCGTAGAGGCTCGGCTCGTGCAGCGCCTTCTCCAACTCGGCGTGGACGCGCGGGGCGCCCCGGTGGGGTACGAGCATGGACGCGGACTTCTCGGCGAGCAGGAACTCCATACGGCGGTACATCGCCGACTGGAAACCGGAGCCCTCGCCGAGGGCGTCGCGGTAGGAGTTGAACTGGGCGGGGGTGAGCTGGCCGAGAGGCTTCCAGGAGGCGTTCAGGGCCTCCAGTTCGCGTACGGAACGCTTCAGCGCGGCGATGGCGGTCGGTACGTCGTCGTTCCGCAGGGCGGTGGCCACGGTCTCCCACTCGTGGACGATGACGGTGAACCACAGCTCCATGACCTGGGTCGTCACCAGGAAGACCATCTCTCCGGGGTCGTCGGAGAGGGGGTGCTGGAGGTGGGTGAGGACGTCTGCCTGGACGTAGTCCTCGTACGGGGTCGTTCCCTGGAAGTCGAGATGCGGGGTCTCGGGCTCCGAAGCCTCGACGGGCTGAGCCTGCTGGGACATCGCTGTCTCCTGTTGTGTACTCCGGGTAGCGGTCCGCCCCTGCCGTTACCGACACGGGGGCCCCGGTCCCCACCCGCATAGTCGGGGATTCACCCCCGACACCACAAGGTCCGCCTGGTCACACCAGGCGGACCCGCACGGAGTCGCTCCGCTCGGCTGGCCGTGGGGGCTGGTCCCGCCCAGCCGACCGCCGTGGCTCGGCTCAGACCGGCCGACCGCAGAGGCCCGGCTGAGGCAAGCCAACCGAAGAGGCCCCGCTCGGGCCAGCCGACCGAATAGGCACAGCTCAGACCGCCGACCGCAGAGGCCCGGCTCAGCCCAGTGTCTGCGCCGCCGTCGGCGAGGAGTCCTTCAGGAACTGTGTGCAGCGCTCGTACTCCTCCTGCTCGCCGATCGCCTGCGCGGCGCGGGCGAGGGCGTGCAGGGCGCGCAGGAAGCCACGGTTCGGCTCGTGCTCCCAGGGGACGGGGCCGTGGCCCTTCCAGCCACTGCGGCGCAGGGCGTCCAGGCCGCGGTGGTAACCCGTACGGGCATAGGCGTACGACTCCACGACGCCACCCCGCTCGAACGCCTCGTCGGCGAGCTGGGCCCAGGCGAGGGAGGAGGTGGGGTACTTGGCTGCGACGTCGGCCGGGGCCGTTCCGTTCGCGAGGAGTTCGCGGGGCTCCGGGTCGTCGGGGAGGTGCGTCGGGGGCGGGCCCCCGAGGAGGTTCTCGTGAATCGTCATGGGTTCCAGTCTGGCCCATGCGGGGCACCGGTCGTCCGGCGGTGTCGCGGTCTTCCTTCCTGGTGGAGTCCGGTGCTCCTCCCCCAGTGGAGTCCGGTGCTCCTCCCCCGGTGAAGTCCGGTGCTCCTCCCTCGGCCGGCGGTCGCCGCGTTGCGGACCTCCGCGCCCGGTGCGACGGTGATCGAGGGGGCGATGCCGAAGGCCCTGGCAAGGAGCAAGGACAGCGGACCGAGGGCAGGGACCAAGGACACAGCCTTGCCTTGCGGGCGATGGCATCGCGCGTCGACACACGGCTGAACCGCACCCACCGTCCTCGGTGCCCGGCACGCCATGTCTCGGCGCGTCCACGAACAAGGGGGAAGCACACAGAAAGCGGGAAATTCAATGGCGAACGGCCCCATGGACAGGCGCGCCTTCGGAGAACAGCCTGATCGGCCCAGTGGCCCCCTCACTGGCCAGCACTCGGAGTACACCGGTCGGTATGTGGTCCTGTTCGAGCCGAACAACGAGGAGAGCGGACTGAACGCACTGCGTGCCGGCGCCGACATCGCGTCCGTCCAACGTGTGCGAGGAGCCGACGCCGCGAGTGTCGCGGAACTCCTTGAGCGCCCCGATGTCTCGGTGCTCTTCGAAGACCTCTCCGCCGCCGTCGTCGAGGTGCGGCCCGACCAGCGCCATGCGCTGGTGACCACGGCCGAGACGGAATCCTCGATCATCGCCGCCGAGCCGGAGCGCCTGGTCTACGCCATGCCGATCACCGCCCCGCACCAGGCGCCGACCGAGTTCTTCCCGGCCTTCCGCAGCGACGAGGATGTCGTCAGCCGCCACACCGAGGCCGAGCTCGCCGCCGGCCAGGGCCCGGCCTGGCACGAGAAGAACTGGACCTGGGGCCTCCAGGCGATCCGGGCCAATCTGTCCCCCCAGACCGGAAAGGGGGTGAAGATCGCCGTTCTCGACACCGGCGTGGACACCGACCACCCGGACCTGGCCGGGCGCATCGCGGCGACGGTCTCCTTCGTGCCCAATGAGACCGTCGAGGACGGCAACGGCCACGGCACGCACTGCATCGGCACCGCCGCCGGTCCGGCCAACCCCAGGCAGGGACCCCGCTACGGTGTGGCACCCGACGCGCAGATCCTCGCGGCGAAGGTGCTCAGCAACGCGGGCGTCGGCAGCGACGGCCAGATCCTGGCGGGCATGGCCTGGGCCATCTCGCAGGGCGCGAAGGTGATCTCCATGTCGCTCGGCGCCCGGGTCCGGCCGGGCGAGCTCTTCCCGCAGACGTACGAGAACCTGGCCCAGCGCGCGCTCAAGCTCGGGGCGGTGATCGTCGCCGCCGCGGGCAACGACAGCAACCGGCCGGGCTCCGTCTTTCCCGTCAGCCGACCCGCGAACTGCCCCTCGATCCTCGCGGTGGCCGCCCTCGACAAGGCGATCAGCCCGTCGTTCTTCTCCAACGGCGGCATCAACGACCAGGGCGGCGAGATCAACATCGCCGCGCCCGGCAGGGACGTGTACTCGGCTGCCCCCGACGGTGGGTACCGGACCCTGAGCGGCACCAGCATGGCCACCCCGCACGTCGCGGGTGTCATCGCGCTGCTCGCCCAGGCGACCCCCCACGCCTCCGCGGCCCAGCTCATGGCGAGTCTGAAGGCCAGCGCGTTCCCGCTGGTCCATCCCGTCAAGGACGTCGGCGCGGGCCTCCTCCAGGCCCCGTGAGCGAGTCGTCCCAGTCCGAGCCGGTCGGGGTCATCCTCTCGGTCGATCCCGACCGGTTCGCGGAAGTCGTGGAGGCCCTGCGGCGGGCCGGGCTGACGGTCACGGGCGAGCAGCCGATCGTCGGCACGCTCTCCGGCACCGTCGCGGAGGACCGGATTCCGGCCCTGGAGGCGGTCGACGGCGTCGATTCCGTGGACCGGGATCGCACCGTCCGCCTCCCCCCGCCCGACTCCCCGATCCAGTGATGCCGGGGAACGTCGTCCCGGGCCGGTGAAACTGCTCGCTCCTCGCCGGTGTCATGGCCGGTCAGGCGGTTGGGAGTCCGGCTCCGCCCCCGTCTCCAACGGCGGAGCCGTCACCCCGCAATGCGTGCGGCATTCCGGATGCCGGCAGTCCGCGGACGGACGGCGTACGGTCGTGAAGGCGATGATCGCCGCGACGACCAACGCGGTCGCGCACAGCGGCATCGCGCGGTCGAAGGCGGAGTCGAAGGCGGCGGGCGAGCGGTACGCCTCCGGACCCATCCCGGCGAGAAGGGGCAGTGCGGCGATCGCGACGAGGCCGGCGGCGCGGGCGGCGGCGTTGTTGATGCCGCTGGCGAGGCCGGCGTGCTCGGTGGTGACGGAGGCGAGGACGGTGGCGGTCAGCGGCGCCACCAGGGTCACCATGCCGAGGCCCAGGACGAGCAGGGCGGGCAGGACGTCCGTCGCGTACGAGGCGTCGGTGCCCACGCGCAGCATCAGCAGGACGCCCGCCGCGCACAGCAGGGGGCCGACCGTGAGGGGGATGCGGGGGCCGATGCGTTCGCCGAGAGCGCCCGCGCGGGAGGAGAGGAGCAGCATCAGGGCGGTGATGGGCAGCAGGGCCGTACCGGCGCCGAGGGCCGAGTAGCCGGAGACCACCTGGAGCTGGAGGGCGGCGAGGAAGAAGAAGCCGCTGAACGCCGCGTACACGAACAGGGTAACGATGTTGACCGCCGTGAACTGGCGGGAGGCGAAGATCTGCGGCGGCATCATCGGGTCGGGGCGCCTGCGCTCGACGTGCACGAAGGCCACGCCCGTCACCACGCCGACGATCGCCGTGAGCGTGACGGGGAGGGAGCCGGTTCCGGCCTCGATCAGGGCGTACGTGACGAAGGCGAGGGAGAGGGCGCCGAGGGTGGCGCCGAGGACGTCGAAGCCGGAGTCGTGGGCCTCGCCTCCCCCAGCGGATTCCGGTACGTGGCGGGCGGCGATCGGGACGCAGAGGAGGGCCAGGGGGACGTTCAGGAGGAAGACCCAGCGCCAGCCGGGGCCGTCCACCAGCCAGCCGCCCAGGAACGGGCCTACGGCGGCGCCGATGCCGCCGAAGCCGGACCACAGGCCCACCGCCTTCGCCCTGTCGTCCGGGTGGAAGGACGCCTGGATGAGGGCGAGGGAGCCGGGGGTGAGGAGGGCGCCGCCGATGCCTTGCAGGGCTCGGGCGGCGATCAGTACGGCGCCGTTCGGGGCGATGCCGCACAGGAGTGAGGCGGCGGCGAACCAGACCACGCCGAGTACGAAGATCTTGCGGCGGCCGAAGCGGTCGCCCAGGGCGCCGCCGAGGAGGATCAGGCCGGCGAGGGTGAGCATGTACGCGTTGACGGTCCACTGGAGGGCGGACAGGTCGGCGTTCAGGTCGTGGCCGATGCGGGGGAGGGCGACGTTGACGACCGTCGAGTCCAGCAAGGCCATGCTGGAGCCGAGGACCGTGGTCAGGAGGATCCACTTGCCCTGGGGTGAGCTGAGCCGGACTTCGGCCATGGTCGGATCATCCCGCGTCCGGGGTGTTCGGGCCAGGTGTGGTTGGGGTGGGACTTGGCTGTGGGGTGGGGCGAGGCGGGGCGGTCCAGCGGGGCCCGGGAGTGTGCGGTGGGCCGGGGGTTGGGGGCTCTAAGGGGGCCGGAGCTGTGCGGTGGGCCGGGGTTGGTGCCGGCCGGGTGGGGTCGCGCAGCCCGGCGCTTACGGGGTGCCGCCGCGCCCACCCGTGCCGCCCCAGCGGCACGACTGCCCGCAGCTGGGGACAGACGTGGGTGGGCAGCCGGCCCAGCGGCGCGGCTGCCCACCGCTGGGGAGCGGCGACGGTGACGGCACCCCGTGTGTGTGGGTTACTTGATCTTCGTGCCCGCCGACCGGAGGTTGGTGCAGGCCTCGACCACGCGGGCGGCCATCGACGACTCCGCGAGCTTGCCCCAGGTTCGGGGGTCGTAGGTCTTCTTGGAGCCGACTTCGCCGTCGACCTTCAGGACGCCGTCGTAGTTCTTGAACATGTGGTCGACCACGGGGCGGGTGAAGGCGTACTGGGTGTCGGTGTCGATGTTCATCTTGACGACGCCGTTCTCCAGGGCGGTGTGGATCTCCTGCTCCGTGGAGCCGGAGCCGCCGTGGAAGACGAAGTCGAACGGGGACTCCTTGCCGAAGCGGGCGGCGACGCCCTCGTTGAGCTCCTTGAGGAGGTCGGGGCGCAGGACGACGTTGCCCGGCTTGTAGACGCCGTGGACGTTGCCGAAGGACGCGGCCAGCAGGTAGCGGCCCTTCTCGCCGAGGCCAAGGGCCTCAGCGGTGCGGATCGCGTCGTCGACCGTCGTGTACAGGGAGTCGTTGATCTCGTGCGAGACGCCGTCCTCCTCGCCACCGGTCGGGGTGATCTCGACCTCCAGGATGATCTTCGCGGCGGCGGCGCGGGCCAGCAGCTCCTGGGCGATCTCGAGGTTGTCGGCGAGGGTCTCCGCCGAGCCGTCCCACATGTGGGACTGGAAGAGGGGGTTCTCGCCACGGGCGACCCGCTCCTCGGACACGGCCAGCAGCGGCCGTACGTAGCCGTCCAGCTTGTCCTTCGGGCAGTGGTCCGTGTGCAGCGCGACCGTGATGTCGTACTTCTTCGCGACGATGTACGCGAACTCGGCCAGGGCGACGGCGCCGGTGACCATGTCCTTGTTGTGCTGGCCGCCCAGGAACTCGGCACCGCCGGTCGAGATCTGGATGATGCCGTCGCTCTCCGCCTCCGCGAAGCCGCGCAGCGCGGCGTGCAGCGTCTGGGACGAGGTCACGTTGATGGCCGGGTAGGCGAACTTGCCTGCCTTCGCCCGGTCGAGCATCTCGTTGTAGACCTCGGGGGTTGCGATGGGCATGGTCCGCTCCTTGTATGTGCGGGTGGCGTTGTGCTTACGAGCCCTGACCTAGGGTTGCGACATCATCGTCGGCCCCATCTTTCCAGACTTGACCGGATGCTCCGGCCAATGTGTCCGGAACTGTTCGGTAACCCCTGATCCTGGGCTTCCGAGTGGGTGACCCGGTGGGTGACCTCGGGTGTTCCCACGGCACCGGCAGCCGCCGTCAGTCGAGGCCCAGTTCGTCCTTCGAATACGCGTAGCGGTACGGGACGCCCGCGCCCTGCTCGATCTTCTCGGCGGCGCCGGTCGCGCGGTCGACGATGGTCGCGACGGCGACGACCTCGGCCCCGGCCTCGCGCACGGCCTCGACGGCGGTGAGCGGGGAGCCGCCGGTGGTGGAGGTGTCCTCGACGACCAGGACGCGCCGGCCGCTGATCTCCGGCCCTTCCACCCGCCGCTGCAACCCGTGCGCCTTCGCCGCCTTGCGTACGACGAACGCGTCCAGCCGGCGGCCCCGGGCGGCGGCGGCGTGCAGCATGGCGCCGGCCACCGGGTCCGCGCCCATCGTGAGACCGCCGACCGCGTCGAAGTCGAGGTCGGCGGTCAGGTCGAGCAGCACCTGCCCGACCAGCGGGGCGGCCTCACCGTCGAGCGTGACGCGGCGCAGGTCGACGTAGTAGTCCGCCTCCAGACCCGACGACAGGGTCACCTTGCCGTGCACCACGGCCTTGTCCTTGATCTGCTGCAGCAACGAGCCACGTACGTCCACGTCAGTCATGCAGCCAGCTTAAGGGGGGCGTTCGTGGTCGCCGCCGGGTGCGGGTGGTACGACCGGCGGATCGTTCGGGCGGTCCGCTGCCCGCGGGGGTCCGTCACAGGCGTCGCCAGCTCCACGTGGTCGTGGCTTCCAGGGGGTCGATGGGGGTGACCAGACGGGGGTGGGTGTTGAGTCCGTTGGGCGGGCCGGTCTGCGGCTCGACGCACACCGCCTCCGCCTGCTCGTCGTACACCACGACCCACTCCTCGCGGGACGCCACCTTCAGCTCCAGGCGGTCCGGCCAGGTGAGGGTGACATCGACGCCGTCGGGCATGCCGAAGCAGTCGTCCCACGGTCCCGGCCTGGGGTCGACACGGTTGCCGGTGGGCAGATGGTCCTCGCCCCGCTCCTCCTGCCAGACGGGGCTGAAGTCCAGCCGCACCTCCGCGCCGCCGTCCTCCAGGGTGCGGTTGAACCAGGGGTGCCAGCCGATCTGCGCCGGGAAGGAGTCCTCGTACGTCTCCACGGACATGGTGAGCGTGAGGCTGTCCGGGGTGAGCGTGACGGCCTGGGTGACTCGGCCGGGGTACGGCCAGGGGTCGACCAGGTCGTACGTGAGGACGGCCGCCGACTCCTCTCGACCGGCGACCTTCCACGCTCCGTCGCGTGTGGTGCCGTGGATGGCGTTGGGCGGGGCGTTCAGGGGCATCTGCTGTACGGCGCCGCCGCTGAGGAAGCGGCCGTCCCGGATACGTCCGCACCAGGGGACCATCGGGAAGCAGCCGAACCTCTCGCCCTGGCGCAGCAGTTCGAGCCCGCCGATGCGCAGGCTCGCCACGCGTCCGCCGTTGCCCGGCGCCAACACGGCCTCCGCGTCACCCGCGGCCAACGTGATCAGTTCGCTAGTCACGCGACGACCTTATTACTGGCCGAGCTTCTGGGGGTGGGGACGTACGTCGCCTGCGGGCCGGTGGGCGGCGGATCCCCCTCCGGGCTCGTCCTCGAACGCCGGACGGGCTGAGGTGCGAGGAACCTTCCCTCCCGCACCGGCGTTCCTCTTGTCGAAGCCGAACGATCGAAATGGAACCGTCGAAGCCGAACAGTGCAAGCCGAACAGTCGAAGCTGAATATTCGTGTGCGACGAAGGCGAGTTGCCATGCAGGCGAACGACCCGACCAAGCTCGAAACCACCCTCGCCGACGGACGGCGCCTGACGCTGTCGCTTCCCGCGACGAACGCGCAGTGGGCCGCCGACGGCATCCAGGGCCTGCGCGCGGTCCCGGCCACGCACACGGGTCGCGGCGAGGAGCCGCCGCCCCTTCCCGAGCAGCCCGCGCTTCCCCTTCAGGTCGCCCTTCTCGGTCTCGGTGCCTGACTCCGTCGGATCAGGGTTGGGGGCCTGAGGAGGTGGCCCTCAGCGGCGCTTGCGCAGGGCCCGGCCCACGATGATGGCCGAGGCCAGGACCAGGGCCGCCGCGGGGGCCGCCCAGCGGAGGGCCGTGCCGGCGGAGACCGTCTCGGGGGCCGGGACCGGGGCGTAACGGCCGCGCGGCGGGGCGTGGTCCACCTCCTCCGCGCTCCGGCCGATCATCGTCCGCCGGGCGTGCGCGGCCTCGGCCGGCGGCTCTCCCCCGGCGGCGAAGTCGTCCTCGGCGAACGGGTCGAGGGAGGACGGCGGAATCTCGGCCTCGAAGACGGAGTCTTCGGACTCCCCGCCCCCCGCCCCGGCACTTCCGGCGGCGGACTTGTCACCGCCCGCGTCAGTACCTCCAGCGGCGGACTTGTCACCGCCCACATCAGCGCCTCCGGCAACGCGGTCGTCGTCGCCTGTGTCAGCACCTCCGGCAACGGGCTCGCCGCCACCCGCGTCAGCGCCTCCGGCAGCCGGCTCGCCACCGCCCGTGTCAGCGCCTCCGGCAACCGGCTCACCACCGCCCGCGTCAGCGCCTCCGGCGGGCTCGCCGCCACCCGCGTCCGGCCCTTCGTCGGTCTCCCCCGCTGTTCCGGGCTCGCCGTCGGCCTCCGCCTCCCGTTCTTCCTCCTCGGCGGCAGCCGCGTCCCCCAGGTTCCCCGCGAACCTCCCGAGCAGCCGCTCCATCGCTGATGTGACCGCGTCCCCCGGCAGTTCGGTCACGCGGCCGTCGGCCGTGGCGGTGCCGGTGACGTTGACGGTGGTGCCCTCGGTGGCCGGGATCAGGCGGACGGTCAGGGCGAGCTTCACGGAGCCGGTGCCTCGGGCCTCCGTGGCGTCGCCCTCGACGGCGTACGTGCCGTCGGCCTGGGGGGTGACGCGGAGGGTGCCGCGGTAGGTGATGGTGTGGCCGGCGACGCGTACCTTCAGACGACCGGCCACGGGTGGGGTGCCCGCGTCCTGCTGGAGCCCGGGGACCGCTCGGGCCACCCGCTCGGGGTCGGACAGCGCCTCCCGGAGGCGGTCGACGGGAACCGGAACGAACACCTCATGCTCCATGACAGTCGAGCCTACCCACGAGCCACCGCCCCGCACCGGTACATACGCGGTATTGCCCGTGTTCCTCACGAGATTCGGCCTTCCTCCCGCGGCTCGGTCGGCACGGGACTCAGTCGGCGTACCTCGGATGTACCAGCGTGGACGGGGGGAGGCCTTTGACGCGGGAGGCGTCGTCCAGGGGTGTGGCCGTTGCCCCCAGGTTCAGCGCGGGGGGTCGGCCGGCGGAGCTCGGCGTGGCCAGTACGAAACCCCAGTCGTGGGGCGTGCGGGTGGTGTGGGGGGCGCGCACCAGGTAGGGGGTGGTGTGCAGGCCGACGGCGCGGAGGGTGGCGTCGACCGTCCAGAAGGCGCGGGGGCGGGACGCCACGGGCCCCGCGTGCACGACGAGGCGGCCGTCGTCTGCGAGGACCTGGCGGGCGAGGCCGTAGAACTCCTGTGAGTAGAGCTTGGTGCTCGCCGTGATGCCGGGGTCGGGGAGGTCCGAGATCACGACGTCGTAGTCGTAGGACGTCGCCGGGCCGGCGTCGCGGAGCCAGGTGAAGGCGTCGGCCGTGAAGACTCGGACGCGGTCGTCGTCGTAGGCGTGGCCGTTCAGGGTGGACAGGGGCGGGTCGGTGCGGGCGAGGCGGACCACGCCCGGGTCGAGTTCCACGACGTCCACCTGGCGTACGCCCTCGTGGTGGAGGACCTCGCGGACGGCGAGGCCGTCTCCGCCGCCGAGGACGAGGACACGGGCGTGGGGGCCGGCGGTCATCGCGGGGTGGACCAGGGCGTGGTGGTAGCGGTACTCGTCGCGGGCGCTCATGCGCAGGCGGCCGTCGAGGAAGAGGGAGAGCGGGCGGCCGTCGGTGCCGCCGGTGAGGACGATCTCCTGGACGCCGGTCTGCAGTGCGACGCGTACGTCTCTGCCGTAGACGGCGCGTCTGACGGCGCGTTCGAAGTCGTCGACGTGCAGGGCCGCGGTGGCGAGCAGGACGAGTACGGCGAAGTTGGTGAGGAGGAGGAACCAGCGGGCGCGGCGGGTCAGATCGTGGCGGAACAGGCCGAGGACGAGGGCGCCCCCGACCAGCGCGTTGACCGTGCCGGTGAGGAGGGCGCCGGTCAGCTGGCCGAGCCAGGGCAGGAGGAGGAAGGGGAAGGCGAGGCCGCCGACCAGTGCGCCCACGTAGTCGGCCGCGAAGAGGTCCGCGACCGTGCCGGCCGCGTCCTGTCTTCGGATGCGTTGGATCAGCTCCATGAGCAGCGGGACTTCGGCGCCGATCAGCAGGCCGATGGCCAGGGAGAAGGCGACGAGGAGGTAGCGGGAGCCGCCGGCCCACATGCCGCCCCAGTCGCCGGTCCAGGCGAACGCGGCGTACAGCGCGAGGGCGCTGCAGCCGCCGATGAGTGCGAGGGCCGCCTCGATGGCGCCGAAGCCGAGGGCCGCGCGGGGGCGGAGGCGTTTGGCGGCGAGGGAGCCGAGGCCCATGGCGAAGACCATGACGGAGAGGACGACGGAGGCCTGGGTGACCGAGTCGCCGATCAGGTACGAGGCGAGGGCGACGAGTTCGAGTTCGTACACGAGTCCGCAGGCGGCGCAGACGAAGACGCCGGCCAGGACGAGGAGTCGGCCTACGCCGGGGCGGACGGGGAGCCACGCGTGGCTGACGCCTCCGCCGCGCAAGGGGGGTGGGGTACCGGGGGGTGCGGGGGCGTGCGGCTCGATCACCCACGGCACGCTACCGTCAGGGCTGCGCTGTGCTGGGTCACCCACACGGGTGTTACTGGCGGACCGTTGAACCACCGTGGCCGACTCCGGGGTCTGCTCACCCCCGCCGCCCCTACTCATCCCACCCCCAGGGGACACGCCCCTTCTCCGCCCGCCGCCCCCGCTCAAAGCGCCGCGGGCACCCGTACGCCAACCCTCGTTCTCGTGGCGACGAGTTGGCCGTCCTGGGGGTAGGCGTGCCAGGTGCGCCAGTGGACTTGGCCCTGGTGGCGTTGGGCGAGCATGGCGGTGAAGGCGTGGGGGCTGCCGGGGAAGACACCGGCGAGGCCGTGGGGGTGGTCGGAGACCAGGGCCAGCAACTCCTGGGCGCGGCCCGCGAAGGAGCCGGGGGAGAGAACCTCGACGCGCGCCGCGAACTCGTACTCCCAGTCGTCGACTCGTTTGGCGACGCCCAGCGGCAGGGGTGTGCTGGAACCGGGGATGCACGCGACCGTCTCCGAGCAGTGGCTGCCCCGCTCCTCCTCCAGCAGCACCTGGTGGGACGCGCCGAGCAGTCTCAACTGCAGCTTCGCGCCGGTGAGTTCCAGGTCGAGCGTGGCGAGCGCGGGCAGTGGCTCGCGGCCCAGGGCCCAGGCGAGGTCGGACGCGCGCGTGTCGGTGTAGGAGGTGTTCAGGGTTGTGAGCATGGGTCGGCTCCGCTAGCACTCAAAGAAGAGGAGTGGGTCCGTGCGCATCCCGGTCGGCTCTTGGGGATGCGGCACGGTTAGCCAGGCCCAGGTGGGGATGACGTCCCAGTCGATCCGGTCAGCCGGGTAAGGCCTGTCGGGAGGGACGTCCGGGGGCTGCGTTGGCGTTTTATAGGGAATCATGAACTGTGGCGCCACCACAGCGTTTTTACCGAACTTGACGTACTTTCCGTCCCCCCGAGGGCTGCACAGCTCAACTGTTCAACCGGGCGTACGCCCTGCCCGCGAAAATGCTCCCCGCACGCCCCCGTATCGGGCGCACGGAACCCTGGGAGCGCCCACCGGACGACCCGGAACGCCCGGCGTACTCAGGCGTATTCAGGAGTCACATGCGAGCGCCCGCCGGGAGTGTGATCCTCCCGGCGGGGGCTCGCGTGTGGAGCCCGGCTGCCCCGTGTCAGCTGCCTCCACCGCAGCCGCCGCCACCGCCGCCGCAGGAGGACCCGCCTCCGCAGGACGAACCGCTGCTGCTCCCGCATGACGACGAGCTGCTTCCACAGGACGACGAGCCGCTGCCGCACGACGAGCCGGATCCACCGCCCGACGACGAGCCCTTGTCATCCGACGAGGAGCCGGACGATCCGCTGTCCCCGGCCGCTGCCGCCGCCACCCACCAACTGCCGTCGACGTTGGAGGAGCTGGTGTTGGCGTCACTGGTGCGGCGGACATGGCCGCCGCCGTAACCGCCGCCACCGCCTCGCCCACTCGACGTACGGCCACTCGACGTACGACCGCTCGACGTACGTCCACCCGTCGTACGGCCGCTCGACGTACGGCCGCTCGACGAGCCACGACCCCCTCGTGTCCTGTTCGCGCTGCTCCGGTTGACGGCCACGAGGACCCCCACCAGCACGACCACCACTACCAGGATGATGCCGATCAGCACCCACGCGTTCATGGCGTCACCCTCCCCTCTTTCCTGTTTCCCCCGAAGCGGCCCCCCGTGGGCGCCTCGCTCACTTGTGCATGTGCGGTCAGCCGCTGCCGCCCCCGCAGGAGGAGGACGAGCCACCCCCGCAGGACGAGCCGCTGCCGCACGACGATCCGCCGGACGCGTCGCCGTGGCCGTAGCGGTGGTCGTCGCCGTCGGGCCAGTCGGCCCGGGTGACGTCCGCCCACCAGCTGCGGCGCCGTCGGGCCCGGCGGGGCGGGCCCAGACCGGGCGCGTCGCCCGGAACGCCCCGCGTGATCGCCACGCCGATGGCCACCAGCGCCCACACCACCACGAGGGCGGCGAACAGCAGGACCCCGAGCGTGAGGATCGCGACGATCACCGGTCAGTCGCCTCCGCCGCCGCCTCCGCCGCCGCCGCAGCCGCCGCCGCAGGAGGACCCGCCTCCGCACGACGAACCGCTGCTGCTCCCGCACGACGAGCTGCCCCCGCACGACGATCCGCCGGACGAGCCACCGCCGTCCGCCCACCAACTGCGGCGCCGCCCGCGCCTGGAACTCCTGACGGCCCCGATCACGACCGCCAGGCCGATGACGACGAGCACCAGGATGAAGCCGACTTCCGCCATGGCTCACCCTCCCCTCTTCCTTGCTTGTGTCCCCCGAAGCGACCCCCCGTCGGGTGCCTCGCTCACTCGCGTGCCGCGGAGATGCCCCCTCGGCCGACCGCCCAAAGCAGAGTTGAGCAAGTCCAGAGCTTCATGGCCGACCGCCACCACCGCCCGGCCTTGGCGGACCGGCTCTCACCGCCGCATCAACCCCCACGGCCGACAGCCACCGCATCAGCCCTGGTCGCGGACAGCCGCCGCATCAGCCCGAGCCGCCGGCAGCCACCGCATCAGCCCCCACGCTCAGCTGCCGCCCCCACCACAGCCACCGCCACCGCCACCGCACGACGAACCCCCGCCGCACGACGAGCCGCCCCCGCAGGACCACCATCCGCCCCCACCGCCGTGCGACGACCCGCGGCTGCCCGCCCACCAGCTGTCGTGGCGGCGGCGTCGGCGTGCGCCCCGCCCCACGCTCGACACGATGCCGATCAGTACGACGGCCCCCAGGACGACGTAGAAAATCTCTCCGGTCATCTTCGTCATCCCCCTTTCGTTCCCCCTTGCGGGCCCCTCGTGGGCCGCGCGTGACGGGGGGATGCCCTCGCGTCTCGCGGCCCAAAGCAGAGTTGAGCAAGTCCAGAGGTTGGGCGCTGCGCCGTGCGAATGCCAGGATCGGCGAGGATGGCGTCCAAGAGATCGGCGGAAACCCCGGGCACCCGGGTGAGGACGGTGGAGACATGAGCGACAGGCCACTGCTGAACCGCAGGCTGGACGGGCTCGGCACGACGATCTTCGCGGAGATGTCGGCACTGGCGACCGCCACGGGCGCGATCAACCTGGGTCAGGGTTTCCCGGACACGGACGGCCCGGAGTCAGTGCGTGAGGCCGCCGTCCGTGCGCTGCGGGAGGGCCACGGCAACCAGTACCCGCCGGGACCGGGCGTCCCGGAGCTGCGCGCGGCCATCAGCGAGCACCAGCGCCGCTTCTACGATCTGAGCTTCGACCCCGACACGGAGGTTCTGGTCACCGCGGGGGCGACGGAGGCGATCGCCGCGGCGATGCTCGCGTTGCTGGAGCCCGATGACGAGGTCATCGCCTTCGAGCCGTTCTACGACTCGTACGCCGCCTGCATCGCGATGGCCGGCGCGAAACGCGTGCCGCTGACCCTGCGGGCGCCTTCCTTCCGTCCGGACCTGGACGAGCTGCGCGCCAAGATCACCCCGCGGACCCGCGTCCTTCTCCTCAACACCCCGCACAACCCGACCGGGATGGTCCTCACCGCCGAAGAGGCGGGCGCCATCGCCGCGCTCGCCGTCGAACACGACCTGCTCGTCGTCACCGACGAGGTCTACGAACACCTCGTCTACCAGGGCGGGCACCACCCCATCGCGGCCCTGCCCGGGATGCGCGAGCGGACGGTCACGATCGGCTCGGCGGGCAAGACCTTCTCCTTCACTGGATGGAAGGTCGGCTGGGTCACGGCGAGCGGCCCGCTCGTCGCCGCCGTCCGAACGGCCAAGCAGTACCTGACATATGTCAGCGCGGGCCCCTTCCAGTACGCGATCGCCGAGGCGCTGCGCCTGCCGGACTCGTACTTCGACGGTTTCCGCGACGACCTCCGCCGCAAGCGCGACCTGCTCGGCGACGGCCTGCGGGCGGCCGGGTTCGAGGTCTACGAGCCCGAGGGCACGTACTTCATCACCACCGACATCACCCCCTTCGGGGAGAAGGACGCCTACGCCTTCTGCCGAGCCCTCCCCGAGCGCTGCGGCGTCGTCGCCATCCCCAACTCCGTCTTCTACGACGACCCCGACGCCGGCCGGAGCCAGGTCCGGTTCACCTTCTGCAAGAAGGACGACGTCCTCAGCGAAGCAGCCGACCGCCTGCGAGCCCTGGCGGCCTGAACCCACGACAGGCTCAAGCGGCTCGTACTCGGCACTCCGCGCACCCGATCACGGCGGTGATCGCGACGGCGGCGCCGGTGCTGTTCACGCTGTGGGTGGCGCCCGTACGGACGGGCTGTCGGTGACGCCCGTACGGACGGCGAGAGCCCGGCCGTGGCACGCGACCGTGGTGGTCGGCGCGCCCCGGCCGGGCTCTCGTTCGGGCCCGGACGCGACCTACTCGTCGTCCTCGGGCTTCTCGGAGTCCTCGACTTCCTCGGCCAGGCCGAGCTGCTCGACCAGCCACTTGTCGAACTCGATGGCGGCCCGCACCCAGCTGACCGTGGACGAGACGAAATGCTCCAGGCTGACGCCGGTGCCGATCAGCAGCTGCGCCTCGCCGATGAGACGAACCGTACCGTCGTCGTGGGTGTGGCTGTAGACCTTGGGCCACAGGGTGCGGCGGTTCCAGTCGTCGATGGTCTCCAGCAGGGCCGGCTTCTCATCGATCTGGTGCGGGCGGTCGTAGAACGTGCGCACCGAGAAGACCTGCTGGTCGCCCTCGCCACGGAACATGAAGTACGTACGGAATTCCTCCCACGGCGCCGCGAGGTCGCCCTCGTCGTCGACGACGTACTTCAGCTCCATCTGGTCGAGAAGCTGCTTCACGAGGTCCTGATCCGGGACGACAGGGCCGGGCGGCGGGCCGGGCTGCGGCTCGGGCTGGCCCCCGAAGTTCGGAATCGAGGACGGGTCGATGGACATACTTGGACACTCCAACGGTCGTCTGGCTCGTCCGGCCGTCGCTGAGACCAGACGTACGACCCACCCTCTCTCCCTTCGCCCCCACCGGGCAACCTGCCTCATGGGGCAGGTGGTGACCGATGGGGTTTTTCCGTCCGGCCAGAGCAGCTTTCTCCTCCGCCCAGGGCGTCTTTCCGGTCGTCTACAGCGTCTTTCCGGTCGCCGGGCCCACGATCAGGCCCTCCCCGAAGGCGTCCACCCGAACCGTGTCGCCGTCCTTGACCTCGCCGGCCAGGATCTCCTTGGCCAGCCGGTCGCCGATGGCGGTCTGGACCAGACGGCGCAGCGGGCGGGCGCCGTACGCCGGGTCGTTGCCCTCGTCGGCGAGCCAGGCCAGGGCCTCGGGGGTGACCTCCAGGGTCAGACGGCGTTCGGCGAGCCGCTTGGCGAGGCGGTCGATCTGGAGCCCCGCGATGCGTTCCAGTTCGGCCTTGCTCAGCGCGGAGAAGACCACCAGGTCGTCGAGGCGGTTGAGGAACTCCGGCTTGAAGGAGGCCCTGACCACCTCCAGCACCTGCTGCCGCTTCACGTCCTCGCTGGTCGTCGGCTCGACCAGGAACTGGCTGCCCAGGTTCGAGGTGAGGATCAGAATCGTGTTGCGGAAATCCACCGTCCGGCCCTGTCCATCGGTGAGCCGGCCGTCGTCCAGCACCTGGAGGAGGATGTCGAAGACCTCGGGGTGGGCCTTCTCCACCTCGTCCAGCAGGACCACGGAGTACGGGCGGCGGCGCACGGCCTCCGTCAGCTGGCCGCCCTCCTCGTAGCCGACGTAGCCGGGCGGGGCGCCGACCAGGCGGGCCACGCTGTGCTTCTCGCCGTACTCCGACATGTCGATGCGGACCATGGCCCGCTCGTCGTCGAAGAGGAAGTCGGCGAGCGCCTTGGCCAGCTCGGTCTTGCCGACACCGGTCGGGCCGAGGAAGAGGAAGGAGCCGGTCGGGCGGTCCGGGTCGGCGATCCCGGCACGGCTACGGCGTACGGCGTCGCTCACGGCCCGTACGGCCTCGGTCTGGCCGATCAGGCGGTGGCCCAGCTCGTCCTCCATACGGAGCAGCTTCTGGGTCTCGCCCTCCAGCAGGCGGCCGGCGGGGATGCCGGTCCAGGAGGCGACGACGTCGGCGATGTCGTCGGAGCCGACCTCCTCCTTGACCATGGTGCCCTTGGCGGCCTCCTCCTCGGCCTCGCTGGCGGCCTCCAGGTCGCGCTCCAGGGCCGGGATCTCGCCGTACAGCAGCTTGCTCGCGGTGTCGAAGTCGCCGTCGCGCTGGGCCCGTTCGGCCTGGCCGCGCAGTTCGTCGAGCTTCTCCTTCAGCTCACCGACGCGGTTGAGGGACTGCTTCTCCTTCTCCCAGCGGGCGGTCAGGCCCCGCAGCTCCTCCTCCTTGTCGGCGAGGTCGCGGCGCAGCTTCTCCAGGCGCTCGCGGGAGGCGGCGTCGGTCTCCTTGTCGAGGGCCAGCTCCTCCATCTTCAACCGGTCGACGACGCGCTGGAGTTCGTCGATCTCGACGGGGGACGAGTCGATCTCCATACGGAGCCGGGAGGCGGCCTCGTCGACGAGGTCGATGGCCTTGTCGGGCAGGAAGCGGGAGGTGATGTACCGGTCGGAGAGAGTGGCCGCCGCGACCAGCGCCGCGTCCGCGATCTGGACCTTGTGGTGGGCCTCGTACCGGCCCTTGAGTCCACGCAGGATGGCGATGGTGTCCTCGACGGTCGGCTCGGCGACCAGCACCTGCTGGAAGCGCCGCTCCAGCGCCGGGTCCTTCTCGATGCGCTCGCGGTACTCGTCGAGGGTGGTCGCGCCGACCATGCGCAGCTCACCACGGGCGAGCATGGGCTTCAGCATGTTGCCGGCGTCCATGGCGGAATCCCCGCCGGCCCCCGCGCCCACGACCGTGTGCAGCTCGTCGATGAAGGTGATGATCTGCCCGTCGGAGTCCTTGATCTCGGCGAGGACGGTCTTCAGCCGCTCCTCGAACTCACCCCGGTACTTGGCCCCGGCGACCATCGCGCCCAGATCCAGCGCGACGAGCCGCTTGTCCTTCAGCGACTCGGGCACGTCACCCTTCACGATCCGCTGGGCGAGCCCCTCGACGACGGCGGTCTTGCCGACGCCGGGCTCACCGATGAGGACGGGATTGTTCTTCGTACGGCGGGACAGCACCTGCACGACCCGCCGAATCTCCTGGTCCCGGCCGATGACGGGATCGAGCTTGCCCTCCCGCGCGGCGGCGGTGAAGTCGGTGCCGAACTTCTCCAGGGCCTTGTACGACCCCTCCGGATCGGGTGTGGTCACCCGGCGCCCTCCCCTGGCCTTCTGGAACGCCTCCTGCAACTTCCCGGCGTTCGCCCCTTGCCGGGAGAGTACGTCCCCGGCCTGGCCGCCCTTCTCGGCGATCCCGACCAGAAGGTGCTCGGTGGAGACGTACTCGTCGCCGAACTCCTTGGCCTGGGCCTGGGCGGCGGCGATCACGGCGAGCAGTTCGCGGCTGGGCTGGGGCGGCGCCACGGTGGACCCGGTGACGCTGGGCAGACCGGCGAGGATGCGCTCGGCGCCGGAGCGTACGACCGCCTGGTCGGCGTCGACGGCGGCGAGCAGGTCGGTGATGTTCTCGTTGTCCTGGCCCTGGAGCAGAGCCAGCAGCAGATGAGCGGGGGTGAAGTCCGGGTGGCCCTCGGACACGGCCCGGTTGCTGGCCGCGTTGATCGCGTCCCGGCTCCTGTTGGTCAGCTCGGCGTCCACGTTCGCGTTCTCCTCCTTGTGTCAGCCCTGATCCAGGTGGTTCATGCTGACTTGAGCAACGTACACAAAGTTGAGTCTATTCCACTCAAGGCGGTGCGTGGGAGGGGAAATGGCTAGGTTGCTCGGCATGGCCGCTTACTCCGTAGACCCGAACGCACCCGACGAGGCGTACCTCAGCTTCTGGCGGGAGCGACACCTGTGCACGCTGACGACGCTCCGCCCGGACGGCACCCCTCATGTGGTGCCCGTCGGGGTGACATACGACCCCGAGGCGGGACTGGCTCGGGTGATCACCAACAAGACGAGCCGGAAGGTCGGCAATGTCCTCGCCGCCGGGCCGGAGGGCGCGCCGGTCGCCGTCTGCCAGGTGGACGGGGGCCGCTGGGCGACGCTGGAAGGGCGCGCGCGGGTGCGTACGGAGCCGGAGCGGGTCGCGGACGCGGTACGGCGCTACGCGGAGCGGTACGGGCGGATGCCGGGGCCGAACCCGGACCGCGTGGTGATCGAGATCGACTTGACGGCGGCGCTGGGACGGGGCTGACCGCCACACCTGGCCCGGACGGATCAATTCCAGCCAACGGGGCGACCGGTGCGGCCCGCCGGGAGCAGGGGCGGGCCGGTGCCGATACCGGCGGGCATCCCGAAATATCCTCGTAAACCTGCAGCGGGGGCCAGCGTCCTCGCGAGGAGGCGGGACACGTGCATCTGGGAGATGCCCACCTCCTGGGCGATCTGG
>NZ_AEJC01000190.1 GCF_000317595.1 Streptomyces ipomoeae 91-03 | reverse complement strand
CGTCGGCCGAGCCGCCCGGGCCAACAGTGTCGCCGTGTCCTGGAGTTCGTCGAGGCCGTCGACGCGGATGACGCCGAACTGGCGCATCGCGGCGTCGACCACGGCGTCCGCGCCGGTGAGTTTGCCGGTGTGGGTGGCGGCGGTGCGGGCGCCGGTCTCGGTGCGGCCGACCTTGACGGCGACGACGGGGACGCCGCGCCGGGCGGCCCGGTCGGCGGCGAGGAGGAAGGCGCGGCCGTCCTTGAGGCCCTCGATGTAGCAGGCGATGGCGCCCACCTCGGGGCGTTCGGCGAAGTAGGAGATGAAGTCGGCGGTCTCCAGGTCGGCCTCGTTGCCGGTGGGGGCCCAGTGGGAGAGACGGACACCGAGTTCCTGGAGGGAGAAGACGGGGCGGCCCTGGTGGCCGGACTGGGTGATCAGAGCGATCGCGGGACCGTCGAGATCGTCGCGGAAGCGCTCGAAGGCGTTGAGGTTGGTGTTGGGGCCGAGCAGCCGCAGGCCGTCGGCGCGGGCCACGGCGGCGGCCAGCCGCTGCTGCGCGGCCGAGCCATCCGCACCGGTCTCGGCGAAGCCGGAGGCGAAGGCGACGGCGAACTTCACCTTGGCCTGGGCGAGTTCGTCGATCACGGGAAGGGGGTCGGAGACGAGCAGTACGGCGAGATCGACCTGTTCGGGCAGGTCGGCGACGGAAGGGGAGCAGGGGATGCCGAAGACCGACTGACGTGTGGGGTGGACGGGGTGCAGCCGGGCGCCGACCCGTTCGGCCCAGGCGAGCAACTGCCGGGTGATACCGGTGTTCGGGCGCCCCTCGGTGTCCGACGCACCGACGACGGCCACGGACTCCGGGCTGAAGAATCGGTCCAGGTCGGGCACGGCGGCGTACAGCGGGCGCCCGCTGACGTCCACGTCGCCGGCCTCGGCGGGGCTGCCGTGCACGACCTGTTGGGAGTGCTCGCCGCAGGCGATGGCCCGGGCCCGGCGGGAGTCGGTGGTGAGGGTGCCGTGGGTTGATCCAAGCATCGGTCCGCCCGCTCCTGTGTGACAGCCAATTCATCGATCGGTGCGTCGACGCAACGCGGGGTGACGCGGTGTGGCGCTGTAACGCGGCACCTATCTGACGCTACGTCAGATTTCAGACTACTGAACTGACGCAATGTCAGGAATGGGTCTGCGGGCAAAGTTACGCGGCAGTACGGGAGTTGTACCCGTCCGGGACGGCGGTCAGACGTCCACGGCCGTATACGGTTGTCCACACCTCGGTCAGGATGTCCGCCGGAATGACGGTCGTGCCATGCCGTCGAGACGATCACCTGCGGTGTGTGCCCCACCCGGCCACAGGCAATGGGCCCCTCGGCGAAGAGAGAGCCCGGCCCGGAACCAGCGGCGTCGCCAGCGTATCGGGCGACGCGCCGTCTATTTGTCTGTGGAGATCCTCTGTCCAGTGGCAGCGTCGATGGCTACATCCTTGTTACCTGCGCCGACGAGCCACACAGGGCGCCAGACGCCGTCGACCTGCTGGGCGAGGAGGAGCGTGGACTGGGTGGCTTTGCCGCTGGCCTCGTGAGCAAGCTCGCGGGCCTTGCCCTCGTCGACAGTGACGGAGGTGAGCTGGGGGTCGGGCAGCGTACGGGCGGTGAAGCCGATGATGCGCTTCTTGGTGGTGATCGTGATGTCCAGACGCATGGGCATCAGGACGTCGTCCTTGTTGTAGCGCCGGTACGAGACCAGGTACGCGCGTCCTGTTCCTTCCCCAAGCGTCCGCACGTTGCGTTCGCTTCCCTTGACGCTGTCAGGGAACCAAGTCTGCGCGAAGCGATCGGCTGCAGCCGTGGCACTCTGCTTGCTGGCTCTGCCATCGTCGCCCTTGTTATTGGTCGCCCACGCTGTCTCAAGTTGCTTGTCCGGCCACCAGCCGACGATCTCCCCGCGGTTGGTGACCGCTGTGACCTTCGTCCTGGTGCCGACCTTTTCGACGGTGCTGCTCTCGATCTCAGTGCCTTCGCCGAAGGTCGCAGTCGCTGCCTTCGCGAGCCATGCGTCCGCCTCGTCAGCGGCATTCACGCGCGCCTTGATGGAGTCATCCAAGGCCACGATGTCCACGGACTCGATGCGGGCGTGAAAGAACGCAGCGAATGCGGTTGCGCCAACCAGCAGGAGACCGAAACCCCACAGAGCATCCCTCATTGCACGGTGCGTTGGCATGCGCCGGCTGTAGCACCAGATGGCTCCGGCGCATGCCCCGAGAACTGAACCTGTGGCATTCGCTGTCACGTCGGTCAGGCTGCAGGAGCGACCCAAATACCCCGTGGCCTGAATGAGTTCGACCGTGCCGCTCAGACAGACGAACGCGGCGGCGACGGTCACAGGGCGACGCAGAGCCAAGACCGCAAGGAAAGCTCCGGGGGCGAACAGCGCGATATTCAGCAGTGAGCTGGTGTCGGTGAACAGATGAACCGGTGCCCCGGCGTCACACTGCGCGGCTTCCAGTCCGGCGTCCCCTGGAAGCAGGGTGACAGACAGGATTCCAGCCACGTAGATGGCAAGGGCTGTTGGGAATTGCCATGGCCTGTTACGGGACTTCGCGAGAAACGCCGTGAGGAACCCGAACAACGTGCCGAGAACCAGGAACGTGACAACAAGCCCTGGAACGGCGGAGATGGATGCTTCGATCACAGAGGAGCCTCAGAGTCGGCGTCGG
>NZ_AEJC01000189.1 GCF_000317595.1 Streptomyces ipomoeae 91-03 | reverse complement strand
GATAGGCCCGGCGGATCTCCTCGGGCTCCTCGGCGTGGTGGTGGACGAGAACCCGGACCTCGCCGCTCATCGGCCCCGGCTCCCGTCAGCGGTGGGGACCGGCCCGCTCGCGCTGCCCGTCCCTCCGGGGAGGACGGCGACCACCCGCATCGTCACCATGGAACCGCCTGACCGGAACGGATGCAGCTTCTGTCGGTGCTCCAGGTGCCCGGCGCTCGTCTCGAACTCCCGGAAACGCAGCTCGTCGACCCAGTCGCTGATGATGTAGTACACCCCGGCCTCCTCCTCCCCGCGGCACAGCCACTGGCCGAGGTTGGCCGGATGGGAGGTCACGGAGTCGCCCACCTCGGACCAGACCCGCTCGAAGTCCTCCTCCATTCCGGGCTTGATCAGCATGCGGAGCATGATGCGGAACGGGTGCGTGCCGTCGGCGGTCGCGCTCATGAGGTCTCCGTCAGTTGTTGGGCGGCCCGAGCTCATGAGATCCCCCCGTCCACGTATAACGTCGTGCCCGTGACGTACCGGGAGAGGTCGCCGGCGAGGAAGAGCACCGCGCCGGCCACTTCCTCCGGGGTGCCGAGCCGGCCCAGGGCGGTCTTGGCCCGGTACCGCTCGACGAGCGCGTCCCGCTGCTCGGCCGGCCGGCTCAGCAACTCCTCGGTCTCGATCACCCCGAGGGCCACGACGTTGAACCGGATGCCCTTCGCGCCGTACTCCTTGGCCAGGGATCGGGACAGTCCCTGCAGGGCCGACTTGGAAGCCGTGTAGTGGGCGCGCAACGGGATGCCCACGTCCGCCGACTTCGACCCGACGCACACCACGGACGACCCCTCACCCATCAGCTCCAGGCTCTCCTGAATGAGCAGATAGGCCGCCGTCAGGTTGGTGTCCAGCACCCGCTGCCACTCGGCGGGCGATAACTCACCGAAGGGGATATGGCTGACCGTGCCGGCGTTGTGGACCAGCAGATCGATCCGCCCGTATCGGTCGCCCGCCTGCCGCACGAGTTCGGCGACGCGGGACGGGTCGGTCAGATCGGCCCGCACCACCTGGTGATCCCCGCCGGTCTCCTTCAGCTCGGCGATCAGAGAGTCCACGGCCTCCGACGGCTGTCGGTAACACGTGGTCACGTCGGCGCCCGCTCGGGCGAGTTCGAGCACGATGCCGCGGCCCACGCCCCGGCTTCCGCCGGTCACCAGGGCTTTGCGGCCGGTCAGGTCGAGATCCATGCTGTCTCCGTAGGTGATGTCGATGTGATGTCGGGTGGACAGAGGACGGGAGGAAGGCTCAACCGATCGCGACTGTCGCGCAGTTGGCCACCAGTGCCGTCGCGACCAGGACGCAGCGGCGCAGATTCCAGCGGCCCCAGGCGGCTCGGCGGGACTGCCAGTCTCGTGGGGGGTGATGCGGGTCGACCGAGCGGACCCAGATGTTGAGGGGCACGTTGCGGGTGAGCGCGATGACGATGGCGCCGGCCGCGCACAGCGCCGCCGCCCCGTACAGCCCCCGGATGAGCGGGCCGTCGGCCGTGACGGCGAGGGTCAGGTCACCGAGGACGGCGAGGATCAAACATACCGGCATGAATGGGTCGTACCGGGTGGAGTAGAACGCATGGGTCCGCACATACTGGTCCGCCGGGAGCCGGGCCATCAGCGGGAACGAGCCCAGCTCACTGGCCGTGAGCACACCGGCGGCCAACCCGTTGCACAGCAGGACCGACGCCAGCACGACCGCATTGAACACGATGTCCTCCGAAGCACTCGATGCACTGGAGATCAGCCGCCCAGGGGTGTCGCGGCGCCACCTCGGTGTGCGTCCGCCAGTGACGAACCGCCTCACGCCCCCGTCGCCACGCGGGCCGCCGACCGGCGGTCACCGGTCCGTCTCCGGGTCCGGTCGGCGCAGTACGGCCGCGGAGTTGAACCCGCCGACCCCCCGCGCGACGACCAGCGCGTGCCGGACGTCGGCGGGGCGGGCCTCAGTGACCAGGTCGAGGCCGTGTCCGACCGTGTCGGCGGGTACGTTCACCGTCGGCGGCAGCACGCCCTGGTGGATCGACAACGCGGCCCAGGCCAGGTCCAGCGCGGCCCCACCGGAGCAGAGCCTGCCGGTCATCGTCTTGGGCACCGTGACCGGCACCTTCCGGTCACCGAACACGGCCAGCAGCGCGTCGGCCTCCAATCGGTCCAGCCGGGGGTCACCGGCCCCGTCGGCGAAGACGACGTCGATGTCGTCGGCGGAGCAGCCGGCCCGGGAGATCGCCTCGCGCATCGCCCGGGCGAGCTGACGGCAGTCGGGCGCGGGATCCTCGGGGTGCCAGGCGTCGTGTGTGGACGCCGCGCCCGCGATCTCGGCGTAGATCCGCGCCCCCCGGTCCAGGGCCCGCTGCCATGGCTCGACCACCATCATGGCCCCGCCCTCGCCGGGGACATGCCCGGTGGCGTCGGCGGCGAACGGACGGTAGGCGGTGGCCGGGTCGGTGTCGCGGCTCAGCGCCCGTTGACCGCTCTGACAGACGAGCGCGTACGGCGACAGCGGGGCCTCGGTGCCGCCGACCAGCACGCCGGCGCTGCCCCGGGCGAGCAGCCGACGGGCCTGCCAGGCCGCGTCGATGCCACCGGCGCCGTCGGCCACGAGCACTCCGCACGCGCCCTTGAGCTGGTGCAGGATGGACAGTTGCCCGCTGCTGGCGGCGTAGAACCAGCCGATCGACTGGTATGCGCTGACCGCTCGCGGCCCGGACTGCCACAGGGCCTGGATCTCCCGCTGCCCGAACAGGTTGCCGCCCGAACCGCTCGCGGTCACCACGGACAGCTCCGTCGGCTTCTGCCGCGCGGGGTCGAGACGTGCGTCGTCGAGGGCCAGCCGGGTGGCGGCGAACGCCAGCCAGGTCCAGCGATCGGTCTGCACGATCAACCGGTGCTCGACCCACTCGGTCTCGTCGAAGCCGGCCACCTGCCCCGCCACCGTGATCGGCAGCCCGGAAGCGTCGAACGAGGTGATCGGGGCGATACCGGACCGGCCGACGAGGGTGTTGTTCCAGTGCTCCTCCACCCCGGTCCCGGTCGGGGCGACGACCCCGATCCCGGTGATCACCGCGGCCGGTGTCATGCCGCCTCCCCGGTCCGGCTGAAGATCATCGCGGACTGGAAGCCTCCGAAGCCGCTGCCCACCGACAGGGCGTGACGCACCGTCGCCTCACGGGCCGTCAGCGGGGTGTAGTCCAGGTCGCACTCGGGATCGGGTGTGGTGAGGTTCGCCGTCGGGGGGATTACCCCGCGCTGGAGCGCCAGCGCGCAGGCGGCCATCTCGATGGCACCGATCGCGCCCAGGGAGTGGCCCACCACCGACTTGATCGAGCTGATCGGCACCCGCCGGGCCGCCTCGCCGAGCGCCCGCTTGTAGGCGGCCGTCTCATGGCGGTCGTTCTGCCGGGTGCCCGAACCATGCGCGGAGATGTACCCGAGGTCCTGCGGATCGAGCCTGGCCTGGTCCATGGCGTCGCTGATCGCCTCGCCCAGTTCGAGGCCGTCCGGACGCAGCCCGGTCATGTGGAAGCCGTTGGCCCGCGCCGCGTAGCCGGTGACCTCGCAGTAGACGTGGGAGCCGCGGGCGCGGGCGTGCTCCAGTTCCTCGACGACGACAAACGCCGAGCCCTCGCCGAGCACGAAGCCCTGCCGGTTGTCGTCGAACGGGCGCGAGGCGGCCTCGGGCTCGTCGTTGCGCGGGGTGGTGGCCCGGATGGCGTCGAAGCACGCCACCGTGATCGGCGAGATCGGCGCGTCCGAGGCACCGGCGATCACCACGTCCGCCTCGTCGTCCTGGACGAGCGCCAGGGCGTGGCCGATCGCGTCGATCCCCGACGTGCAGCCGGTGGAGACGACGGCCGCCGGCCCGTGGGCGCCGTAGCGGGCGGCCAGTTCCGCCGCGCCGCTCGCCGGCACCAGGGACTGGTACAGGAAGGGCGCGACGTGCCGGTGGTCGACCACCCAGTCCCGGCCCCGGTCGCTCGCCACCACATACTCGTCCTCCAGCCGGCTGGTGGAGCCCACGGCGGTGCCGAGCGTGACACCGACCCGGTCGCCGTCCGCCACATCGAGGCCGGCGTCGGCGACTGCCTCGTCCGCCGCGATCATCGCCATCTGGACGAACCGGTCCGTCCGCCGTACCACCTGTGGGGTCAGCCCGCGGTCCACCGCGTCGAAGTCGCACTCGGCGGCTATCTGGGAGCGGAACGGGGATGGGTCGAACCTGCTGATCCGGCGGATCGCCGACTTGCCGTCGACGATCCGCTCCCAGAACCGTTCACGGCCGGCACCGCCCGGGGCCATGACGCCCACACCGGTGATCACAGCACGCCTCATCGTCCTTCTCCTCAAGGTCGTCAGGAGGCGACCGGTGCGGGCGCCGCCTCGGCCGCCGGCGCCGCCTCGGTGTCCACGTGTCCGAGCTCCGGCCGGGGGGCCAGCGGGCTGAGGTGGAACACCGCGAGCGCGTCGGTCCTCCCCACGTTCACCAACCGGTGCCGGACATTGCGCGGGATGAGCAGGCCCTGCTCGGCGGTCAGGGGAACGGGCTCGTCGTCGAGGTCGACCCGTAGCTCCCCGTCGGTCACGAACAGGAACTCCTCCGAGTACGGGTGGTAGTGCTCGGCGACCTTCTCGCCGGGGCGCAACCGCACCGCACCGCAGAACCCCGCCGACGAGCCGACCGTGCCGGGCGCCACCAGGGTGCGCAGGTCACCGCCCCGGCGGGTGTTGGGCGGCACGTCGTGGAAGCCCACCGGTCGGCGGCGGCGGCGTTCCACGCACGCCTTGATGTGTTCCATCTGGACGGGGGTGTTGGTGTTGATCCGGTCGGTCATCCCGGCCGTGTCGACCGGTGCGTCCGGCTTCATCCGGAAGTCCTGCACCCACCGCATCCGGGTGCGGTCGGGAGCGAGTTCCTCGTAGGTCCAGGTGATGTTCATGAACTCGAACGGGCCGGTCTCCACACGCCGGGCCCGGACCGTCCGGGTGTCCTGGTCCCAGCCGCGCTCGGAGACCCACGACCAGACGCGGCCCTGCTCATCGGGGTGCATGGTCAGCCGGAAGACGACCGAGTTCCCGGTCTCCTCCAGCACCTCCACCGAGGCGTACTCGGTGAACAGGTTCGGCCAGTCGCGGACGTCGTTGGTCTGCGCCCACACGAATCCGATCGGCGCGTCGATCTCGATCTGGTTGTCGGTGTGTCCGATCACGGTTCCGCCTTCCTATGCCGTCGCTTCGGTCAGCCGCTGGTTGACCAGCTGCCGCATTCCGGCAGGGGTCTCCTGGGCCGTCAGGTCCTCTTCGACCTCGACCCCGAACCGCTCCATGACGCGGCTCGCGATCTCGATCCGGGCCAGCGAGTCCATGCCCAGCTCCTCGAAGGAGCGGTCCAGGTCTCTTCCGGCGGTCGCCGGGCTCACGCCCACGGCGACCAGCAGTTGCCGTACATCGCTCTCGGTGATTCCTGTTTCCGCCATCGTGGGTACTCCTTCTGATCGGGTGGGAGCGGCGGGGCCGCTGCGGGGTCAGGCCCAGAGCAGGGCCCCGGCCGCCAGGCAGACCGTGGCCATGCAGGCCACCATGGCGACGAACGTCAGGCGGGTGCTGTCGACGAGGAGGGGCCAGGTGCGGACCGGGTCCTCCACCAGCCGTTTGGTCGAATACGCCAGCACCACCGACGCCACGATGACGCCCCACCGCATCCACTCGGTGAGCACCCCGCCCGGCACGGCGTAAGGCGTCAGGATGATCAGCGGGTAGTGCCAGAGGTAGACCGAGTAGCTGAGGTCGCCCAGCAGTTGCATGGGCGCCGAGGAGGTCAGCCGCCAGTGCCGTCCCGAGGCGTCGGCGACGATGACCAGGGCGGCGCCGACCGCCGGGATCAAGGCGATGGCACCGGGGTACGGGCTGTAGTGGTCGATGAACGGCACCGGAAGCAGGATCGCGGCCCAGCCGAGCAGTGAGGCCGCCGCGGCCGTGGCCTTCGGCAGGACGAACCTCGTCCCGCCCAGCGCGAGCATGGTACCGATCACGAACTCGTACACCCTGACCGGTGTGACGAGGTACGCCGGGCCCTTGGCGACCGCGGTGACGTACACGCTCAGCGCCAGCGAGGCGAGGCCCAGGACCGCGAGGCCCGTGAACCGGGCCCAGGGCGCCCGCAGCATGAACAGCAACAGCAGAACCCACGGCCAGCACAGATAGAACTGCTCCTCCAGCGACAGCGACCAGTAGTGCGTCACCGCGGTGAAGTCGGCGGGGTCGATGACCCCCGAGAAGTCGGGGACGAGCAGCCAGTTCTCCCCGTACAGGGCGCTGGCCATCACCTCGTGGGCGTAGTCGGTCCACCGTGTGCGCGGAACGAGGAAGAACGCGGCGACGACGACGCAGACCAGCACCAGGGACGCGGCGGGAAGCAGACGGCGCACCCGTCGCGCGTAGAACCGTGTGATCCGGACGCTCCCGGTTCGCTCGATCTCCCGGATCAGCTGCGCGCCGATGAGATAACCGGAGACGACGAAGAAGGCGTCGAGGGCGGTGACGGCGCCGGGGAACCGGGTCGGCCACAGATGACCGGCGACGACCAGCGTTATGCTCACGGCGCGTATCGCCTGGATTTCGGGGCGGAAGCCGTCCGATCCGAGCCGACCGGGTACGTCGGGCGGGGGGGCGAGTTGGACTTGTCGATTCAGCATGGGCGTCCTAGGCGCACTCGTCGGGGATGGCCGCGCGGAGGTTCACCAGGTGACCGGGAGGGACTTCAGCCCGTAGACGGTGGAGTTGTTCTTGAACACCAGTTCGCCCTCGGGGACGGCCAACCTGAGGTCCGGTATGCGTTCGAACAGGCGGGGCCAGGCGATCCGCAGCTCCGCGCGGGCGAGGTTCTGGCCCAGGCACTGGTGCGCCCCGAAGCCGAACGCGAGGTGGCGGCGGGAGCCCCGGGTGATGTCGAGCCGGTCGGCCGGGCACTCCCCGTCGGCGGTGCCGAAGGCGCGCGGGTCGCGGTTGCCGGAGATCAGCGAGAGAAGGACGCCTTCGCCGGCGCGTATCAGCTGTCCGCCGATCTCGATGTCCTCGACGGCGACACGGCGCGGGTCGGTGGCCGTGATGCTCCAGTAGCGCAGCATCTCCTCCACGGTGCTCGCCGCCAGCTCCGGCTGCTCACACAGCTTCTGGCGCTGGTCGGGGTGGAGCAGCATCGTGAGGGCGCCCAGGCCCAGTTGGCTCGAGGTGGTCTCGAACCCCGAGCCGACCATGACGCCGACCAGGACGGGCAGATGGTCGGGGGCGAACCCGTCGGGGCCGGTGTGGTCGGCCAGCAGACGGCTGATCATGTCGTCGCCGGGTTCCGCGCGTTTGCGCTCGATCAGCTCCGCGTAGTACGCGGAAGCCTCCTCGATGGCCTTCTCGCGCTCCTCGTGGCTGACGTCGAGGTTCACGACAGTGTCCGCGTGCTTGTAGAACACCGCGTGGTCCTCGTACGGCACGCCCAGGATGAGGCAGATGACACGTGAGGGAAGGGGCAGCGCGAAGTCGCGGATCAGATCGGCGGGGCCGCCCTTGGCGAGCATGTCGTCGATCAACTCGTCAGCGACGCGCAGGATGTCGTCGTGCATCGCCCGGGTGTGGCGCACGCCGAACTCCCGGCTCAGCATCTGCCGCATCCGCGTGTGCTCGGTGCCGTCCAGGCGGACGAACAGCCCGGCCTCCTGCTCACGCTGGCCGGGGCGGGCGAGCGGAAAGCCCGGGCGGCGCACATCGACGCTGAAGGACGGGCTGGCCAGCACGGCGCGTATGTCCTCGTACCGGGTGACCAGCCAGTGGCGCGAGCCGTCCCAGATCGTCACCTTGTGCGGCCCGCCGGCCTCACGGAACGCGGTGTACGAGGGCGGTGTGTCGTAAGGGCATTCGCGCGGCGCGGGGAAGAAGGGGGCCTCGGGCGCGGCGGTGGGGGAGGTCATGTCGCTTTCCTCTGCTCGGACTCCTTTCGACCACCGGGTCACCGGCCGCGGAACGCCGCCGCGTTCTCCCGGGCCCACTGCGCGAACGTCCGGCCCGGCTGCCCGGTCAGTTCTCGCACGGTGGGGGAGACCGTCTCCGGGTGTTCGACACCGGTGGCGCTGAGGGCGAGGAGGGCGTCGGCCACCTCGGTCGGCACGCCACGGACCACCATGGCCGACCTCGCGGCGTCCGGCGGGATCTCTTCCAGCCGCACCGGCCGGCCCAGGGCCTCGCCGATGAGGCGGGCCCGCTCGTGGTAGCTGATCGGCTCCGGCCCGCTCAGCCTGTACGTCGCGCCGGAGTGGCCGTCCTCGGTGAGGGCCCGGACCGCGACCTCGGCGATGTCCCGCTCGTGGATCGGAGCCCACATGGCATCGCCGTACGGCGCCCGCACGATGTCGCTCGCGCGGATCTGCGGGGCCCAGTCGAGGGAGTTGGCCATGAACTCGCCAGGCCGCAGCAGCGTCCACTCCATGCCCGAGGCCTCGACCGCGTCCTCGATCGTGCGGTGCATGCGGGAGATCACGCTCGGCTGTTGGTCCGCGGCGACCCCGTCGTGCACGGTGCCGGAGGTCAGCAACACCACGCGGCCCACACCCCGCCGCTTCGCGAGCGCCAGGAACGTGGCCGCCTGGGGCCCCACCCCGGCCAGATCGAGGAAGGCGGCCGCGTTGAGGAAGACCGCGTCCACGCCCTGGAGCGCGTCGCCGAGCCCGTCCGGATCGGCCATGAGGTCACCGGCGACCACCTCGGCTCCCTCCGGTACCTTGCCGGCCGCCGGGTCCCGGGTCAGCGCCCGCGCCTTCACACCCCCGGCGACCAGCAGTTCCACCACGTTGCGGCCGACCTTGCCGGTGGCGCCCGTTACGAGAATCACGACAACAGCTCCTTTCGACGAGATGGGTGACAGCGGCCCCGGCGCCCGTCAGGACGGCACCAGGGCGGTGTACAGGTGCCATCGGTGGTAGGCGCTCGGCCGGACGCCGGGGATCTCCCCGGTGACGCGCTGCCGGGAGTCGGCGGTGTCCGGGGCGCCGACCGCGGCGAGATGGGCCTCCTCGTCGGTCCACTCCGCGTAGTTGAAGACCCGGGTGCCGTCCGCGCTGACGTGGAAGTACGCGGAGAGCGCCCCGGGCATCTGCCCCACGTCCTTGGTCGTGTCGTCACGGGTCATGGCGAAGAGCTCGTCGATGAAGTACCGCTGCCGCTCCGGCCCGTCGGTGTCGAACACCGGCGTGACCAGACAGCCCGCGCGCTCCCCGTCCGCCCCGCCGGGATACACCCGGTCCACGCGATAGCGCACCGGCGCCGACGGCTCCGTACCGGGGATCCCCGGCACATACGGCACCGGGCCCGCGAGAGCGGCGTCGAGGGCGCCGTCGTCGGTCCACTGCTCGTACGCCATCAACGCCCGCCCGTCGGTACCGACGAACAGTGACCAGCTCAACAGCCCGCCGGGCCACCCTTCCTTCTGCCGCTCGGCGTCGGCGACAGCCGCCAACTCCCGCCCGCGTTCCGGGTCGCCGACATGGCGGATGGTGATCACCACGGTGCCCACACCGGCTCGGGCCACATCCGGCCAGCCCTCGATACGACGATTCATACGACTGCTCTCCTCACACCCGGTCGATGACGGGCCGTCCCTGTCCACGCCGACGGACGGCGTGGGCCTGGCTTCTCGGTCACGCGGAGTACGCCTCGACGCGTGTGTCCCAGCTGACGCGATGCTCGTAGATCCAGGCCAGCGAGTGCTCGCCGCTGGCGGCATGGCCCGCCAGCAGGGCCGGCAGCTTGCGGTCGCGTATCCGGCGCTTCACCGGCCCCACCGCCTTGAACTTGCTGGCGCGGGCGCCCTGCGCGGTCACCCGGCGCGCCCTGGGACGGCGCAGCTCCTGGAACGTGCGGAAGGCCTCCTCGGGAGAGGGCAGGTCACGCAGGCACTGGGCCAGCACGACGGCGTCCTCCATCGCCATCGACGCCCCTTGCCCGGCGGCGGGCGATGCGGCGTGCGCGGCGTCCCCCGCCAGCACCACCCGGGCGGTGTGCCAGACCGGGAGGTCGTCCACCTCGTACGAGTTCGACACGGTGACCGGCCCGCTGTTCCGGATGACGTCCCGTGCCGGACCCCGGTCCCGGGCGAAGACGCCGGCCAGCCGCGCCCGCCACTGCGCGTCACTGATCTGCTCCAACTCGTCCCTGTTCACCGCCTGTTTGCGCCCCACGTTGGCGAACCACCAGACGTCGCCGCCGGGTTCGACCGCGCACCCGAAGAAGGCCCGGCGGCCGAACATCATCCGGTGCTCGCCCGGCGCCAGGCCCAGCCCCGCCGCCGGGGTGAACCCGCCGATGTTGATCAGGCCCGTGTACGGGGCCGTGGCGAACTCCGGCAGGATCAGCCGACGCACGGTGGAGTGGACGCCGTCGCACCCGACCAGCAGGTCCCCGGACGCCGACGACCCGTCCGAGAAGTACGCCGTGACACCGCCGGCGCTCTCGTCCAACGCCTTCAGCCGCTTGCCCGTGAGCACGGGGATGTCCCGGCGCCGGACCTCGTCGAGCAGCCGCGCGTGCAGTCGCCGCGCCGCACGCTGCGCGTGGTCGTGCGTCCCGGAGCAGCCCGCCCACCCGCACCTCGTTGAGCTTGCGTCCGTTGCCGAGGTAGAAGGCGATGGCCGGCGCCGGGAATCCCACCCCGTTGACCACGTCGACGGCGTCGACGGCGTACAGGGCGCTGAGCCCGTTGACCGCGACGGTGAGGTAGCTGCCGCGATGCTCCGGTGAGGTCTCGTACGCCTCGAACAGCACCGGATCGAATCCCGCCTTGGCGAGCGCCATGGCGCTGACGGCGCCGGCGATACCGCCCCCGACGATCAGTACGCGGGTCATGTGAGTCCTCCTGACGCGAACAGTGGGGTATGCCTCGGCCAGGGTGTGCGGGGCTGCTGGAGGGGCCGTCCAGGATCCCTGGAGCGCGTGCCGGTGCGGATCCGGGCCTTCCGCCGTTCGCGCCGTCGTCGAGCCGTTCTCTAGGCCGGGCCGGGACGCTGGGCCGCATGGCAGAGGAGATTCTGGTGACAGGTGCGCGCGGCGCCGTCGGACGTGCCGCGCTGGAGGCGCTGGTGGAACGAGGGGCGAGGGTGCGGGCGTTGGTGCGCGGCCCCGGCGCCGCGGAACTGCCGGACGGTGTGGCGTCCGTGGTGGCCGGCGACCTGACCCGTCCGGACGGGCTGGTTCCCGCGCTGGAGGGGGTGAGCGCGATGCTGCTGATGGTCGTGGCGGGCGAGGACGTCGCCGCCGTGACCGCCGAGGCCCGTAAGCGCGGGGTGCGCCGGGTGGTGCTGATCTCTTCCGGAGCCGTGCGCGACCATGTCGACCGTCAGCGCGACCTGCTGGCGGAGCGCCACGCGCGCGCCGAGCGGGCGGTGACGGTGAGCGGCCTGGAATGGGTCGTCCTGCGCCCGCGCTGGCTGGCCCGCAACGCGCTGTGGTGGTCGGCGGCGCTGCGGACCGGGCGGCCGGTGCGGCTGGCCTACCCCGAGGCCGTCACCGCCCCCGTCCACGAGCGGGACGTCGCCGAGGTGGCCGCCGTCGAACTCCTCGCCGACCACGGCGGATCCGCCTGCCGGGTCCTGACCGGGCCGCGGATCCTGACCCAGGCCGACCAGCTCCGGATCATCGCCGAGGGGACCGGGGCACCGGCCCGCTGGGAGCGGATCCCGCCGCGGACCTGGCGCCGGGAACTCCAGGACCACGTCCCGGTGGAGGTGCTGGACGCGCTGCTGCACCAGCAGTCGACGCTGACCGCCGACCAGATCCAGCTGTCGACGGAGACCCAGCGGACGCTGGGCCGCCCCGCCCTGCCCTTCCAGGACTGGGTCCGCCACCACCGGCACGCGTTCCTGCCGGATTCCCGGCCCTGACCTGCCCGGCACGGCGCCCTGGGCCGACGGGGAAGCACCCGTGACCTTCCCTTGACGTAAACCCCGGGCACCGTCGCCTGACGTTCCGGAACACGCGGAGCCTCTGCCCTCGGGGAGACTTCGGTCCATCCCCCCGAAGGCAGAGGCTCTGGCGCGTTCGCGCGCGGCCGTGGCCCGTGATGTTCGCGCACGGCCGTGGTCCAGCGGCATACATGCGCGGCCGTCCCGGTGGCGTTGTATGCGGCTGTCCTGGTGGCGTTGTGCGCGGCCGTCTCACGGCCACACCGGCCACGGCCCCGCCCCTGGCGGCGGGGCCGTGGTTGTTTCCCGGGTCCGTCGGGGTGTTACGGCTTGTGGCCGACGACCAGGCTGCTCGACGCTCCGTGCGGGTGCCGCTCCACGTTCTGGAACCCGGCTTCGGTGAGCCACGCGACGCAGTCGTCGGCCAGATACTGTGACCCGCCCGACCACATACGCATGTCCAGGCTGAGCAGCGCGTTGATGAGACGGGGCGTGTCCTCGTCGAGCATGGCGTCGTAGATCAGGAGCGCTCCGCCGGGGTTGACGGCGTCCGCGGCGGAGCGGATCAGCGACCGCCGGACGTCCGGCGGCCAGTTGTGCAGCACATGGCCCAGGATGACGGCGTCGGCCCGGGGAAGGGGGTCGCGGAAGAAGTCGCCGCCCTCGAAGCCGAGCCGGTCGGCGCTCTCGCGGCCGGCGGTGAACCGGGCGAAGGCCGGGGCGAGTTCGGGCAGGTCGAAGACGGTGGCCCGCAGATGCGGATGGGCCTCGACCAGCGTCGTCGCCAGGCTCCCCCGGGCGCCGCCGACATCCAGGACGGTACGGAAACGGCTCCAGTCGCGCGCGGCCAGCTGGCGCGCGAGCGGGGCGACGATGAAGTCCATGGCGTCGAGGAACCCGTCGCGCTGCTCCTGCGAGGCGTACATCGGGGTGTAGGGGCTGTCGTCGTCCCGGGGCGTCGGCAGCCCCGTGCGCAAGGTGTCGGCCAGGCCCCGCCAGGCCGGGTGCACCTCGTTCTCCTGGTTGTCCAGGAAGCCTCCGATGTACCCCGGCCGGTCCGGGACGAGGCAGTGGGCGTGCGGGGTCAGCGTGTAGTCGCCGTGCTCGTCGAGCGTCACCAGGTCGAGCCCGGCGAGGGCGTGCAGCAGATCGCGCAACGCCTCCCGGTGCAGCCCCAGTTTCTCGGCGAGTTGCCGGGCGCTGCGCGGGCCGTGGCCCAGCTCGGTGAAGACGTCCAGTCGCCAGGCTCCGAGCACGGCCAGGGCCCGGCGGTAGCCGCCGACGATGTCGATCACCCGCCACGGCTGGGCGGTGTCGGCGGTGCCGAGGTCGATCTGTTCGGTCGTCATGCGTCGCCTCCTTGTCCAGGAGCGGCCCACAGTAGGCAGCGGCGCTCGGGCCCGGCTCGACGACGGCTGGCGTCCCTGGCCCGGCACCTGGTTCCAGCCGTGCTCCACCAGGCGTCGAGGACCGGCGGCGAGATTGGTGTGCCGACAGCGCGGGTGTTCCGCGTACGACGGGAGGCGGTCAGGCATGGCGGTGCGGGAAGAGGTAGCCGTGATCGGGCTGGGGGCCATGGGCCGGGGGATGGCCCATCGCCTGCTGAGCTCGGGCTTCCACACGGTCGTGTTCAACCGGACACGGACCAGGACCGACGAACTCGTGGCAGCGGGAGCGGAGCGGGCTCCCACGGCGGCCCGTGCGGCGGCGGGTCGGAACGTCGTCCTGCTCAGTCTGAGCGACGAGGAAGCCGTCGAGGACGTACTCGTCGAGCAGGGCGTACTGGCCGCCATGGACAAGGGCACGACGCTCCTGGACACCTCGGCCGTGGGCCGGGACTTCGCTCGCCGCATCCATGAGCGCTGCTCGGCACACGGCGTCCGCAGGGTCGAGTCGGCGGTCATCGGCAACCCCCTGCAGGCCAGGACTGGCGACCTGCGTGTGTTCACGGCCGGGGACCCGGCGGACGCGGACCGGGTGGACTCCGTGCTGTCCGTGCTCGGGGCGTCGAGGGTGCACCTGGGCGAGCCGGGGACGGCGGCGGCGGCGAAGCTCGTCTTCAACCTGGTCCTGGCCGCCCAGGTCGCGGGTCTGGCGGAGGCGGTGTGCGTGGGCGAGTCCGCCGGGCTCGACCGCGAGCTGCTGCTGACCGCGATAGCGCAGAGCGGGTTCAGCTCACCGGTGATGCGCTTCCGCGCGGAGCTGATGCGAGAACGCCGATACGTGCCCGCCTTCTTCCGAACCCGGTTGATGGAGAAGGACCTGCGGCTGGCGCTGGAAACCGGGGAGGCGGACGCGGGCACGTACCGGGTCCTGGAGGCCACCCGGTCGCTGTTCGGCGACGCCGCCCTCGCGGGCCTCGCCGACTCTGACGCCGCCGCCGTGATCGAGCACGTCGCACGGACGACCGCCGAGCCACTGCCCGCGGACGGCGTGTCCCGTCCGGACCGGGCCGCCCCCGTCGGACCACGGCCGTGAACCGTCGTACGCCCACCCAACCCCCGACCGGAGGCACCGCATGATCACCCACCAAGCCCCGTCCATGGACGTGGACATGTTCCTCGACGAGCAGTTGCTCGACCCCTACCCCGTCTACGCCCGGCTGCGGGCCGCCGGCCCCGCGGTCCGCCTCACCGCCCACGGTGGGGCGTGGGCGGTGGCCGGATACGACCACGTCAGGGAGATCCTGTCCGACCACAAGACGTTCTCCTCCGCGCCCAACGCCGGCGTGGAACCCTACCGGGAGGACATGGCCCAGACCGGCGCATCGGGAGCCGACGGGCCCGAACACGCGCGGATGCGCGCCCTCGCCGCCGAGCAGCTGTCCCCACGCGCGTTGCGCGGTCTGCGGGAGCGCATCGAGGCACGGGCGGAGGAGTACGTCGTGGACCTCCTCGGCCGCGGAACCGTCGACCTGGTCGCCGACCTCGCCCGTCCCTTTCCCCTGGAGATCGCAGGCGACCTCATCGGCCTGCCCCGGGAAGGCCGCGAGGAACTGCTCGCCCTGACCACGGCCGCGTTCAACACCTTCGGCCCGGCCAACCAGCGCACCCGGGATGGCATCCCCCTGCTCAAGGAGACGTCCCAGAACCTCGGCACCCTGTTGACCAGGGAGAACATCCTTCCCGACAGCTGGGGCGCCGCCTACTACGAGGCCGTGGACGCCGACCGCATGGAGGTGGCGGAGGTGATGACCACGCTCATCAGCTTCGTGTTCGGCAGCTTCGAGACCACCATCAACACCACCACCAGCGCCCTGTGGTTCCTCTCCACGCACCCCGACGCCTGGCAGGCCCTGCGCGCCGATCCCACCCTGGCCCGCCCGGTGGTGGAGGAGACCCTGCGGCTGGAGCCGGTGAACTGGTTCACGGGCCGCACCGCCACCCGGGACATCGACTTCCACGGCGTCCCGTTCGCCGAGGGCGACCGGGTGCTCGTCCTCCTGGCCTCCGCCAACCGCGACCCGCGCCACTATCCCGACCCGGACCGCTTCGACGTCTTCCGCCACCGCGCCAACGACCACATGACCTTCAGCCACGGCATCCACGTCTGTCCCGGAGCGCGCTTCGCACGCATCGAGATGACCTCGCTCCTCACCGCTCTCGCCCGGCGCGTCGAGCGCCTGGAACCGGCCGGCGAACCGGTGCGCCTCCTCCACAACATGCTGCGCGGATTCACCAGCCTGCCCATGACCCTCGTCCCCGCCGAATGACGGCACGACGACGCGGCGGAGGGGATCGCGCGCCGATTCCCCCGTACCCCGTACCCCGTCCTCCGCTCCTCGGTCGACCCTCGACCCGACGACTCTGAGAGAGGCACCATGCGCGTAGGCATGACCCTTCCCGCCATGGCCCCGTTCGCCGGCACCGAGCAACTGCTCGCCCTCTACGAGCAGAGCGGCTTCGACTCCTACTGGGCCCCCGACCACCTCCTCGGCGTGTTCCATCCCCGGCTGTGGCCCGACATCGCACTGTCGGCACTGGGTCCCGACCCGGACGCCTTCTACGATCCGTTCTGCTACGGCGCCAGGCTGTCGACGGTGACGAACCTGCCGTACGGCATCTCCGTCACTGACGCCACGCGACGCGGCGCCGCCGACCTCGCCCGGTCGGCGCTCACACTCAACGACCTACTGCCCGGCGGGTTCATCCTCGGCATCGGCTCGGGCGAGGCGGAGAGCCTGCTGCCCTTCGGCTACGCGTTCGACAAGCCGGTGTCCATGCTTGAGGACGTCCTCGGAGATCTGCGTCACCTCTTCGACACCGGCCGCATGCCGTCGGGCACCGGACGGATGGGATTGCCGCTGGAGGCGGAGGGACGCGGCAGGCCGGCGGTGTGGGTCGCCGGGCATGGGCCGCGCATGCTGCGCCTGACCGGTCAGTACGGCGACGGCTGGATCCCCGCGTGGTCGATGTCACCCGAGGAGTACGGCGAGAAGCTGGGCGTGGTCGCCGCCCATGCCGAGGCCGCGGGGCGCCCGAAGCCGGTCGCCTCGATGCTGCGGTTTACGCTGTTCGCCGAGAGCGTCGAGCGGGCGGCCGAGATGTTCGAGGCCGCGCCGCTCGCGAAGCTGTTCGGGTTGTTCGCGACGGGGCCGATGTGGGAGGCCGAGGGCCTCGTCCATCCCCTCGGTGAGACGTCGAAGGGCTTCATCGACGTTGTCATCCACGACCTCGACGCCGACGACCTGCGCGATCTGGCACCCACCATCCCGTTCGAGATGGTCCAGCGGGTGCTGTGCATCGGCAACGCCGATGAACTGGGCCGCCAGTTCGGGGAGTACGCCAAGGCCGGCATGGAGCACATGGTGCTCGCCAACATCACCGGTCTGGTCGGCGGCATGGACGAGATCATGGCCCGCGCCCACGAACTCCCCATCCTCAAGGCGACCCTGTCCGACCTGTAGGGACGGGGTAGGCGACGCAGCAGGGTGAGGAGCGCGACCTGTCGTTCGGCACGGGCGAGCTTCCGTCCGAGGCACTGGTGAACGCCGATGCCGAAGGCGACATGCCCGCGCGCGTTGCGGGCGACAAGGCAACTGCGCTGACGTCTCACCATCGCCGGCTTCCGGGCCCCCGAACTGGGCGCCATCGTCGTCAACGCCGACGGCCCGTTCGGGATCGGGCTCGCCGCCTACGCCCGCCTCGCCGCCGACGGACGTCTGAGCGTCCGCATCGCCCAGAGCTTCCCACTCGCCGACGCCGCCGGGGCCCAAGAGCTGAGCGAGTCCGGCCACTCGCGCGGCAAACTCCTCCTGTGCCCTTGACCAGACGGGTTCCGGTGGACCACGCGTCGGTCAGGGCTCGCCGCCCACCTCAACCACTCCGACGAGCGAGTTGACGCATCATCGGCTCGGCTTGGCCCGCGGCCTGCGGCCTGCGGCAGGACTTCGACGCGGTCACCGCCGGGCTCACCCCGAGCGGGAAGAAGGACAAGCACATCCGCGAGCTGGAGATGGAGCACGGACTGGTGTTGCGATCCTCGATCGCCCCAGAGGACGACCGCCACACGGTGTCGGGCTTGAAGCCCTTGTCGGTGTCGATGTTGCGATCCTCGGTCACTCTGGAGGGCGACCGCCATCGCCCACACCGGCTGGACGGTGTTCGAGCATGACGAGTTGCGATCCTCGGTCACCCCCGGAGGGGGATGTCCCGCTCCGAGGCCGAGGCGTCGAGCGGGCCGCTGCTGAACAGCCACAACGGGCATTCGGCCAGGTCGCGGCGGTGCCGGCGGAGGAACCGACGGGCGTGCTTGTGCCAGCGTCAGGCGTACAGTCCACCGCCGGCCATCACTGCGTCGTACGACGCCACACTCGCGACGGACCGGGCTGGAAGGGCCTCCACCGTCAGCCCTTCCTTGCGCAGGACGTCAGCGATGGTTTCGGCGATCTGTGCCGTCGATCCGTTCGTGGTTCCGTAGGTGACCAACACGGTGCCGGTCATGGGAATACGCCTCCTCTCACAATCGGCGCAGCCAGTCGTCGGCCACGCCGTGCAGCGCCTGTTCCGGGGTGGGCAGGCGCGCGTCGTCCAGCCGGTAGGTGAGCTGGTCGACCACGCCGACCACGCCGTCGATCCGGCGGGTCATCGACAGGGCGATCTCCGTCTCGCTCTTGCGTTCCATGTGACCGGTGAGCGTGACAACGCCCTCCACCACGGACACGTCGATGCCGCGGGGCGCCAGCCACAGGGCGCCCACCAGCACGTCCTCGATCACCTCCTCGCGGATCTCCTTGTCGGGGCGCAGGAATCTGGAGCAGGTCCCGGCGGGTGACGATGCCGAAGGGGCTGGTCCTCCTCGTCGAGCACCGGCAGCCGTTCCACCTGGTGCTGGGCCATGGTGCGGGCGGCCTCGACGATGGTGTCGTCGGCGTGGGCGGTGACGGGCGGCTCGGTCATGAGTCGGCCGGCGGTGCGGGCGTTCGCCTTCGCCGCCTGCCGTCGGGCACCGCGCGTCAGACTGGAGAACGTGAAGCGGCGGCGCGGTTCGTATGGTCCGGGGGTGGCGGCCTGGCGTGCGATCAGGTCCGTTTGGGAGATGACGCCGATGACCTTGTCGTCCTCATCGACCACCGGCAGTCCGCTGATCCGGTGGGTGACCCCGGGCCCACGACGCCCCGGACGACCACGTCCTTCAGCGGCTGCGCGAGCTCGGCGGCATCCCCAGGAGGTCCTGGAAAACCCCGAGTTGATGGAGCTGATGCTGCCCACGCTGCGCGCCGACTTCACGGCGCTGGAGAGCTACGACCACCAGGACGAATCTCCGCTGCCGGTCCCCCTGACGGTGTTCGGCGGCACAGCCGACGCCCTGGTCGGTCCGGCCCGCCTCCACGGCCGGCGCCGCCAGTCCTCGGCCGGCTCCCGGCTGCGGACGCTGCCCGGCGGCCACTTCTTCGTCCACGCTTCAGCCCACACGATCATGACGGAGATCGCCGAGACCTTGTCGACTCACGTCAAGGCGTGAGAACGATCCCGGATTTCACTACGCCGCCACCAGCACGATGCCGCTCACTTCGTGCACGCGGCCCGGGTTCACGGGGTCGCCCACGGTGACGCGCCAGGCGCCGGGGGCGGGCAGGCGGAGGCGGGTGGTGTAGGCGCTCTCGCCGTGCTTGCGCAGGGTGCGGCGCGCACACCTGACCCGTCTCGACGTCCACGGCCGTGGCGGACAGGACCCAGGCGGTCATCGTCGGCCACGACCTCCACGGGACAGTCACCGCCGCCCAAGACCTCGGGCAGGTCCACGCCCAACTCCTGCCCACCGTCGAGGAACTGCCGTGGATCGCGGGCGGTCAGTACGGCTTCGAGCTGGTTCAGTAGGGCCCTCTCGTTCTGGAGCGCTCCGTGCTTCTGGGCTAAGAAGCGGACCGTCGAGTCGTCCGTCAACTGCGCCGGGAAACAGGAGAACCGGGGCACCGTGCCGTCGCCGAGGTGATCGATGCCGTCGAGATCCCGTCGGCCGTCCAGCCCGTCGGACGCGAGCAGCGCGGACTGGCGGGTGGGCTGCCTGCATCCGCCGAACACATGCAGGGCGTACCCGTCACCGTCGGCCCGGTCCAACTCGTCGTGGAAGCACAGGGCTTCGGCCGCCGGTCCCCCGTCCACCCCCGGCACCCGGGCACCGCCCAGATCCGACCGGGCACCGTCGCCGTCGACGACACAGCGCCAGGTCGGCAGGAGCTGGTAGAGCGAGGGCATCGAGCGCGCCAGCCGGGTGAACGGCTCCGACATCCGCCCCAGGCTCGGCGCCACTCCCTCGTGCAGCCAGACAAGGGCGTTGACCGATCCCCGATAGGGCGTCCCGATCGTGATCAGCCCGCGCGCATACGCGCTTCCGCCAAGGACGTCCAGGTAATACCGGGCGACGAGCCCGCCCATCGAATGGGCCACGAACACGGCCCTGGCCTCGGGATTTCCGCTCCGCCTGCGCCAGGCGTCCAGCGCGGGTTCCACCCGGGCCGCGAGCCGACGGGCCGTCAGCCGCACCGAGAGCCGCCAGTCGTACGGAAAGGGCAGGAGGTTGCTGGACCGCTCGGACAGGCCCAACCGCCGTTCCAGGAAAGTGAGCAGGGTCGCGTAGCCGTCGATCGCCGAGACCCCTGGCAGGATGTGCAGGCCCTTGATCAGGTCCACAGCCTCGATGCCGTCGCCCGGATCCGAGTCCCCGAGGTCGGCGGGAAGAGCGAGCCGCCGTATCTCGTCCAGACCGCCCAGCGCGTGCCGTCCGGCGACCGCGAGGGTGTGGTTCCACACCTCGCGCCCGTCCCGCGCCAGGACGCTGCCCATGATGCCCGGCAGCACCACGACCAGATCCTTCACCGCAGTGCTGCGCACCGTGCCCCCTGGTGTTCAATTCGCCATATTATGCGCCTGGTTGACGGTCGCCACATGGTACGGCGCCGAAGTCGACGGGGTAGGGAAGCGGGGGCACCACGATGCGGTGGCGTGCATGACGGACGACGGTCGGTTCGTCCTGGTCGGGGTCGGCGACTACCGGGACGCGAGCTGGCCGCGGCTGCGTCATGTTCCGGCCAGCGTGAACCGGCTCTTCAGGCTGTTCCGTGCGCTGGGCTATGGTCATGACCTCCCGGAGCTGACCACGGGCGGCGACTGGGCGACGATCACCGACCGGCTCAGGGCCTGGCGGAGCGCCGGTTCCCGGCTGGTGCTGTACTGGACCGGCCACCGCTGTGTCGACGCGGGCGAGCACTTTCTGATCACGTCCGACTCCCCCGCCACCCGCCTGCACGGTCTGCAGGCGATCACCACCAGAAACCTCGCCCGCTTCCTCGCCCACCAGAAGTTCCGCGAGGTCCTGATCCTCCTCGACTGCTGCGCGAGCGGCGTCGCGGCCTCGCGGGTCGCCGGCCAGATCTGCGAAGTGCTGGACCACACCAGCGCCTCGGGACCGGAGCGGCGGTACGCGGTGATCGCCTCGACCCGCGGCTACGAAAGCGCCGAGGACAGGGTGTTCGCCGAGAACCTGGAGCGGGTGGTGCAGCACGGCCCCGAGGACCGTCGGTGGACGGAGCACGACGAGACGATCCGCTCCGACGAACTCGCCGATGTGATCGGCCAGATCTTGGCGGACAGCGACGCCGGAACCGCCTACGTCGCGCTCGGCGCACCCGTTCCCGCACTGCGCAGCCCCCTGCATCCCTCGGCCACCGTGCCGGACGAGGACGTGGAGACCAAGCGGCTGCGGGCGGTGGAGGTGGACCGGCATCTCGTGCTGTCCGCCCGCGGGATCGAGGTCGGCGAGACCGGCTGGTACTTCTGCGGCCGACGGCGGCTGATGCGCCGCCTCATCACGTGGCTGGCCGAGGCGGATCGGGGCCTGTTCGTGGTCACCGGGTCACCCGGCACGGGGAAGTCGGCCCTGCTCGGCCGGATCGCCACGCTCTCGGTACCGGATCTGCGGACGGTGGCCGAGGCGGAGGGCGCGTTGAACGACACGCCCAACTCCGAGCTGCCGCCGCTGGGTTCGGTCGATCTCGCGCTGTCCTGCCGGAACAAGACGCTGGACGACTGCCTGCGCGCGGTCGCCGACGCCCTCGACCTGCCCGCGGGGGCCCCTATGACTTTGGTCAAGGGGTGATCGGGGTTGGTGGTTGGTAGAAGGTGCCGTCGCGGAGCATCGCGAAGGGCACGTCTGCTCGGCGTCGGGCGAGGCAGAGGAGGGCTTGGGTGTGGTGCTTGCCCTGGGCGATCTTCTTGTCGTAGTAGGTGCGGGAGGCGGGGTCGGCCAGTGCGGCGAACGCGGAGAGGAAGAAGGCCCGTTTGAGCTGCTTGTTTCCTCTCCGTGAGGGCTGTTCGCCGCGGATGGAGGACCCGGAGCTTCGGGTTGCCGGGGCGAGGCCGGCGTAGGCGGCCAGGTGGGCGGCGGACGGGAAGGCGGCGGCGTCGCCGACGTCGATGAGGATGCGGGCTCCGGTCCTGATGCCGATGCCGGGCAGCGACGTCAGGACCTAATTCGTTGCTGACGGATCCAGCACCACCCACCACGCATGTGGTCTTGCTGGGCCCGTTCGAACACTGGGGCCGTGACATCTGTTGCCACTCCGGCTGATGGAAGCCTCCGGATAGACCAGTGCACGGCCCTGGTGTTTGTAGTGGTGGCGGTGGTGTGGGCGTCGAGCGGATGTCTTCACGCGACTTGGTCGGTACGAGACCTCCCCAGAGAGCGGCGGCGCTCGGCGTCTTCACGACCGCCACCGCATCAAACGTTGGCGGGCCCGTGGACTGTTGCTGGATGCCTCGTCAGGACCGGGCAGCAGAATGCCTCTTCCAAGATCGGCAGCACCTACGGCCACAGGCTCGTCAACACCGTCGGCTTGATCACTCGTTGGAGTGGGTGGTGCGAGCCCTCCACACGGTGACCTCTTGAAGCTCCCGAGCCAGTTCGAGCTCCCGAGTAGACCGAGGCCCGTGAGGTGAGCTGGTGCCACGAACACGGTTGATGAGGTGTCGGACCAGCCCCCCGGCTGAGTCCTGGAATTAGGTCGCTGCGTGGCCCGCATGCGCTCGTGACCAGCGCAATCACCCGCGCCATGGGGAGGGAACAACTTGATCTACTGCGGAATCGACTGGGCCGAACGCCACCATGACGTCGCTCTCGTCAACAACACCGGCGAACTGCTCGCCAAGCGCCGCATCACCGACGACGCTGCCGGCTATCAGCTGCTGATGGACCTGCTTGCCGAGTACGGCGACACGGAAGACGCCCCGATCCCGATCGCGATCGAGACCTCTCGCGGTCTGCTGGTCGCCGTTCTGCGGACCGGCAAGCGCCAGGTCTTCGCGATCAACCCGATGGCCGCCGCCCGCTACCGCGACCGCCACTCCGTCTCCCGCAAGAAGTCCGACCCCGGCGACGCCCTGGTCCTGGCGAACATCCTGCGCACCGACATGCATGCTCACCGGCCTCTGCCGCAGGACAGCGACCTGGCCCGCGCCATCGCCGTCCTGGCCCGAGCTCAGCAGGACGCCACCTGGAACCGGCAGCAGAACTCCAACCAGCTCCATTCCCTCCTGCGCGAGTACTACCCGTCCGCCCTGGACGCCTTCGCTACCTGGCAGAACGGCCTCTGCCGTCGCGAAGCACGCGAACTGCTCAGGCTCGCCCCCACACCCTCCCAGGCCGCGCGGCTGAGCCGCACACAGATCCAGGCCGCCCTCAAGCGGGCCGGCCGCAAGCGTGGCATCGAGGCCGAAGCCGACCGGATCCGCGACGTCTTCCGCGCCGAGTGGGCCCACCAGCCGCCGCTGGTCGAGAACGCGCTCGGCAAGCAGATGCTCGCCCTCCTGATTCAGTTAGAGGCCGCCTGCACGGCCGCCGACGACCTCGCAAAGGCGGTGGAGGAGGCTTTCCCTCAGCACCCGGACGCTGAAGTCATCCTCAGCTTCCCCGGCCTCGGCGTCCAGCTCGGCGCCCGGGTGCTGGCAGAGATCGGCGACGACCGAAGCCGCTTCGCCGACGCCCGCGGCCTGAAGGCTTACGCCGGCGCCTCACCGATCACCAGAGCCTCCGGGAAGAAATCGAGCATCACCCGGCGAAGGGTGAAGAACGACCGGCTCAACCACGCCGGGTATCTCTGGGCCTTCGCAGCCCCCAACGGATCACCCGGAGCCAAGGCCCACTACCGGCGCCGACGCGACGTCCACGGAGACTGGCACGCGGCCGCCCTACGCAACCTCTTCAACCGGATGCTCGGCCAGCTCTACTGCTGCCTCCAGGAGCACACGCTCTTCGATGAACTGGTCGCCTTTCCGGCCCCAGCGCTGGAGGCAGAGAAGGCCGCAGCGTGATCTCCCACCGTCGAGACCTGCTCTGTCAGTACCAGGTGGCATGCTCTGCCACCATGAACAAGGAGCAGTTCTGGGAGCTCATCGCGGCGGCCCGTGACCGGGTGATCGCCCCGCACGACGGCGAAGCGGTCGCTCGCGAGGCGACCTCGCTGCTGGCCGACCGGCCGGTCGAGGAGATCGTCGCCGCTGAGCAGGTGCTGTGGGACCTGATGGTTGAGTCCTACACCAACCCTCTGTGGGCCGCTGCCTACATCGCCAACGGTGGATGCTCTGATGACGGCTTCGACTACTCCCGCGGCCGGCTGATCGCTCAGGGGCGTGAGGTCTTCGAGCGCGCAGTCGCTGATCCTGATGCCCTCGCGGAACTGTCCATCGTTCAAGCTGCCGCGGCCGACGGCGTCGACCTGGAGGGTGAGGACATGCTGGGCATCGCCTGGAACGCGCACATCACGGCGACCGGCGATCAGCTTCCCGCGGGCGCACCCACCATCCGCTATCCGGAGCTGGACCCTGCCTGGGCCTTCGACCTCGACGACTCGGACGAGATGGCTCGCCGCCTGCCGCGTCTGGCTGCTCTCTACCTGGAGTGAGACGCCCCACGAGCGATCGCTGTTCGAACACCAGAGCCGACACCTTGACGAGTTAACACCATGAGGTGTCTTGGAAAGAGGGTGGGCCTCCAGGAGTTCCTCGATCCGGTGGGCCAGGAGTTTGCGCTGGTCTAGCTCCAACGCCGTGTAGATAGGGCCTTGGGCGGCTGCGTCAAGTCGCGTGAAAGGGGACGGAACTCCTGCTAGAACCGTGTCGACCAAGATCACTGTTCGGCTAGGAGCTCCGTGGGTGCTCAGTCTGTCATCTCTCGTGAGGTTGCTGTTGCTGCAGGGGCGTTCGCGCCCGGCCATCTCGGCGAGTTGACGCGTGTTGTCCCGTTCGAGATGGTCGACGAGGCGCTGGCACAGACCGGCAGGGTGCAGGCCCGGGTGCGGGACCTGCCGTCCCGGGTTGTGGTGTATCTGCTGCTGGCCGGGTGTCTGTTCCCCGGGCAGGGCTGGCGGCAGGTGTGGCAGCGGCTGACCGCCGGCCTGGACGGCCTGCCGGTCGCGGATCCGACCGGCGGTGCCTTGGCACAGGCCCGCAGACGGGTGGGGGCCTGTGCCCCTGCGCTGGCTGTTCGGCCTGCTGCGCGGCCCTGCCGCTGGAATCGGCACCCCCGGAGCCGTCCGGCAGGCGGTCTCCAGTCGGCAGGCGCCACAGCGAGGTCAGGCGCACCAAGAACTGCGCGCCTGTCCCGGCGATCTGGGCCAGGAACCTGCCGTCGTCGAAGCCGCGGTCGGCCAGCACCAGCTGGTCGGGGCCCAGCAGGTGCAGCAGGCGGCGGGCGTAGTGGTTCTCCCCGTGCCGCTTGGGCCCGAAGCAGGCGCCGAGCACACCCCGGCTTCCGGTCTCCACCAAGGTCATCAACCGCAGCGTGGGGTAGCTGGCCCAGCCCAGATGGAGCTTGGCCCGGCCCAGCCAGCCCCGGTTGCGGTCTGCGTCAGGCACTTTGAGCGAGTTGCAGCCGTCGAACGCGACGGTGCGCCAGCGCCGGTAGCACACCCCTGGGGTCCGTGGCTGGGCCAGCGGCCCGGCGACCACCTCGAACAACGCCTTCAACGGCGCGGGCCCCAGGCGGCGACGCAGGTCACGCAGCGCCTTCTCCGACGGGACCGGAACGCGGAGCCCGGCCAGACCCGCGACCAGCTTGTCCCAGACCCTGGCATAGCCCAGGTGCGGGAACAGCCCCAGCGCGAGCACGAAGTAAATCCCCACCCGCGATGGAAGGCACCGTAATCGCTGCTGGACCGTCCCTGTCTCCTCCAGCACCGCATCCACCAACTCGACGGGAACGTACCGTGTCAACTCGCCCAGATGTCCCGGGGCGAACACCTCGCCAGCGGCAGGGACAGCGGGTACAACAACGCTGGAGACAGAGCGACTGCGCAACACGACCTCGGACTCGGGCAGGCCATCACGAACCGTCCCTGACTAACCCGAGGGAACCGTCTGCGAAGGAGGAATCAACGATCCCGGCCACACTCTTGACGTGCACTGATAACGCCTAACTTCGCGGCATTGGCCGCCCACGCAAAACGCTGGACTGGGAAACCCCAGCCCAGCGCCTCGCTAAACTCCTCGCCACAGCCGCATGATCAGCGATGTTGCAACGACCCCTTGAATCCGCCTGGTGGCGGGGCTGCTGGTCTGCGCGATCGACGGCACGACGATGACGGTGCCCGACAGTCCGGCGAACCTGGCCGAATACACCAAGCACCGCTGCAACAACGGCGGTTCGGGGTATCCCGCACTGCGGCTGCTGGTGCTGGTGTCCTGCGGCACCCGCACGGTCCTTGACGCGGTGTTCGGGCCGACCGCGGAGGGGGAGAATCTCAATGATCGTGTCAAGCCGCCTGCGTGACCGGCGGGACGGGGGTGAACAGCCTCTTGTCACGCGGCATCGCCCACAGCACGTTCACGCGCCGTCGGGCGAGCGAGAGGAACGCCTGGGTGTGGACCATCCCCTCCGCGCGTTTCTTGAGGTAGTAGTCCCGCGAGGGGCCGGGCCGCATCATCGCGGACTGCGCGGACATATAGAACAGCCAGCGCAGGCGCCGGCTGTAGTGCTTGGGCCGGTGGTAGTTGCCGGTGCGGCGGCCGGAGTCGCGGGGCACTGGGGCCAGGCCGGCGTGGGAGGCCAGCCGGTCGGCGTCGCGGTAGCCGGACAGGTCACCGACGATGGCGACGAACTCGGCGCCCAGGATGGGACCCATGCCGGGCATCGACTCGATGATCTCGGCGCGGTCGTCGGTGCGGAAGGTCTCGTGGATCTCCCGGTCGTTGTCCTTGATCCGCTCGTCCAGTGCCAGGAGCTGGTGGGCCAGGTCGCGCACCAGCTTCGCGGCCCGGCTCTCGCCGGGCAGTGCGGTCATCTGGGACTGGGCGGCCTCGACTGCCTTGGCCGCGATCGTGTCAGCTCCGCGGACCTTTCGGCGCTCCAGCCAGGTCGTCAGTCGCTTGACGCCAATCCGCCGCAGGGCGGCCGGCGTCTGGTACTCGGTCAGCATGACCACTGGGCCTTTGACGGCGGAGTAGTCGAAAGCCCGCTCCAGAGCCGGGCAGATGCCCACCAGCAGGTCACGCAGCCGGTTGATGAGCCGGACCCGGTCGGCGATCAGGTCGCGCCGGTAGCCGGTCAGCAGCTGGAGCGTGGAGACCAGCTCCGGCGGGGTCTCGATCGGAGCAAAGTCCCGTCGCACGCGGGCCTGATCGGCGATGACGAGCGCGTCCTTGGCATCGGTCTTGCCCTCGCCCCGGTAGGCGCCGGTCATCCGGTTGACGGTGCGGCCGGGCACGTAGACGACCTGCTGACCGTGCGCGACGAGCAGGGCCAGCAACAGGGCGGAGGCCCGGCCGGAGATGTCCACCGCCCACCGCACCTCGCCGGCCTTCTCCCGGGCTGCCGCTATGAGCGTCAGGATCTGCGACTCGTCGTTGACCACCTTCGTCGAGAACACCGTCTCGCCGTCGGTGTTGACCGCCACCGCCCAGTGGTGCCCCTTGCCGGCGTCGATGCCGACCCATATCCGCCCGTGAGCCGTACTCAAGCCCGTCGCTCCGTTCCGCCATGACCCGCACTTCCGTGGCCCGAGGAACACTCCGCCGACAGGTCCTTAACCAGCGATGCCCGCAGCTCTCAATCAGCAGTCGGAGCGTCCCGGAGGACCGGGCGGCCATTCTCCGGGAGCCATCCACGGCAACCACCTCATCAGCCACACCCGGTCCTCCCGGACCGCCCAACATTCTTAAGGACCCCTCATGACCGACCAGCCCCCGGCTGCCCGGCTCCAGTCAGCCGCCCGCGACCACCTCCTCCTGCACTTCGGCCGGCACGCGAACCTGCGCAACGGCCAAGGAGTGTTCCTGCCCGACCGGGCTGAAGGCGTCTACGTCCACGACGCGGTCGGCAAGCGCTACATCGACGGCCTCTCGGCCCTGTTCTGCGCACAACTCGGCTACTCCTACGGACCGGAGTTCGCCAAAACGGCCGAACGGCAACTGAACCGCCTGCCGTTCAGCACCCTGTGGAACACCGCGCACCCCGCCGCCATCGAGCTGGCCGAACGACTCGCCGCCCTGGCCCCCGACGGCATCAACCGCGTCTTCTTCACGTCCGGCGGTTCGGAGTCGGTGGAGTCCGCGTGGAAGCTCGCCCGCATGTACCACGTGGCGCAGGGCCGGCCGCAACGCACCAAGGCCATCGCCCGCCGCACCGCGTACCACGGCCAGACCATGGGCGCCCTCGCGCTGACGGGTATCCCGGCGCTCAAGGAGCCCTTCGGCGCCCCGGCCTTCGAGGTGACCCACGTACCCAACACCAACCGCTACCGCACCACCGACGCCGATGAGGACGCCTTCACCCGGCGGCTGCTGGCCGAGACCGAGGCGGCGGTGCTGGAGGCCGGCCCGGAGCGGGTGGCCATGCTGATCGCCGAGCCCGTACAGAACGCCGGCGGCTGCTTCACTCCCCCGGCGGGTTACTGGGCGGGCCTGCGGGCGATGGCGGACCGGTACGGCTTCCTCCTGGTCGCCGCCGAGGTCATCACCGGCTTCGGCCGGATCGGCGAGTACTTCGCGGTGTCCAAGTACGGCGCCGTCCCCGACATGATCACCACGGCCAAGGGGCTCACCTCGTCCTACGCCACGCTCGGCGCGGTCCTGGTGTCCGACAAGGTGGCCGAGCCCTTCTACGAGGACGGCGTGACCCTTCTGCACGGGCTGACCTTCGCCGGACACCCGGTCGCCGCCGCCACCGCCCTGACCAACCTCGACATCTTCGAACGCGACGGTGTCCTGGACAACGTCCGGTCCCTGACCGGACACCTGCAGAAGCGGCTCACAGAACTGACCGAACTGAGCATCGTCGGAGACCTACGCGGCGACGGCTTCTTCCGGGCCCTCGAACTCGTCGACGGCCCGGACGGCCGACGCTTCGACACCGACCGCAAGAACGAACTCGTCAAGAAGTTCCTCCCCGCGCGCATGCGCGACCTCGGACTCCTGGCCCGCGCGGACGACCGAGGCGACCCGGTCGTGCAGATCGCTCCGCCCCTGATCGCCACCCAGGAGGAACTCGACCACATCGTCGACCTGCTGGGCCAGGCCCTCACCGACGCGGACCGCCACTTCCTCGACGGCCGCTGACCAGCTCCCCCTCTCACACACCAAGGACCAGCACATGTCGAACACCTCCCCCGCACCGACCACTCAGCCCGCCGCCAAGCCCCACACCTCCCCGGACCGGTTCTTCGCGGTCGACATCCGCGTGGGCCGCGTCACCGACGTCGAGGCGTTCCCCGAGGCCCGCCGGCCGGCGTGGAAACTCACCGTCGACTTCGGCGGCGAGATCGGCACCCTGCGCACGAGCGCCCAGGTCACCGACTACAGCCGGGAAGAGCTCCAGGACCGCCTCGTCGTCGGCACGGTCAACCTCGGGTCCAAGCGCATCGCCGGTTTCAAGAGCGAGTTCCTTGTGCTGGGCGCGCAGGACGGCGACGGCACCATCCACCTGCTCGACCCCGGAACCGGCGTCAGCCCGGGCGACATCATCTGCTGACTCCCCCGGCTGAAAGCCGCGACGGCGCACAGCCCCATGACCAGCCGCTGTCCGCGGGCAGTGACCACGGCATCAAGGATCGGACAGCAGGACCGCCTTCCGGAGCGGGGCCCACCCGCGACACCGGTTACTACCGCGTTCCGTGCCCTTCCGGGCCGGGGAGCAGCCGCCTCAGCAGGGACTCCTCCAGCTCGACCAGAATGTCCTCGCTGTGGGTGTGCGCGGCGGGAAGAGTGCGCCACAGCACCAACTGGCCGTGCAGAGCGGTCCACAGATGGATGCCCAGAACCTGTGCGTCCGCACGGAGTTCGGGACGCACCGCCGCCAGGTACACCTCCACGGCCTCGGTCCACGCCCCGAGCACGGTGCTGAGGGGTTCGTCGGGATCGGGCCTGCGCCGGGGCTCGTATTCGAGGCTGAACATCAGCCGGTAACGGCGGGGCTTGTCGAGGGCGAACCGGCGGTAGGCGGCGACAGTGGCGCGGATCCGCCCGTACGGGTCCGCGCCGGCCGCGACGGCCTTCTCGCCGGCCTCGCCCATCGCCACGGCCAGTGTGCGGTAGACGGCATCGAGCACCGTCGAGACCAGTTCGGTCTTGTCCTTGAAGTGCAGGTAGATGCTGGGGGCGGCGATGCCGACCTCGCGGGCGACTCCGCGCAGGGAGAGCGCGCTCTCGCGGCCCGTCTCCTCCAGGATGTGGGTGGCCGCGTCCAAAATCTCTTGCGTAGCGATCCCCTTCACCCCGAGCGTTGGGCACCCGCTTGGCGTGCGCTTCCATGTCGCCTCCTCACCGCCCGCACATTACCCGCCCGACTGGCCGGAATTTCGTGCTCCACTCTTCGCCTAACGCCGTTAATCTAACGACGCGAGATCACCTAACGCCGTTAGCAGAAGGCGGAAAGGAGCAGTCATGCCCCCCACTTCGTCCAGCCCCGCGTTCGTACTCGCCCGCCCGAAGGACGCGCCCCTGGACCCACCGCCCGTGTACGCCCGGCTGCGGGAGGAGCAGCCCGTAACCCGGGTCTCTCTGGGAGGGCGGGTCAGCCCATGGCTGGTGACCCGCTGGGAGGACGCCCGGACCGTGCTGGGCAGCCCGGCTTTCAGCACCGATCCGACCCACCCCGGCGCCCCCAACGACAGGGAAGGCCAGTCGCAGGGCCCGCGCGGCTTCTTCCAGCAGTACGACGACCCCATCCACGCGACGATGCGGCGCACCCTGACCCGGGAGTTCATGGTCAAACGGATCGACGCGCTGCGCCCGGGCATCGCCCGCCTGACCGGCGAACTCCTCAGTGACCTCACCGAGTCGCGGGGCCCCGTCGACCTCGTGGAGCACTTCTCGCTGCCGCTGCCGTCCCTGGTGATCTGCGAACTGCTGGGCGTGCCCTACGAGGACCACGCGTTCTTCCAGGAACAGTCGAAGGTCCTCGTCGACAGGACTACCACCGCGCAGGAGTCCACCCGGGCCTTCGCCGAACTCGGCGAGTATCTGCTGGGACTCGTGCGGGCCAAGCGCGCCACGCCCGGCGACGACGTGATCACCCGGCTCACCGCTCAGGCGGACGAGGGCGTCATCACCGACCAGGACGCCGCCGACCTGAGCGCCTTCCTGCTGTTCGCCGGGCACGAGACGACCGCGAACATGATCGCCCTGAGCACCATCACCCTGCTGGAGAACCCCGACCAGATCCCGTACCTGTTGGGCGGACCGGACCAGGTGGCGGTCGCGGTGGAGGAACTCCTGCGCTACCTCACCATCGTGCACTTCGGGCTGCGTCGCACCGCCCTTGAGGACGTCACCGTCGGCGGCGTCACCATCCGCGCGGGTGAGGGCGTGATCATCTCCATCAACGTCGCCAACCGTGACCCGGACTTCTTCACCGCCCCCGACGACCTCGACCTGGCCCGCGCCAACGCCCGCCGGCACCTCGCCTTCGGCTACGGCATCCACCAGTGCCTCGGCCAGCCCCTGGCCCGCGCCGAACTCCAGATCGTCCTGCCCGAACTCTTCCGCAAGCTTCCCGGGTTGAAGATCGCCGTACCGCCGGAGAAGATCGCCTTCAAGCAGGACACCGCCGTCTACGGCGTCCGCGAACTGCCCGTCACCTGGTGACCAGACCCCACCGATCCCCCCACGAAGAGCAGGGAAGAACCGCCATGCGTGTAGAAGTCGACGTCCCCAAGTGTGTCGCCTCGGGCCAGTGCGTGATGCTCGCCCCGGACGTCTTCGACCAGCGAGAGGAGGACGGCACGGTCGTCCTCCTCGACGAGGCCCCATCGAACGAACTCCACGACGCCGTCCGCGAGTCCGCCACGGTGTGCCCCGCGGCGGCGATCCGGCTGGTGGAGTCGTGAACGCGACCACGACCGGCGCGACGGGCCGCGTCGTCATCGTCGGAGCCTCCGCGGCCGGCCTGGCCGCCGCCGAAACCCTCCGTCGCAGCGGCCACACCGGCCCCCTCACCCTCATCGGCGACGAACCCACCGCCCCCTACGACCGGCCGCCCCTGTCCAAGGAGATCCTCTCCGGCGCCTGGTCCCCCGAACGGCTCCCCCTGCGCACCCCGTCCGACCTCGACGCCCTCGACCTCGACACCCGATACGGCCACAAGGCCATCGGAGCGGACATCGCGGCCCGGACGGTGCTGCTGTCCGACGACACGGAGGTGCCGTACGACGGCCTGATCGTGGCCACCGGCGTACGGCCCCGCCACCTGCCCGGCACCCCGGCCCACACCCTGCGCACCCTCGACGACGCCCTCGCCCTCAAGGACCGCCTCGGCCCCGGCCGCACCCTGGCCGTCGTCGGCGCCGGGTTCCTCGGCGCAGAGGCCGCCGCGGTCGCGGCCGGCCTGGGCACCCACGTGACCCTCCTCGAACCCGCCCCGGTCCCGCTGGCCCACGCGGTCGGCGAGGACGTCGGCCGCGTCCTCGCCCAGACCCACCTCGACCACGGCGTGGACCTGCGCACCGGCACTGGTGTGTCCGAGGTCGTCCCGGGCGGCGTACGGCTGGCCGACGGCACCGTGGCCGAGGCCGAGACGGTGCTGGTGGCCATCGGCTCGCGGCCCAACACCGAGTGGCTGGCCGGCAGCGGGCTGTCCGTCGACGACGGGCTGGTCTGCGACGAGTTCTGCGCCGCCGCGCCCGGGGTGTACGGCGCAGGCGACGTGGCGCGCTGGCACAACCCGCTCTTCGACACCTCGATGCGCATCGAGCACCGCACCAACGCCACCGAGCAGGGCATGGCCGCCGCCCGCAACCTCCTCGGCGCGCGGCGGCCGTTCGCGCCCGTCCCCTACTTCTGGTCCGACCAGTACGACATGAAGATCCGCGCATACGGCCACCTCCGCGGCCACGACGAGGTGCAGATCGCCGAAGGAAGCCTGGCGGAACGGAAGTTCACCGCCGTCTACCGCACCGGCGACCACCTCACCGGCGTCCTGACCGTCGGCATGCCACCCAAGGCCATCCGTCCCTGGCAACGGGCCATCGCCACCCGCACCCCCTGGCGCCAGGCCATAGCCCTACCTGAAGGTGCCACCGTATGAACAGCACCACCGGCCGCGAAGGACGCGGCTCATCGTCACCGGAGCCGAATCCGGCATCGGCCGCGCCACCGCGCTGCGGTTCGCGCACCTCGGTGCGAAGGTCCTCGTCACCGACGTCAACGCCACCGCCGACGTGAGCGACGCGGAATGGGAACGGCTCATCCGCATCAACCTCACCGCCCGTTCCTCCTGACCCGCGCCGTCCTCCCCCACCTGCCGGCCGACGGCAAGGGCGCCATCGTCAACACGACCTCCGAGGCCGCCCTGCGCGGCAGCGCCGCCGGCACCGCCTACACCGTCTCCAAACACGGACTGGCCGGACTGACGAAATCGACCGCGGTCATGTACCGGGACCGGGGCGTCCGCGTCAACGCCGTCGCCCCCGGCGGCACCCTGACCAACGTCATGGACTCCATCACCGTCGACACGGACGGGGCGACGATCCTCCGCCGGTACGAGGCGAACACCGGCCGCACGGCGTCGGCGGACGAAATCGCCGACGCCATCGTATTCCTGGCCTCGGACGCCGCGAGCAGCATCAACGGTGTCGTCCTCCCCATCGACAACGGCTGGTCGGCCGTCTGACGCCGACCGCACCAGCGGTGGCCGGCCCCCACCTGGACCGGATGCCCGGCGGAGACCGCTCAGCTGCTCCTGGCCATCGAGGACACCGACGCTCCCACCCGGCGGCCGTTCGTGCACGGTGTCGCGCTGATCAGCCCGGAGCTCGACCCACTTCCGAGGGGAGCCCTGAACACGGACAGCCGCGTGCCGGGCGTTCGGTTGCCGCGCTCCGGGATCGGCCGCGGCCACCTGGGACCGGAGCCGATCGAATCACTCCGGGGCAGGACCGAACAAGTATAATATATTATACTATATTACACCTTACATGTCAAGGGTCTGACACTGTGGCGACGGCAGTCGGCTGCCGACGAGCAAGGGGGGAGTCCCGCGGCGCCGGCACGGAGTCGGCGACAGCACCCGCACCGTCACGATCCCCCACCTGCGCGGCGCCCGCCTTCGTCCCGCGCTGGTCTCCCCCGTCACCTCCGACGCCACCGCTGACCGGTCCGCCGCCGAGGGACAGCTCATCGTCTCCCTGCCCCGGCCCGACACCGCCGTGCTCTTCCGCCTCGGCGCGGAGCCACCGGCAAGGGACCGCGACGTGTGAAGAGGCGGGCGGGACTCAGGCTGGTCACATGGAGGGCCTGGCCGGAGGAGGACATGCTCCCGCTGTCCGAGGAGACGCACGCGCGGATCGTCGCCCGGCCGCCGAACATCGCCGAGTACCTCCCATACCACCCACCGATCACGGCTACTGGCCCGCGTCTGTTTCACATGTGGGGGTCCGCCTCGACGAGCAGGACCTCTTCTCTGAGTAGTACGGGGTGTCGGCGGTGACCGGTCGATCGGCAACAGCGTCCCGTCCAGGAGGACAAACAGCCTGTCGCCCCGATGTGAGGTGCCGCCGACGGCAGCAACATCGCAGGAGCGGTGGCTCCCTCCAGCAGCACCTCACGCTCGCCGGTCTCCGCAGCGGTCAGCACCGGCCCGAACAACTGCCTGGCGATACCGAACGCGAACTCGGTCTCCATCTGCCCGCCGCGAGCGCTGACCACGGCCATGCCGCTCATCGCCGCACGCTCCATCGCCGCACGCAGCAGCCGGGTCCTGCCGATCCCTGCCGAGCCCTCCACCGCTACAACCGTGCCCGTGCCCGCCTTCGCTCCGGCGATCGCCCCTTCGAGACGCCGCAGCTCCTCCTCGCGCTCCAGCAGCCCGGCGCCGACCCGATCCGGTCCCTCGGTCACCGTCGGGTGATGGTCGGCTCCGGTGTCGCGCTCGCGTCACGCCCGGACGGCTTCACGATGGCGCAGGCTTTCTCTCGGTCTCCGGGCAGCAGTCCCAACCGCCCGCCAATCCCCCTTTTCGCCGTACGGCCCATGGGTCGACCGGGCTCCGTGCGGAGCGATGTGGTCAGCGCGGGATGTCTCGGAACCGGCCTGCCGTCGCTGGAAACGGAGGAGGGCGGCGGCGCGAGAGCGCCAGGCAGTCGGCGGAGTGCCGTGCGTGCCTCACTTCACAAGATCTGGTTGCCCTCCGTGTCTGTGTCGTGCCCCTCCGAGCCCGTCGTACGCACCCGCGCCGATCCCCGTCAGGCCTGGGGACAACCTCACCGTCCCGGCCCACCGACGTCCACCGGTACGGCTGACGGCTACACCGTGCGCCCGTCCACCGGTACGGCCGACGGCTACACCGTGCGCCCCGCCACATACCACCTGGACGGCAGCTCGATCCGGACGCCCTCGGCCGTGTGCTCGGTGGTGAGCAGCGGGAGTTCGCCGCCGGCGATGACGGTCAGCCCGGCCGCGCGCAGATACTCCGGGATCGCGGCGTCGGTGACCTCGCCGGGGGCGATGCCGTGGCGGAAGATCGGGGCGAGTTTGGCCGGGGGGCCCGATGGGCTCTGGGCCAGGGCCATGAGGACGGACTTCGCGGACTCGGAGAGTTCGACGAGACAGGCTCGGCCGCGTTCTCCCAGCAGCGTGGCGATGTTCTCGACGACGCGCCCGCGGTCGTCGGGCTCGCACTGGTGGAGCACGCCCCGCATGTACACGTTGGCGTCGCCGAGGTCCTCGCGCAGGGCCTCGGCCTCTGTCTTCTCGGCCGCGTCGAGGAGGCGGTAGGCGGCGTGGCCGTCGGGGTCCGCGCGTCGGGCGTGGTCCAGGGCGGCGGCCGACAGGTCCGCGCCGATCACCTGGGCGAAGCGGGCGGCGAGGAAGCGGGTCTGGGTGCCGTTGCCGCAGCCCAGGTCCACCAGGGGCAGGTCGGCGGCCGTCATGTACGGTTCGAAACGGGCGAGATGGACGGCCGCGGTCTGTGCGGGGTCGGCGTCCCAGAAGACGGCGCCCGGTTCCCCGGAGGCCTCGCGCCAGAAGCCCTCCCAGGCCTCCCTGTACCGACTGGTCACGCTCATGCCCAACTCCCCAGGTAGAGACGCCGGTCCGCCGGTCGTGACGGCCCAGATCGGTCTACCGCGCGCCGGATACGGGTTCAAGCACCGCGCGCGTACCTTCACCCCTCGTCCCGAACACGCGCGCCGCCGCACACCCTTCGCGCCCCACGGCACGCCTCGCACGCAACCGGTACTCGTCACGCCCGACCGGTACTCGTCACGCCCGCCGGCACACCTCACGCCCTACCACGTGATCGTCATCGCCGTCGCGGCAGCGTCAGTTCGAACCACACCGTCTTGCCCGCGCCCGTGCGGCTGGTCCCCCACTCACGGGCGAGGGTGCTGAGGACACGGAGCCCTCGCCCGTACTCGTCGGTGGGGCCGGTGCTGAGGAGGGTGGGGAGGGTGTGGTCCTCGTCGTAGACCTCGCAGAGCAGGGTGTCGCCGCGTACGAGCCGGAGCTCGATGTGACGGCCGCGTGCGTGGCGTACGGCGTTGGTGACCAGTTCGCCGACGAGCAGTTCGGTGGTGTCGGTGAGGGCGTCCAGGCCCCAGACGTACAGCTGTTCGCGGACGACGGCGCGGGCGCGGCCGACCTCGATCGGATCGAGGGCGAGCCGCCATTCGGCGACGTCCTCCGGTTCGATGCCGTTGAGGCGGGCCATCAGCAGGGCCACGTCGTCCTTGCGTCCGCCCCGGCCCGCCTTGGCGAAGGTCGCGGCGAGAGCGCGGATGACGGTGTCGCAGGCGTCGTCCATGGAGGCGGCCGGGTGGGCCGCGGACTCGCAGAGCGTCGCGAGGCCCACGCCGATGTCCGCGCCGCGCACCTCGACGAGGCCGTCGGTGCACATGACGAGCCGGTCGCCGGGCTCCACACGCACGCGTACGGCCTCGAAGGGCACCCCGCCGACGCCGATGGGGGCGCCCGTGGGCAGGTCGAGCAGTTCGCTGCGGCCGTCCTCGGCACGGACCAGCACGGGTGGGATATGGCCCGCGTTGGCGATGTGCAGCTCGCTCACGATCGGGTCGTAGACGGCGTACAGACAGGTCGCGAGGTAGTGCTCGCCGAGGCGTTGGGCGAGGTCGTCGAGGTTGCGCAGGAGTTGCGCGGGTGGCAGGTCGAGCGCGGCCATGGTCTGCACGGCCGTGCGCAACTGGCCCATCATCGCGGCGGAGTTGAGGCCGTGGCCCATGACGTCGCCGACGACGAGGGCGGTGCGGGCGCCGGGCAGTTTGACCGAGTCGAACCAGTCGCCGCCGACGCGTCCGAGGAGCGTGCCCGGCAGATAGCGGGTGGCGATGTCGCAGCCCGCCATATGGGCCGCGATGTTCGGCAACATGCTGTCCTGGAGCGTCTCGGCGACGTTCTCCTGGTAGGTGTACATGCGCGCGTTGTCGAGGACGAGGCCCGCGCGGGCGGCGAGTTCGGCGCCGGTGACGCGGTCCATGTCGTTGAAGACCTCGCGCTCCGGATGGCGCAGCAGGATCATGAAGCCGAGCACCACGTTGCGGGCCTTGAGCGGCACGACCAGCATGGAGCGGCCCGTGATCAGCGGCCGGATGTCGCGCTTTTCGAACTGCGCGGCGATCGCGTGCCCCATCTGCTCGCTGATGCGCGGCACGAGTACGGGTTCGCCGGTGGTCATGCACTGGAAGAACGGGGTGTGCGCGGGGAACGGCATGGCCTCGCCGACCGGCACGACGTCGTCCCAGCGGCCGGGTTCGTCCGTGTGCTCGACGGCCACCCGGTGCCACATGGTGGTGGTGTCGGGCACACCGTCGGGAAAGCCCTCACCGGCGACGACCTGTTCACGCAGATACGTGCCGGCGACATCCGTGAAGCGGGGTACGACCGCCTTGCTGACCTCGATGATGGTCTGGGACAGGTCGAGGGAGGTGCCGATGCGTCCGCTGACCTCGTTGAGGAACTCCAGGCGTTCGCGTACGGCCGCGTGTTCGAGGTCCTCGCTCTCCTCCTCCAGGTCCTCCGGGACCGGCAGCCCTTCGGCGACGGCGCGCGCGGCGCGTTCGCGGCGGGCACGCCGTTCCGCGCGCCGGGGTACGCCCCAGTCTGGGGTGACGGGCACCCGGTCGTTCTGGCTGAACTCCAACACCGGATAGCCCAGTTCGAGGACCTGAGCGACGATGCGGGCACTCTCGCCGACGCTCATGCTGGGCAGGATCTCGGGGAGCCTGCGGGCTAGTTCCTCGGCGCCGGGGAAGTCGGTGTGCAGGGCGAAGCCGGGTGCGATGCGCTCCACGGCGACGACCGTCTCGCTGTCCGGCCGGCGCAGCGCCTCGGCGTCGGCGGCCAGCACGAGCAGACGCTCGCGGCCGGGGCCGACGAGTGGATAGGCCCACCACAGGATGTCGATGCGGTCGCTCCCCCGCCCTACGGGCGGGGGGACCCCCATCTCGCTTCGCTCGGGCACGGTCAGCCTGGCGCGCCCGGCGGCCGGGTAGGAGAGCTGTCCGTCGAGGGAGGACTCCAGGTCGTGGCCGAGTCCGTCGTACGCGTGGTACGCCCCGTACGGCGGCGGGGTGTCGTCCTCCTCCGGGAGCGCTCCGGACACCGGCAGCAGATCCAGGGCGGGGCGGCCCACCGCGTCCTCCTTGGCGGTGCCGAAGAGCCGCCGGGCGCCGGTGCTCCAGTGCGACACCAGGCCACCGCGGTCGACGACGACCACGGCCAGGGGGATACGACCGGCCACGGCGTGCTCCGCCGTGCCGTCACCGGCTCCGTGGCCGGTGTTCGCGCCCGTGTCGGTGCCACGGTCCATGGCCAAGGCCCTTTCTCCCCACGGCTCGCAAGATCTGCGCCGCCCCCACTACCGTACGGCCGCGTAGCGTTGCGATGTGTGGCAATGCGCGAATTGACCACCGGGAGCCTCCGGCGCACGCCCCGATATACAGACGGCGCACAACCGACCCGCACGCCCCGCCCCCGCGTGGCATCAGTCCGCGTACCCCAGTTGCAGGTCCCGTTCCGTCCTGCCCCCGCCGGCCATCTGGAGCACCGTCGCGACCGGCGGATACCCCATGGCGATCACCGTGTACTCGCCGGTGGCGATGTCGACGAACCGGAACGTTCCGTCGATGCCGGTGGTGAGGGTGTCGACAACGTTGCCCGCGGCGTCGAGCAGGGTGACGCGGGCGTCCTCGACGGGACGGCCGCCACCGGCGCGGACGGTGCCCCTCAGGACGGCGCCCCCGGCGAGTTCGACGTCCTGGCGGGTCTCGCGACCGGCCTGGACGGTGACGGGCAGCGCGGCCGGGCGGTAGGAGTGGGCGCCGGCGGCGAGGGTGTACTCCCCGGCGACCAGCTCGGTGATGAGGTACCCGCCCTCCTCGCCGCTGCGCGTGGTGACGACGACCTCGCCGTGCACGTCGGTGAGCGTGACCGTCGCGTCGGGCACCGCCCTGCCGTCCGGCGTACGCACGGTGCCGACCAGGCGCCCGGCACCGCCGAGCACGATGTCGACCTCGACGGGACACTCGCCGACGGTCACGGTCACCGCCTGCGGCTGGTGTCCGCCCGCGGCGGCGATCAGCACGTACGCCCCGGGACCGGGCGTGGACAGCGCGTACCGCCCGTCCTCGCGGCTGCCGCCGCGCCCGGTCTGCCGCCCGGTGGCGTCGATGAGGGTGAGCGCGGCCCGGGGCACGACGGTGCCGTCGGGATGCTGCACCGTGCCGCAGACGGGGACGCCGGGGCTGACGGTGGTGCCGGAGGTGTACGGCGAGCGCGCCTGCGGGATCTGGACCGGCGGCGGGGGCTCGGCGGGAACCTCGTCGTGGGACACCAGTGGTTGCTCCTTGAGGAAGAAGGCGATGACGAGCCCGAGGACGAGCACCGGCACGAGGTACAGGAAGAGCCGCGGCATCGCGTCGGCGTACGCCTCGGCGTAGAGGTCGCGCACCGGGGCGGGCAGGGCGTGCACGAGCCCGGGTGTGAGGGAGTCGATGCCGGGAAGGACGCCGTCCGCGGGGGCGGGAAGGCGCTCGGCGAGCCGTCGCGTCAGCAGCGCGCCGAGGAGGGCCACCCCGACACCGCCGCCGAGCTGCCGCAGACAGTTGCCCGCGTTGGTGGCGCTGCCGATGTCGTCGGTGTGTACCGAGTGCTGTACGGCGAGGATCAGGACCGGCATCACCATGCCGATGCCCGCGCCGAGGAGGGCCGTCCAGAGGCCGAAGTGCAGCCGGGGTGTGTCGGTGTCCAGGTGGGCGAGGAGCCACAGGCCGACGACGCAGAGGGCGCTGCCGAGGATCGGGTACGTCTTGTAGTGCCCGGTACGGCTGACGAGTTGGCCGGAGATGACGGACGCGCCGACGATCCCGCCCGTCAGCGGCAGCATCAGCAGCCCGGCCTGGGTCGCGGTGGCCCCGTCCACCATCTGCGGATAGGTCGGCAGATAGGTGGCGGCACCGAACAGCGCGACGCCGATGGCGAGGCCGACGAGCCCGGTCACGACGAAGACCGGGTCCTTGAACAGCCGCAGGGGGGCGAGGGGTTGGGTCGCGAAGCGTTCGACGACGAGGAAGAGGACGGTCGCCACGACCGCGCCGGCGGCGAGCCCGAGGACGACACGCGAGTCCCAGGCGTACGCGGTGCCGCCCCAGCCGGCCAGCAGTACCAGGCAGGTGGACGCGACGGTCAGCAGCAGTGTGCCGAGGACGTCGAGTCGCCCCTTGGCGGTGGGCTTCGGCAGCTTCAGGGCGAAGGCGACGACGGCCAGGGTGACGAGGCCGAAGGGCACGTTGAGGTGGAAGCACCACCGCCAGGAGAGGTGGTCGGTGAGGTAGCCCCCGAGGAGTGGGCCCGTGATCGAGGCGAGCCCGAACGCGGCGCCGACCAGGCCCAGGAAACGGCCGCGCACCCGGGGCGGCACGATGTCGGCGATGATCGCCTGTACACCGATCATGAGGCCGCCCGCGCCGACGCCCTGGAGCGCGCGGAACGCGATGAGCTGGTCCATGGTCCGGGAGAAGCCGGCCAGCGCGGAGCCGGCCACGAAGACCACGAGCGCGAACTGGAACACGCCCTTGCGGCCGCACAGTTCGCCGAGTCGGCCGTACACCGGCAGTGCGACGGTGGCGGTGAGCAGATACGCGGTGACCGCCCAGGACATCCGGTCGAGTCCCTGCAGTTCACCGGCGATCCGCGGCAGCGCGACGGCCACGACCATCTGCTCCAGTGCGGCGAGGAGCAGTGCGAGCACGAGGGCGGAGAAGACCAATCGCACGCGGCGCGGGCCGAGTCGGGGAGGGTCGGTCGCCGGTGAGGGTGCGGGGGTGGTGGTCGGTTCTTCCTTGACCAGTGTGAT
>NZ_AEJC01000188.1 GCF_000317595.1 Streptomyces ipomoeae 91-03 | reverse complement strand
AACCCGCACCCGCCAACAAATCCCATCCCCCGAGCTGGAAGGCGCAGCGGGGTCGAAGGGGCAGCGCCCCTGGGGGAGGGACGGGTAGGGGCGGCGGGGGCGAGAAAAGATCAGACCGCCCCGGCCACCGCTTCCTTGGCCCCCGCGCCATCCTCCGCAGAGGCACCCGCAGAACCCGGCCCTCCGGCCCCCCGCAACGGCACCTCCTTGACAAACACCGCAGCCACCAACGCCACCACGGCAACCCCCGCCCCCAGCAAAAACGCCCCATGCGTTCCACTGGCCACCGCGAACTGATATGCCTCCCGCACAGGCTCCGGCAACTTCGCCAGACTCGCCGCATCCAACTGCGCCGACTGCTCGGTCACCCTGGACCCCAGCTCCCCGCCCCGCTCGGCCATGACGTCCTGCACCCGGCTGTTGAACAGCGCCCCCATGATCGCGACCCCGAAGGACGACCCAAGGGTCCGAGCCAGCGTGGTCGTGGACGACGCGACCCCCATGTCCTTCATCTCGACACTGTTCTGCGCGACGAGCATGGTGATCTGCATCAGACACCCCATACCGGCACCGACCACGGCCATGTACACGCCGGACGTCACCCGGCTCGTACCGGTGTCCATCTGCGCCAGCAGAAAGAGCCCCACCACCATCAGGGCACTCCCCACCAGCGGGAACACCTTGTACCGCCCGCTCCCCGTGGTCACCCGCCCGGCGATCATCGACACGACGAGCATCGCCCCGAGCATGGGCAGCAGCAACAGCCCGGAGTTGGTGGCGGACGCGCCCTGCACGGACTGCTGGAACAGCGGCAGGAAGAGCACGGCACCGAACATCACGAACCCGGTGATGAAACCGATCACGGACATCAGCGAGAAGTTCCGGTTGCGGAAGATGTGCAGCGGCATCACCGGCTCCGCCGTCCGGCTCTCCACGAAGAAGAACCCGACCAACGAGGCCACCCCGATCGCGGCCAGTTCCATGATGACGGCCGACCCCCAGGCGTACTCGGTCCCGCCCCACGTCGTGAGCAGCACGATCGCGGTGATGCCGACGGTGAGCAGCGCCGCGCCGAGATAGTCGATGTTCCGCCCCGACCTGCCCTCACGCGACGGCTTGGGCAGATGCAGTACGACGCTGATGGCGCCCAGCGCGACGACCCCGAGCGGCAGGTTGATGTAGAAGGACCAGCGCCATCCCCAGTGGTCGGTGATGTACCCGCCGACCAGCGGCCCGGCGATCATCGCGAGGGCCATGACCCCGGCCATCATCCCCTGGTACCTGCCCCGCTCCCGCGGCGGTATCAGGTCGCCGATGATCGCCATCACACCGACCATGAGCCCGCCGGCGCCGAGCCCCTGAATGGCCCGGAAGCCGATCAGCTGCCCCATGTCCTGGGCCATGCCGCTGAGCGCCGACCCGATCAGGAAGATCACGATCGAGGTCATGAAGATGCTCTTGCGGCCGTACAGGTCACCGAGCTTGCCCCAGATGGGGGTGGAGGCGGCGGTCGCGAGGGTGTACGCGGTGACGACCCAGGAAAGATGCTCCAGGCCCCCGAGGTCGCCCACGATCGTGGGCATCGCGGTGCCGATGATCATGTTGTCGAGCATCGCGAGCAGCATCGCGATCATGAGCGCGAGCAGCACGACCCGCACACTGCGCGGCTGTTTCCCCGCCTCGGTCTCACTTGCCGCCGTTTGTGTCTCCGCCATATTCCCCACCGCTTTTCCTGCACCCACCTGGACTTACCTGCCGACCGGCTAGTTCACTACACTCAAGGAAGCTAGGCCCGTAACTAGCCGGGCGTCAAGTAAGTCTCGCGGCCTTGACCGAGGCTTGACATACGGCGCTGCTCGGGCCCGGCGGACGACAGATCCCGGATCCCGCCGCACGGCGGAACCCGGACCTTGGCCGGCGGCGGACCTCGACGCAGGCACCGCAGGCCGCGCAACGGGCAGAACGCGAAGGAGAGCGACGAGGATGGACGACACGAAGCGACAGCGCCGAGGGAACACCCGGCAGCGCATCCAGGACGTCGCCCTCGAACTCTTCGCCGAGCAGGGGTACGAGAAGACCTCACTGCGGGAGATCGCCGAGCGCCTGGAGGTGACGAAGGCGGCGCTCTACTACCACTTCAAGACGAAGGAGGACATCCTCGTCGGCCTCTTCGAGGACCTGCGCCGCCCGATCGACGAGCTGATCGAGTGGGCAGACACCCAGCCACGCACCCTCGACACCAAACGGGAGATCCTGCGCCGCTACAGCGAGGCCCTGACCGACGCGGCCCCCCTCTTCCGCTTCATGCAGGAGAACCAGGCGACCGTACGGGAGCTGAGCGTCGGCGAGACGTTCAAGGAGCGCATCATCCACCTGGTCGACGCCATCAAGGAACCGGACGCCGCCCTGCCCGACCAGGTCCGCTGCATCAGCGCCCTCTTCACCATGCACGCCGGGATATTCGTCCTCCGCGACGTCGAGGGCGACCCCGAGGAGAAGCGCAAGGCGGTCCTGGAGGTGGCGATCGATCTGGTCACCCAGGCCCACGGCGGCGCCGGAGCCTCCGAAAGCCCGTGAGAGCCCGTGAGAGCCCGTCCATGCAGAGCGCCTGAAAACTCGTCATCGAACCCCCGAAGGCCACCAACGCGCTCAAATCATCCCAAGACCGCCCGAAAGCTCTTGAGAGCCTGAGCTTTTGGGTAGACCCTCGGAGCCTTCGGGATCTCCCCCGGGCACTGGTACGAGGAGGCCCGCGTGGACGCCGACGACTACGTCCGCATGACCGACGAGGAGCGCGCGGAGTTCGACCGCAGACGCCACTCCTCCGGCCTGGTTGCCGCGGGAGCGGCAGCCGTGGCCCTGGCCCTGACGCTCCTCCTCCTGATCACCTTCGGCGACAGCCCCCCGATGTGCGGCACGGGCCAGGACATGGGCCCGTGCTGACCCGGGACTCCTGACCCGTGAAGCGCCGCCCCCGGGACGTCAGACGGTGACGCCCTTGGCCCGGAGGAAGGCGACCGGGTCGACGGCGGAGCCGTAGTCCGGGCTCGTACGGATCTCGAAGTGCAGGTGGGGCCCGCTGGAGTTCCCGGTGTTGCCGGACAGGGCTATGCGCTGCCCGGTCTCGACGATCTGCCCCACCTTCACGTCGACGCGCGAGAGGTGGGCGTACTGCGAGAACGTGCCGTTGGCGTGCTTGATGACGATGGCGTTGCCGTACGCGGGGCCGTCCCCCGCACCGTTGCCGCCGGCCTTCACGACGGTACCGCCGTGCGCGGCCACGACCTTCGTACCGCTCTTGACGGCGAAGTCCTGCCCACTGTGCGTGGACGACCACATGTTCCCGGCCTGCGCGAAGCCGGCGCTCAGCTTGTAGCCCGTGACCGGACCGACCCAGGAGGCGGCCTGCTTGGCGGCGACCTGCGCCCCGGTCGTGGCCTGAGCGGCACCCGAGGCCTGCGCACCACCGGCGGCAGCCGCGACCCCGATCCCCAGCACACCCGAGACCCCCACCCCGGCGGCCACCATGGCAGCCCGGACACGGAGCCGGGACATACGGGAACGAGGAGAGCGAACACGCTGCGACACAGGAGTACCTCACGGGGGACGGAAACAGGGCCGGTGCCTCGACGGACACGAATCCCACCCGGCACACGTCCATGGCCCGCCGAATGGGACACCCCTTGGTACCCCCGCTCCCCGAAATCCCCCAAACCCGCTATCTACGACTTAATGCCGTAGCAAGCGCGAAATACACCCATTCCTTGATGCACCCCTCAAAGACACCCCTATCCGAACACCGCGAGCAAAAGGCCCTATCGACACCACATAAGCCCGTTTTGCCCCACCCGCTCCCTCCCCCTATTCCACCTAGTACGTGACGAATCCCCTGTGCGGCATGTCACCGACCCCGCCGATCCATGGCCTCCGAAATGTGACGCCGACTACGCACCGATCCCATGGCAAAGGGGGCCGCCCCGAAGCCCGATGCTCCGAAGCAGCCCCCTGCGTCTACCTCCGCCACCTCACTCCGGGACCACGGTGACGAAGCCGCTGGCCTCGCCCTCGTTGCCCACGCCGTCCGTGGCCGTGACGACGTACGTGTTGGGCTCGCCGGTGACCGGCGCGGTGTCCGTGAAGGAGGGAGCCGGGCCGGAGACCGTGCCCAGCTTCGTCCAGCGAGTGGTCTGGGTGGGGTTCTCGTTGGTCCGGTAGACGTTGTACGACGTGCCCCGCACGGGGTTGGCCGTCCAGGTCAGCTGGACCCCGGCGGCGGTCTTCGTCGCCTTGAGCCCGATCGGGGTGAGCAGCGGGATCTGCGGGCTCGCGACCGCCGTGGCGGAGTGAGCCGACGCGTTACCGGCCTTGTCCACGGCCACAACGGCGTACGTGAAGGAGCCCGTCCCGCCGAAGTCGGTGAGCGACGTGCCCGTCACCGGCGTGCTCCCGCCGACCTCGGTCCAGGCGTCGCCGTCACTCTGCCGGTAGTAGACCTCGTACCCGGCGAGGTCGGAGGCCGCGACGGCGTTCCACTTCACGGTCGAGTAGCCGCCGAACTCGGAGTAGGTGACCACCACGCCCGACGGCACGGCGGGAGCCGTCCGGTCCACGGAGGTGATGTTCACGGTGGCCGACGCGGCGGAGACGTTGCCCGCCTTGTCCACGGCCTTGACCGTGTAGCCGTACGTGCTGCCGGTGGCCGGCGTGCTGTCCGTGAAGGCCGGCTTGGTCAGCGGGGCGCTGCCGCTGACCAGCTTGCCGGAGCGGTAGACGCGGTACCCGGCCAGGTCGAGCTCGGCGTTCTTCTTCCAGCTCAGCGCGGTCTTGGACGTACCGGCGTCGTACGTGGCGGCCAGCCCGGTCGGGCCCAGCGGCTTGACCTTGTCGACCGAGGACGAGGTGCGCGGCGCGTACGAGAACGCGACGTCGGCCTTGCCGGTGAACGCGGCGAAGTCGACCCGGATGGTGTGCTTCCCCTTGGGGATGGTGACGTTGACCGTCTTGGAGCGGGTGGACGAGACGTCCCCCCAGATGTTGATCTTCCGGGTGCCGTCGAGGTATACGCGGATGCCGTCCTGCGCGGACGCCTTGAAGCTGAACGGCCCGCCCGAGCCGAAGTCGCGCGTCACGCTCCAGCGGACACCGAAGTTGTTCTTGGGCAGTGTGACCCCGGCCGGATCGCCGGTGCCGTAGTTCTCACTGATCGCCTTGTCGCACACGGTTTTCTTCGGCGTCCCGCTGAAGGACGTGTTGGCGTAGTACTTCGCCGTCCACTCCCCCGTGGCGCAACCCGCAGCCGCCGCTGTCGCGGGGAACGCGAGCCCCGCGGCCGACACGGCAACCACCAACAGCGCGGCGTGGGTCGCGCGCCCCCGTATCACTTTGGACATGTGGAAGTCCCCCTCCCTGAATCGAACGGTGATCGTACGCTGAGAGAAGAGCCGTCATGACCTCGGGGGAGCGTTTTGGAAGCGTCAGCAGTAGGCATCCGCCTGGCGTCCGGCGCGGTGGCGCCGCTGATCAAGAAGCTGTTCGTGACGGAGGGGCCAGGGGCGGGACTGGTCGACAAACCGGTGCGGATCTCGTCCTATGTGTCGTTCACCAGCGAGAAGAGCACCCTCAGTTTCGCGGATCTGCGGAAGCTCGCCGGCGAACTCGTCCAGCGCGCGCTGAAGCACGGCGAACGTCCCTTTCCCGCTGACGAGGAGTGGGCGGTCGTCGACGCCCTGACGTGGACCCTGTACTCCCTCGGCGACCTCAACATGACCGACGTACAGGCGGTGGAACTCGGCCACGAGGCCCTCGCCCGGCGGCTGTACGCCGCGCGTCGCGGCTCCGCCAGGCTCTCCCTCGATGCCTCGCTCTTCTTCGACCGCCTCCTCGACACCGCCTGCCTCCACATCCTCCACTTCTTCACCCAGCGCTCCACCTTCGTGGCCCGCACCCTCGTCGAACAGTCCCGCCGCCAGGCCGAGCTCATCGCCAAGGTCGACGAGCTGATCGCCCGTACGCCCATGACCGGCGGTACCGACCCCGCCTTCGAACACCGCTATCTCGCCCACATCGCCACCAAGCACAGCCACCTCACGATCTACGGCATCGACCTGGTCAACTCCCCGGAACGCTGGCCCCTGGACGCCGCCTATCTGAGCCTCCAGGCCCTGCGCCGCGCCGAGGACGACGAGGCGGCGGGCCCGGACGGTACGCGCATCGCCTCGCCCGCCACCGCGCTCCCGGCCGAGCAGGCGCTGGCCGACCACGACCGGGTACTGCTGCGCGGAGTCGCCGGTTCCGGAAAGACGACTCTCGTGCAGTGGCTGGCGGTGACGACGGCCCGGGGTGAGCGCGGCGACCGCGTCCCCTTCGTGCTCCCTCTCCGTACGCTGATCCGGCACCCCGGCGGTCTCCCGGCACCGGACGCCTTCCTGGCCGCCGTACGCGTGCCCTTCCACGCCACCCAGCCCGGTGGCTGGGCGGACCGTGTCCTCACCGCCCGCCGCGGTCTGCTCCTCGTCGACGGCATCGACGAGATCCCCGAGCGCGAACGCGAGCGCACCCGCCGCTGGCTGCGCGACCTGCTGGAGGTCTATCCCGGCAACCAGTGGCTGGTGACCTCGCGCCCCTCCGCCGTACGCGAGGACTGGCTCACCCCCGACGGCTTCACCGAATTCGCCCTCGCCCCCATGAGCCGGGACGACGTGGCCGCGTTCATCGCCCGCTGGCACACTGCGGCCCGGCTCGACGCCCGCGACGCCGACCGCCTCGACGGCTACGAACGCTCACTCGTCGACGCCGTCCGCACCAAGCCCGACCTGGGCCGCCTCGCCACCAACCCGCTGATGTGCGGTCTGATCTGCGCCCTGCACCGCGACCGGCGCGGTTACCTCCCCCACGGCAGGCAGGAGTTGTACGACGCCGCCCTGTCGATGCTGCTGTCGCGCCGCGACGAGGAACGGGACGTGTTCGCGCCCGGCGACAGAAGCGACGGCGGCCGGCCCCCGGGCGCCGACGGCATCCGCCTCACCGAGCTCCCCCAGATCCAGCTCCTCCAGCGCCTCGCGTACTGGCTCATCCGCAACAACCAGGCCGAGATGGACCACGACCGCGCGGTCCGCATCATCGCCGACGTCCTGCCCGCCCTCCCGGCCGCCGCCGCCCAGGGAGACGCCGAGCAGATCCTCCGCCACCTCCTCGTCCGCAGCGGCCTCCTCCGCGAACCCACCCTCGGCACCGTCGAGTTCGTCCACCGCACCTTCCAGGACTACCTCGGCGCCAAGGCCGCCGTGGAGGACGGCGACTTCGGCCTCCTCGTCCGCAACGCCGTGGACGAGCAGTGGGCGGATGTCATCCGCATGGCCGTGGCCCACGCCCGCCCGCGCGAACGGGCCGAGCTGTTACAGGACCTGACCGCTTCGGCGGCCGACATCACGGACAAGGCCAAGAGCACACGCGTACGACTGCTCGCCCTCGCCTCCCTGGAACACGCCACCCAACTCGACCCGACCGTACGAGCCACCGTCGAACAGAACACCCTCCCCCTCATCCCCCCGCGTACGACGGAGGAGGCCCGCCTGCTGGCCGCCTGCGGGCCACTCGTCCTGGAACTCCTTCCAGGGCCGGACGGGCTCACGGACGACGAGGCCCGGGGCGTCGCCGTCACCGCGTCCCTCATCGGCACGGACGCCGCCGTCCCGGTCCTCGCCCGTTTCCGCACCCATCCGGCCGTGGGCGTCCGGGCCCAACTGACGTGGTCCTGGCACCGGTTCGACACCCGCCGGTACGCCGAGGAGATCATCGCCCACCTACCGGGGGACGACCTCTACTTCACCGCCCACTCGGCCGAGCATCTGCGTACGCTGCGGGAGCTGGGCGGCAGGGCCAAGCTCCAGGTCGTCGGCGACATCGACTCCTCCCGCCTTCGCGCGGCCCTCCCGCCGCACCGGCTGCGGAACCTCGTCATACGCGACAACCTCGTTCTCGGGGATCTGGACTTCCTCTCAGGGCAGGACGAGCTCACGCATCTGGACATCAGCGGCGGTACGCCTCTTCTGGAGGACCTTGCTCCGCTCGCCGAACTCCCCCTCACCTGGCTGGCGCTGGACTCCCTGCCCGGTCTCGAAAAACCGGGCGCCCTCCATTCGCTCGCGGCCTGCGCCACCTTGGAGGCGCTCGACCTCGGTTTACCGCTGCACGCCCATTCCCTCGACGAGGCTCTTCCCCGGGACCTGCCACTGGAGTATCTGCGATTCACCAAGGGGGCATTGCGGTTCACCGGGCTGCGCGGCCTGAGCCGTATGCACTCGGTGAAGCAGTTGAGCCTTGCCAAGCTTCCGGAAAGGCTCACTCCGGAAGACTTCGCCGAGATCTCCCGGATGCCCGCCCTCACGGAATTGCGCGTCAACTGGGGGGCGACCGGTTGGGAAGCCGCTCCGGTACTGCCGGGCATCACAAGTTTGCGGCTCAACAACTTCTCCGGGAACGAGGATGTGTCGAAACTCCGCGACCTCCTTCCGGGCCTGCGCCGAGTCACCATTCATCTCGCCCCCGAGGTCACCGACGTACCCGAACACGTCCTCGACCTCCTCCCCATGACTCCCGTCATTGAGAAGACCGACACCGTTCTCTGAACCCGAACCGCGGCCGGGAATGCGAAAGGGGC
>NZ_AEJC01000187.1 GCF_000317595.1 Streptomyces ipomoeae 91-03 | reverse complement strand
CCTACTCGGGGTGCCGGAAGAACCCGACTCCTATGCCTCCGCAGCCTCCGGCGCTTCCGTTGCCGCCGCCTTCGCGGTGAGCGGGCTCCTGCCCCCGCTCAGCGCGAAGTAGAGCACCCCGGCCACGGCGACGCCGATGAACCAGGAGTACGGACCCAGCTTCGCCCCGTACCCGGACGGTCCGTAGACGGGAAGGACGCTGGAGAAGACGGAGCCCACGGCGGCGGCCGCGAACGCCCGGATGTTCCAGCCGCCCTGGAAGCGGAACTCCCCGTGCTCCTGGTACAGCGCGGGCACGTTCAGCTGTGCCTTCCTGATGAGGTAGTAGTCGACGACGATCACGCCGAAGAGGGGGCCCATCGTCGAGCCGATGGCGTTGACGAAGCTGGGAGCGTTGTCCCAGGGGTGCAGCGGGTAGAGCAGCAGCGCGATGACGGCGGCGATGAGACCGCCCCGCCGGAAGGTCACATACTTCGGGGCCACGTTGGCGAAGTCGAAGGCGGGGCTGACGAAGTTGGCGACGACGTTGATGCCGAGCGTCGCGACGGCGAAGGTCAGCGCGGCGAGCAGGACGAGGAACGCGCTGTCGAACTTCGCGGAGATGGCGGCCGGTTCGAGGATGACCTCCCCGTACACCTTGCTCGCGGCGGCCGTGGTGACGGCCGCGACGAGGGAGAAGAGGATCAGGTTGACGGGCAGGCCCCAGATGTTGCCCTTCTTCAGGGTCTTCTCGTCGGGGGTGAAGCGTGCGAAGTCGCCGAAGTTGAGGAACAGGGCCGCGAAGTAGGTCACCCAGGTGGCGGCGATCGCGGCGATCGCGGCGAACGAGCCCGGGCTGACGTCGAGTCCGGTGGCGCTCTTGGCGAGCGCGGCCAGGTCGCCGCTCGGCATGTCGACGGAGAAGGACAGTGCCCCGGCCTTCACGGACAGCGCGATCGCCAGGATCAGCATCATCAGCCAGACCGCCGGTCCGGCGAAGTCCTGGAAACGGCGGACCGTTTCCATCCCCTTGCTGATGATGAGCAGCTGGGCGGCCCAGACACCGAGGTAGCACAGCACTTCGAGGCCGCTGTGGTCGAAGAGCCGGGTGGTCTCGTGCAGGTGCTTGGGGCCGTCGTAGCGGACGAGGAAGGCGACGACGGCGCCGGCCGCCGCGCTGGTCTGGGCGCCGTACCAGAAGGTGGCGACCACGGCCCGTACGAGAGCCGGGACGTTGGCGCCGAAGGTGCCGAACGAGGCGCGGGAGAGGACCGGGTAGGGGACGCCGGTCCTGACGCCCGCCTTTCCGATGAGGGTCATCAGCCAGTAGATGACCAGTGAGCCCACACCGATGCCGATGAGGAACTTGAACGTGTTTCCGGCGACGAGGAACAGGCTGGCTGCCAGGAAGTAGCCGTACAGACTGTGTACGTCCGAGGTCCAGACGTTGAAGATGCTGAACGCGCCCCACTTGCGCTCCGTGGCCGGGGCGAGGTCCGCGTTGTAGAGACGGGGAGAGTATTCCGGCGGTACGGCGACTCTGTCCGCGCCCGCGCTGTCCGTGGCCGTCATGTCCTGCTCCTTCTTGCTGTGCCCCATCCCCTGCCGGCGCCGTGCCGGATGGTTGGTGGGTCAGATAACGGCCCCGACATTGCACGGGAATGTCGGGTGCGTAACAGACCCATCAATGGAAAATCTCTTCCATTTCCGGATCGGGTCACCGATCGATCCGTGACTGTGGAGCGGCTGGACGAGGGGCGTGATCACAGGCGAGGCGGATTCCCGCGGAGCTGTCGGCTGGTCACGAGGGCCCGCGGAGCGGTGCGCGACGCCCGCACCGCCGCTGCCGGTGACGACTCCGACCGCATACGGCCGTGGCGTCGACGGTGACCGGGATGGTGCCGCGCGTGGCCTTGGAGCGGGGGCACACGCGTCCGTGTCACGGTGGGGCCGTCACGCGTCCGTGTTCACGGCGTGGCCGTTCCCGCGGTCATACGGTTGAGCGCGGCGGCCAGGTCCGGGGCCTCGCTGAGCACGAGCGCCGCGCCGCCGAGTGCGCCCACCCGGGCCCCGAGCCCCAGTTCGGCCGGCATCACCTCCACATCGCGGACCAGCGACAGCGCGTACCGGCGGATCGCCGCCCGCATGGGTTCGAGCAGTGCCTCACCGGCCACGGACAACTCGCCGCCCACCACGATGCGTTCGGGGTTGAGCAGGTTGCACATATTGGCCAGCACCTGGCCGACCACGGCACCGACGTCGGAGAAAACCCCTTCCCCCGCCCGGTCGCCGGCCGCGGTGCGGACGAGCATCTCGTCCAGCCCGGTGCCGTCCCCGAAGGCGGGCCGCAGCGCGGCGAGCACGGCCGGGATGCCGGCGTGCAGGACCAGGCAACCGCGGTTGCCGCACCGGCATGTCGGCCCGTCCAGGCTCACCGACACATGTCCCAGCTCCCCGGCCGCCCCGATCGCGCCGCGGTGGAGGCGCCCGTCGAAGATCAGGCCGGCGGCGATGCCGTTGGACAGCCCGACATACAGCAGGTTTCGCACTCCTCTCCCGGCTCCCCAGCGTGTCTCGGCGACGGCTTCGAGGCGGGTGTTGTTCTCGACGGCGACGGGCAGGCCGAGCGCCTGCTCGAACTCCCGGACCACGTGGATGTGCGACCAGGGCTGCCCCGGCAGGGTGACGCCGACCGAGCCGGTGGTGTGGTCGATCGGACCCGGCACGCCGATGCCGGCCCCGATGATCTGGTCGAACCGCAACGCGTGCTCGTCCAGGAGGTCGCGCAGGATGCCGACACCGGCGGTGATGCGTTCGGTGGGGCCGCAGGCGGGGTCCAGGGCGGTGCCGCGGCTCGCGATCTCTTGCGCGGAGAGATCGCTGAGATGGACCCAGACGCCGTCGAAGGTGTGGTTCATGCCGACCACGGCAGCCGCGCGCGGGTGGACCGAGAGGAGATCCCGGGCCCGCCCGTCGTGGCCTTCGCCGGGCTCCTCGTCGGACTGGACGACCAGGCCGCGGGCCATCAGGTCGTTGACGATCGTGGAAACCGTGGTCCGGGAGATGCCCGCCCAGCGGGCGAGAGCGGCACGGTGCAGGGGGCCGCGGGCCAGCAGGAGGGCGAGCAACTGCTCCTCGTTGGTGCGGCGCAGACTGCGCAGTGATCCTCCGGGCTTTTGGCTCATGGAGTCCGAGAATACCGAGTTGTTTCGAAAGTGCGTCAACACTCTTGACACACATTTCTGCCTGGCCGCAAGCTCAGCGCACCCCAGCCGCCGCATCTGTACCAAAGGTGGGGGCTCTGCCTGAACGCTCTGTCGGTCGGCCGCCCATGCACCACCTCCGGCCACAGTCGGTCACCCTCGCGTTACGTGAAGGAGTCCCATGAGCTCGTCCCTGTCCCGCCGGTCCACCCTGCAGGCCGCCGGCGCCGTCACCCTCGCCGGCTTCGTGAGCGGCGTCGCGAGCGCCACGCAGGCCACTGCCGCCACGGCGGGGGAGACCGACGTCACCGGCGACAAGGTGGTCGTCCACCCGACGCTTCCGCAGGTGCCCCTCAACACCTCCTTCACCGTCAAGGTCCGGCCGGCCGACGGCAGCTGGCAGAGACTCGACGTCTATCTGGCCAAGCTCGCCCTGATCGACGCCACCACCGGCAGTAACAAGGCCCAGAACTCCTCCGTGGCCATGTTCGACTTCTCCGGCACCGTCGAGGTCGAGGTCACCTACAACCCGGGCGGCGCCGAGAAGTTCCGTATCCGCCCGGACTCGTACGGCATCAAGCCCGAGGTGCTCGGCAGCACCGCGCGCTTCACCCTGGACCGGCCCCGCAACATCGTCGTCCAGGTCGACGACAAGATCTTCGACTGTCTGCACCTGCTCGCGAACCCGCTGGAGCAGAGCCCGCCCGCCGAGGGCGACAAGCACGTCATGTACTTCGGGCCCGGTCTGCACACCACCGCCGACCGGTTGCTGAAGGTCCCGAGCGGCACCACCGTCTATCTCGCCCCCGGCGCCGTCCTCACCTCACAGGTGATCTTCGAGAACGTGGAGAACTCCCGGCTCATCGGCCGCGGCGTGCTCTACAACTCCCCGAACGGGGCGCTCTTCATCCGCAAGACCGAGAACATCACGATCGACGGCGTCACGATCCTCAACCCCCGCTACGAGAACGTCCGGGTCGCCGAGTCCCAGAACCTCACCATCAAGAACCTGCGCGCCTTCAGCCACCAGGGCTGGGGCGACGGCATCCAGCTCTACTGCTCCGAGAACGTCACGATCGACGGCTGCTTCCTGCGCACCTCTGACGACAGCGTCGCCCTCTACACCCACCGCTGGGACTTCTACGGCGACACCCGCAACATCACGGTCAAGAACTGCTCCCTCTGGGCCGACGTCGCCCACCCGATCAACATCGGCGTGCACGGCAACTCCGACACCCCCGAGATGCTGGAGAACCTGAACTTCGAGAACATCGACATCCTCGACCACCGCGAGCCGCAGGTGACCTACCAGGGCGCCATCGCCTTCATGGTCGGCGACAGCAATCTCGTCCGGGACGTCAAGTTCGACAACATCCGCGTGGAGGACTTCCGCTGGGGCCAGCTCATCCACATGCGGGTCGAGTACAACCCGAAGTACAACACCTCGGCCGGCCGCGGCATCGAGTCCGTCTACATCAAGGACCTCAGCTACAACGGCAAGAACGCCGACCTCTCGGTGATGATGGGCCTGTCCGAGGAGCGTGCCGTCAAGGACGTCACCTTCGAGAACCTCCGCGTCAACGGCAGGGTGATCGCCGACAGCACGGGCAAGCCGAGGTGGTACCTGGCCTCCGACGGCGTGCCCATGCTGGCCAACGAGTACGTCAAGAACCTCCGCTTCCTCACCACCGAGGAGGCCGCGGCCCTGTAACACCCCGGTCAGCATCCCGGCACGGATCCACCCCGGCGAGTGCTCCACCCGACAGCAAAGGCCCAGGTCTGTGACCTGGGCCTTCTCGCTGGAACGGGCGACGAGAACGGAACTCGCGCCCTCAGCTCGGGAAGCTCGGGCATCGACATCGCACGCACCACCGGTACGGCCGACTCCCCCATGCGGCGGGTGCGCCTCACCTTCTCCCGTGAGCTGCCGGCCGACGCCGGCGTCGGCCGTGCCTCCGAGCCGCTGGAGCTGGTGGCTCACGCCACTGTTCCGGGCCGGGTGACGGTGCGAACCGCTTTCGCCGGAGAAGGCCCTGAGTGTTCCGTGTTCCGTGTTCCGGAGGAGGGCGCCACGGTTTGCGTAGTGCAGCGCATCTGGCGCGGGCATGGCACACGCCGAATGACGGCCGTGATGACTCGAAGTCCCGGTCACGGTGCAAGGCCGTCGTGACCGGGCCGGATGGGCTCGTCAGTGATCGTCCGGGGCGGGGGCGGCTCGCCGAGAACCCCTGGGCGCCATCGTCTCCAGCGCCTCGTCGGATGCCTCGGACCCGCCCCCGGTGACGTCCCGGCGGGGAGGCGGTGGTGCGGTGCTGTGGCGCGGCACGAGTCGCGTGGGGACGAGCGTGGTGCCGTGTTCAGGCATGTCCTGGCGCATTTTGCTGAGGACGCCTTGGACGCAGAGGCGGCCGACTTCGGCGAAGTCCTGGTGGATGGTGGTGAGGGGTGGGAGGAAGGAGGAGGCTTCGGGGATGTCGTCGAAGCCGATGACGCTGATGTCGTCGGGTACTTTCCGGCCGCGTTCGTCGAGGGCGCGCAGGAGGCCGAGGGCCATCTGGTCGTTGGCGGCGAAGACGGCCGTGCAGTCGGGGTGGTCGGCGAGGATCAGGCCGGCGCGGTAGCCGGACTCGGCCGACCAGTCGCCGCGGACCGGGGGCGGCGGGACGCATCCGGCTTCGGTGAGGGTGGTGTGCCAGGCGTTGGCGCGGCGTTGGGCGGCGAAGGAGTCCTCGGGGCCGGCCAGGTGCCAGACGGTGGTGTGGCCGATGTCCAGCAGATGGCGTACGGCGTCGCGGGCGCCGCCTGTCTGGTCGGTGTCGACGACGGTGTAGCGGTCGCCGGCGTCGGAGTCGGCGACGACGACGGGGACGCCGGGCGGCAGGCAGACCGTCGCCGCGTCCAGCAGGTGGGTCTCCAGGATGACGATGACGGCGTCCACCGCGAGTTCGCCCAGGCGGGAGAAGGCGCCGTTCACCTCGTCCTGGGTGGGCACGGCGACCGGCAGGAGGGTGACGGCGTAGCCCTCGCGGGCAGCGGAGGTCGCGATCGCGTCGAGGGTGCGGATGTTGCCCATGGTGGAGAGGGAGAAGGTGATCACGCCGAGGGTGCGGAACTCCCCGCGGCGCAGCGCGCGTGCGGCGCTGTTGGGCCGGTAGCCCAGCTCCCGCATCGCCGCCAGCACCAGCCGCCGGGTCTCCTCGCTCACCCCCGCGAAACCGTTGGAGACACGAGAGACCGTCTGCGAGGAAACCCCGGCAAGCCGAGCGACATCACCCATGGACGCACCCTGCCTGGGACGCGCGGCGCGTCCTCTCGTACGTCCTTCCACCTGGCGTGAATCCAATGCCGCGCTCTCCTGCCCAACCGCGCTCACTCTGCCCCCTAGCTGCGCAACTTTCGGTCCCGGACGATCCCGGACGACTTCTTGACCGTCGAGATTCGGACAGTGTAGACATCACGCCATCGAATGTTTACGTAAACATTCTTCCCTCGGAACCGCACACGCGGGCCTCGATCTCTGTGTCCCGCCGGGACGCGGCGCACAGAAGAGTTGGAGCACTCGAGATGGCACACCGCACCCGCTTCAGACGGCTCCTGGGAGGCATCGGCGTCACCGCCCTTGCGACCGGGACCGTCCTGGCCACCACCTCCCTGCCGGTCGCGTACGCCGAGACGGCCACCTCCTCCGTCACCGTCCGGCTCGACCCGTCGTACAAGCAGGAGAGGTTCGAGGGCTGGGGCACCAGCCTGGCCTGGTTCGCCAACGCCACCGGCGGCTACCCCGAGGAGATACGCGAGAAGCTGGCGCGGCTCCTCTTCGACGACGACGGCCTCGCCCTGAACATCGCCCGCTACAACATCGGCGGCGGCAACGCCCCGGACGTCAAGGACTACCTCCGTCCCGGCGGTGCGGTCGAGGGCTGGTGGAAGGCGCCCGAGGGCACCACCCGCACGGACACCGACTGGTGGAGCGCGGACGACCCCGCCGACTGGAACGAGAACGCCGACGCCACCCAGCGCTGGTGGGTGGACCGGATCAAGAAGGACATCACCCACTGGGAGGCGTTCAGCAACTCGCCGCCCTGGTTCATGACGGTCAGCGGCTATGTCTCCGGCGGCTTCAACTCCAAGGCCGACCAGCTCAAGACCGACTCCGTCGACGACTTCGCCGCCTATCTGGTGGGCGCCACCGAGCGGCTGGAGAAGGCGCACGGCATCAAGGTCGACACCCTCGAACCCCTCAACGAGCCGAACACCGGCTACTGGGGCACCACCCTGGGCGCCGACGGCCGGCCGGTCGCCGGCCGTCAGGAAGGCGCCCACATGGGCCCCGAGCTCCAGCAGAAGGTGATCCTCGCGACGGCCGCGGAGCTCGCGAAGTCCCACACGAACGCGAAGATCTCCGCGATGGACGAGACCAACCCCGGCCTCTTCGCCACCAACTGGAACTCCTACCCCCAGGAGGTCCGCGACGCCGTCGACCAGATGAACGTCCACACCTACGGCACCGGCCAGCGCACCGCCGTCCGTGACCTGGCCAAGTCGGCGGACAAGACGCTGTGGATGAGCGAGGTCGAGGGCGACTGGGGCGACGGCCAGAGCTTCACCGACATGCGTCCGGGCCTGGGCCTCGCCCAGCGCATGGTGGACGACCTGCGTGAACTGGAGCCGCGCGCCTGGGTGTTCTGGCAGCCCGTCGAGGACTACGACAACATGAAGCCGGGCGGCGAGTCCGCCAAGGGCGGCAACTGGGGCGAGATCCAGATCCCGTTCAGCTGCACCTCCGAGGACACCCTGGAGTCCTGCCCGATCCACACGAACACCAAGTTCGACACCGCCCGTAACTTCACCCATTACATCAAGCCCGGCGACCAGCTGATCAAGACGGACAACACCTCCAGCACCGCGGCGCTCTCCAAGGCGGGCGACGGCGTGACGGTCGTCCACGTCAACAGCAGCACGGGCGCCCGGTCCGTCACGCTCGACCTGTCGAAGTTCGCCGACTTCACTGCCGACGCCACCGTCACCCCGGTGGTGACCAGCGCCGGGGGCAAGCTGGAGCGGCAGAAGGCCGTCCCGGTGGTCGGCAAGCAGGCCACGGTCACCGTCCCCGCCCAGTCCGTGACCTCCTTCCTCGTCAAGGGAGTCTCCGGCGTCGCGGAGGACGCGGCCGAGCTGCGGAAGGGCCACACCTACCGGCTGACCGGCGTCCAGAGCGGCAAGGACCTCACCGTCGCCGACGACGGCACGGGCCTGGTGATCAGGACGGCCGGCACGCCTGCGGGCGAGGGCCAGCTCTGGCAGCTGGACCAGATCGCCCGCGACACCGAGAACCGGAAGCGGTACGTCTTCACCAACCCGAAGGACGGCAAGCGCCTGGCGGTCCGGGACGGCGCCCTGCTGGTCGAGCCCGACGACGGCGTTCGCGACGACGCCGCCCAGTGGATCATGTCGTCGACCGGCGACGGCACCTGGACCCTCGTCAACGCCGCCACCGGCCAACTCCCCGACGTCTACGGCCAGGCCAGGTACGACGGGGCCCCGGTCGGCATGTGGTGGCCGAACTCCGGCTCCAACCAGCGCTGGAGGGT
>NZ_AEJC01000186.1 GCF_000317595.1 Streptomyces ipomoeae 91-03 | reverse complement strand
CCCCGACGCCCCTGACGAACACGTGCGGGCCCGAGGCAGGAACCCGAAGAGTGATCACAGCGACACGCACGGTATTCGTGATGTGATGTGCGCTCCAAGAGCGACCCGCCGTCTCGGCGGGAGCCGCGTGATGCCTCACACTGGACTCTCGTGAGTTCGCATCCCCCGATACCGACCCGGGTCGTCCTGCTGACCGGTCCCTCCGGCTCAGGCAAATCCCTCCTCGCCGCCCGCTCCGGCCTGCCCGTGCTGCGGCTCGACGACTTCTACAAGGAGGGCGACGACCCGACGCTGCCGCTGGTGGAGGGCAGTTCGGACATCGACTGGGACCACCCGCTGTCATGGGACGCGGACGTCGCCGTCGCCTCGATCGAGGAGCTGTGCCGCACGGGCCGTACGACCGTGCCGACGTACGACATCTCCCTCAGCGCCCGTACCGGCGCGGAGACGATGCGCATCGAGCGGACTCCGCTGTTCATCGCGGAGGGCATCTTCGCGGCCGAGATCGTGGAGCGCTGCCGCGACCTCGGCATCCTGGCGGACGCCCTCTGTCTCACCCGGGGCCCGGTGAAGACCTTCCGCCGCCGCTTCCTGCGCGATCTTCGGGAGGGCCGCAAGTCGGTGCCGTTCCTGCTGCGGCGCGGCTGGCGGCTGATGCGCCAGGAGCGCTCGATCGTGGCCCGCCAGACGGAGTTGGGTGCCCATCCCTGCGACAAGGGCGAGGCCCTGGACCGTCTCGCGGCAGCCACCGGGGGCCACCGCGCACAGGCGCCGGCGTAACCCCGTACCCGTCCCGCGACCGCGGACGCACAAATAAAGCGGGACTGGATGGACCCCCCGGCCCTCCAGTCCCGCTCCCCCGTCGTGACCTCGTATCCCCCGTGGCCCCGTCGGTTCCCCCGATCGTCGCGGCGGCGCTCCCCAGCACCACCGCGATCTCCCCTTGCTCCCCCGCTTTCCCCGTTTCCCCCGTGCTTCCCCCGCCTACCTGCTCCCCCCGCAGACCTTCAGGCGACAAGCTCCCCGAAGGACTCCTCCTCGTCACGGCCGAAGCTGAGGACCTCGTCCTCGCGCAGCCGGCGGAGGGACCGCCAGATGCTGGACTTCACCGTGCCGACACTGATGTCGAGGATCTCCGCGATCTCCGGGTCCGTACGGCCCTCGTAGTAACGCAGGACCAGCATGGTGCGCTGGAGTTCGGGGAGCCGGGCGAGCGCCTGCCACAGGACGGCGCGCAGTTCGGTGCCGCGCATCGCGTCCGTGTCACCGGCGGTCTCCGGCAGTTCCTCGGTCGGGTACTCGTTCAGCTTGCGGCGGCGCCACGCGCTGATGTGCAGATTCGTCATGGTGCGGCGGAGGTAGCCCCCGACCGCGGCCTTGTCGCTGATCCGGTCCCACGCCTTGTACGTCGAGAAGAGGGCGCTCTGGAGCAGGTCCTCGGCCTCGAAGCGGTCACCGGTGAGGTGGTAGGCGGTTGCGTACAGGGAGGCACGACGCTCCTGGACGTAGGCGGTGAACTCCGCCTCCGACACAGAACGGCGTTCCCCCGTGCCCTCCCCGTACGCGGCCGCGACCCCCGTTCCCCCGTGGGTCACCCCCGTGGTGCTTCCCCCCGTGTGTGCGTCAACCACCGACATGTACGTGGTGTGCTGACGCCCGGCGCCGCGAGCGCACCCCCGCCCGCTCACGGCACCGGACTTCTCCGAGCTCCGGATGACGTCGTGGAGACGCGTGACAACTGCGCTAGTGCTGGTGCTGTGCAGCGTGTTCATCTCGCGCCCCCCGTCGTGGAGTTCCGGTCGTCCGCCCCGCCCTGTCGTTTCTGTCGGGCGGTGCTTCCTTGCCTGTGCCGAGAAGACTGCCCGGCCACCTTCACGGCCGTATCCGCCGACTGTCACAGAGCTGTCACAGGGGTCGGCCCCAATCAACTCACAGCTTGATCACAGAGAAGAGTCGTACGGCTACGCGGAGACCACGATCATGTGCGAGAGATGGGTGGGAGCGCTCCAACGGTCGATTCGGCGCCATGCCATGGGCCAGAATGAGCCCGTGCCTTCCCTGTTGCTGATCGAGGACGATGACGCCATCCGCACGGCCCTGGAGCTCTCACTGACGCGCCAGGGGCACCGTGTCGCCACCGCCGCCAGCGGCGAGGATGGTCTCAAGCTGCTGCGCGAACAGCGGCCGGATCTGATCGTTTTGGACGTGATGCTGCCCGGCATCGACGGCTTCGAGGTGTGTCGGCGGATCCGGCGCACCGACCAACTGCCGATCATTCTGCTGACCGCGCGCAGCGACGACATCGACGTCGTGGTGGGCCTTGAGTCCGGCGCGGACGACTATGTGGTCAAGCCGGTGCAGGGGCGGGTGCTGGACGCCCGTATCCGCGCCGTGCTGCGCCGCGGTGAGCGCGAGGCCAATGACGCGGCGACGTTCGGCAACCTGGTGATCGACCGCGCGGCGATGACCGTGACGAAGAACGGCGAGGACCTCCAGCTCACCCCGACCGAGCTGCGGCTGCTCCTTGAGCTGAGCCGTCGGCCCGGACAGGCCCTGTCCCGGCAGCAGTTGCTGCGTCTGGTGTGGGAGCACGACTATCTGGGCGACTCCCGGCTGGTGGACGCGTGCGTGCAGCGACTGCGCGCCAAGGTCGAGGACGTACCGTCGTCGCCGACCCTGATCCGTACCGTGCGCGGCGTGGGCTACCGGCTGGACGTTCCTCAGTGACGAAGGCTCAAGGGGGGATCCGCGGCTGGTCCGCGGCTCGCAGGAAAGTTCAGTCACGCATTCGTTTCACCAGTCTGCGGCTGCGGCTGGTGGTCGTCTTCGGGCTGGTGGCGCTCACGGCCGCCGCGTCGGCGTCCGGGATCGCGTACTGGCTCAACCGCGAGGCCGTGCTGACGCGCGCGCAGAACGCGGCGCTCGAGGACTTCGAGCGGGAGATGCAGAGCCATGTGAGTACGCTGCGCCCGAACCCGACGCAGGACCAGCTGCGCCTCGCGGCACGGCAGATGGCCGACGGCGGCCAGCGTTTCAGCGTGCTGCTCGTCGCCGAGGACGCCGACGGCAGGACGGTCACCGGCTCCTCGACGGCGAACGCGCTGGACGGCTTCACGCTGGAGGACGTGCCCGCGTCGCTGCAGAAGGCCGTCGGCAAGCGGCAGAAGCTCACGACGGGCAACCAGCACGCGTACCACCTGTACTGGCAGCGGGTCATCGACGGCGACACGCCGTATCTGGTGGGCGGCGCGAAGATGATCGGCGGCGGGCCGACCGGCTATATGCGCAAGTCCCTGGAGCTGGAGGCGAAGGACCTCAACTCGCTGGCCTGGTCGCTCGGTATCGCGACAGGTCTGTCGCTGATCGGCTCGGCGCTGCTCGCGCAGGCCGCCGCGACGACCGTGCTGAAGCCGGTGCAGCGCCTCGGTGTCGCCGCCCGGCGGCTCGGCGAGGGCAAGCTCGACACCCGGCTCAGGGTGTCCGGCACGGACGAACTGGCCGATCTCTCCCGGACGTTCAACCTCGCGGCGGAGTCCCTGGAGAAGAAGGTCGACGACATGAGCGCCCGCGAGGAGGCGTCCCGGCGCTTCGTCGCGGACATGTCGCACGAGCTCCGTACGCCGCTGACGGCGATCACCGCCGTGACGGAGGTGCTGGAGGAGGAGCTGGACGCCGACACCGGCAGTCTCGATCCCATGATCGAACCGGCGGTACGGCTCGTCGTCAGCGAGACGCGCCGGCTCAACGACCTGGTCGAGAACCTGATGGAGGTGACCCGCTTCGACGCGGGTACGGCCAAGCTGGTCCTCGACGACGTCGACATCGCCGACCAGATCACCGCCTGCATCGACGCCCGCGCCTGGCTGGACGCGGTGGAGCTGGACGCCGAGCGCGGCATCATGGCCAACCTCGACCCGCGCCGCCTGGACGTGATCCTCGCCAACCTGATCGGCAACGCGCTCAAGCACGGCGGTTCGCCGGTACGCGTCTCGGTGCGCGAGGAGGGCGACGACATGGTCATCGACGTGCGGGACCACGGCCCGGGCATCCCCGAGGACGTCCTCCCGCATGTCTTCGACCGCTTCTACAAGGCGAGCGCCTCCCGTCCGCGCTCGGAGGGCAGCGGCCTCGGTCTGTCCATCGCCCTGGAGAACGCCCACATCCACGGCGGCGAGATCACCGCCGCCAACTCCCCGGAGGGCGGCGCGGTGTTCACCCTCCGTCTGCCCCGGGACGCCTCCCCGCTGATCGCACCGGAGCGGGCGAGCGAGGGTGACACGGGCGACGGCGACACGGCGGGCACCGAGAGGGACGGGCAGTGACGATACGGGATGCGTGGGTGACACCCACGCGATCGCGGGACGGGCGGATACGGCGCGTACGGCAGGTACGGCAGGTGCGGCAGGTACGTATACGGCGGCCTGTACTCGTGGTGGGTGCGGTCGGGGTGCTGGCCGGGCTGCTCGCCGGGTGCGGCATCCGGGCCACTCAGGTGCCGACGGACTTCGGGCCCGCGCCCTCGATGGTGCCGTGCGAGCTGTCGGTGCCGGACGTCTCGGCCCAGGCCTCGCCGTCCGGCATGCCGGTCGCGGTGTTCCTGCTCTGTTCCGGGGCGCTCGCACGGGTCGACCGCGCGATCCAGGTGTCCGAGGGCACCGACGAGACGAAGCGGCGCGTCGCGGTCGCCCAGGGCCTCCTGGACACCCTCGCCGGGGAGCCCTCGACCGTCGAGGGCGAGGCCGGCTACCAGACCGCCGTACCGTCCGGCCTCACGGTGACCGGCCCCCGCCCCGGCGACCCCGCCGACACCCTGCGCGTCTCCACTCCCCCGGACGCCCTCCCCCGTTACGCCCTCGCCCAGATCGTCTGCACCTTCGCCGACTCCGCGGCAGCCGGCGACAACGGCTCGGTCGTCCTCGGCAGCACAAGCGCCGCCTCCCTGCGCCGCTACGAGTGCACCCCGGATGTCCAGTCGAACCCGGGATCGGAGACACCGCCGTCCACGGAGGTCGGCGTCTCCTGAGTGAGGGCGCGGGGGCCGGCCTTTGCGGCACAACGCCCACGAGCTGGGCCCACCGCACCCCCGGCGGCGAGTGAGCCAAAGGGGGTTGGCTCCCCGGCGGCGAACCGAGCCACAAATAAAGGGGAACCGATCGTGCCGGGGACCGCGTCTTGTGGGGCGTGCAGCGTCAAGGTACGTGCGGCGGTAGCGCCGGGGTCCGGGTTCGTGCGGCGGGGGGTGTCCTCCTCGTCGCACATCTCGTGCTCGTTGCCTGGATCACGCTGCGTCCGCTGGACGTCACCTATGTGAGTGCCTCGAATCTTCGGCCCTTCGCGGGGATCAGAGCGGATCTGGCCCTGGGGTGGCCGGAGGCGGCGCGGCGGATCGGCGAGGGCCTCGCGCTGCTGGCGCCGCTGGGTGTGCTGCTGCCGATGGCCCACGGCAGACTGGCGGTGTCGCCGGTCGCCTCGCTGGCCCGGTCGGTCGCGACCGGGGCCCTGCTGTCGCTGGCGATCGAGCTGTTGCAGACCGGGGTGCCCGGTCAGGTCGTCGACATCGACTCGATCCTGCTGAACACGGTCGGCGTGGGCCTGGCCCATCTCGCGGTCGTACCCGCCCTCAGGGCCGCGCTCCGCCGCAGGGCCGAGACCCGGGTGGGGTCGGAGCGGCGCCGGGAGGAGACCTCTCAGGGTCGGACCCCGACGATTCCCAGGGTCGGAATAGCTCCATAGAGGGACGCTTCGTCCGCTTCGTCACCGTAGCGTCGATGGTGTGGAAACGAGCGGCGGCCATCGGGAGGCCCCGCCCCACCGCCGGCCCGCGGATCGGGTCCGCGGCCCGCGCCCTACGCTGACGAAGGAGCCCTCATGAGCCGCCTTGCCCGCCCCACCGAAGGCCGCATGATCGGCGGAGTGTGCGCCGCGCTGGCACGGCGCTTCGGCACCTCCGCCACCACGATGCGCGTGATCTTCCTGCTGTCGTGTCTGCTTCCGGGCCCGCAGTTCCTCCTGTACATAGCCCTGTGGATCCTGTTCCCCTCCGAGGACAAGGCCCGCGCGGCGTGGTGACACACACCGAAGGGGCGCACCCGAGGAGGGTGCGCCCCTTTCGCATACGCGGGCACGGGTCCAGGTCTTCGCGTGCGTACGCGACGGTGCGGGACGCCGGCGTCGGAGCGGTGCGGCCGTCAGGCGCCGCCGCCGAGCGGGAGGCTGTTCACGCCGAGCTCCTTGGCCGGGAGGGTCTGGCCGGCGGGCACACCACCGAGCAGTCCGCCGACGGGGGCGGTGGGCCCCTCCGCGAGGACACCGCCGGCGGCGGGCTGCGAGGCCTCCAGACCGGCGCCGAGCGCCCGCTGTCCCTGGGTGGCGGCTCCGGCGACACCGGGCAGCGCCTGCGAGACGTTCTCCACGGGCAGCGACTGGGTGACGGTGCCCAGCGCCTGGGAGGCGTCGAGGGCGCCCGGTGCGCTCGGGGCGGCGTTCGCGGCGCCCGCGCCCACAGCGGCGATGGCGGCACCGAGGGCGGCGACACCGAGGGTCTTGGCGGCAGACTGCTTCATGGTGAATGCGTCCTTGAATGCGTTTGACGGGTGGTGAGCGGTACCGAAACGTAAACACCGAAGTCCCGCCGGAGGCAAACATCGAAAAATGGCCGCGTCACTGTTGACGCGACCACTTCCCGAAGACGTCGTTCAGCCCTCTTCCTTGGCAGAACCACTGGTGGACGCCGTCTGGCGGAACAGCCATTCGGATTTCAACTCGGCATATCCAGGCTTGATCACATCATTGATCATGGCCAGTCGTTCATCGAAAGGAATGAATGCCGACTTCATGGCATTGACCGAGAACCACTGAATGTCGTCGAGCGTGTAGCCGAAAGCATCGACCAGATACTCGAATTCACGGCTCATGCTGGTGTGGGACATCAGCCGGTTGTCGGTGTTCACGGTGGCCCGGAAGTGCAGTCGCCGCAGCAGCCCGATGGGGTGCTCGGCGTACGAACGGGCGGCGCCGGTCTGGAGGTTGGAGCTGGGGCACAGCTCCAACGGGATGCGCTTGTCGCGGACGTAGGAGGCGAGACGACCGAGCTTCACGGAGCCGTCCTCGTGGACCTGGATGTCATCGATGATGCGCACGCCATGGCCGAGCCGGTCGGCGCCGCACCACTGCAACGCCTGCCAGATGGAGGGGAGCCCGAAGGCCTCACCGGCGTGGATGGTGAAGTGGTTGTTCTCGCGCTTGAGGTACTCGAAGGCGTCGAGATGCCGGGTGGGCGGGAAACCGGCCTCGGCGCCCGCGATGTCGAAGCCGACGACCCCCAGGTCGCGATAGCGGTTGGCGAGTTCGGCGATCTCCAGGGAGCGGGCCGCGTGCCGCATGGCGGTGAGCAGGGCGCCGACGCGAATGCGATGGCCGGCCTCCCTTGCGCGCCGCTCGCCCTCCCGGAAGCCCTCGTTGACGGCCTCGACGACCTCTTCGAGGCTGAGCCCGCCGTCGAGGTGCTGCTCGGGGGCGTACCGGACCTCGGCGTAGACGACGCCGTCCGCGGCGAGGTCCTCGGCGCACTCGGCGGCGACCCGGAAGAGCGCGTCACGGGTCTGCATCACACCGACGGTGTGGGAGAAGGTCTCCAGGTACCGCTCCAGGGACCCGGAGTCGGCGGCCTCGCGGAACCAGACGCCGAGCCGGTCGGGGTCGGTCTCCGGGAGTTGGGAGTACCCGCTGTCGCGGGCGAGTTCGACGATGGTTCCGGGGCGCAGGCCGCCGTCGAGATGGTCGTGCAGCAGAACCTTGGGCGCCCGGCGGATCTGGTCCGAGTCCGGGGTGCCTCCGGTCCGGTCAGTCTGGTTCGTCATTTTCGCACGATAACGCCTACGCGCGTAGAGCGCCTGCCGGGAATCGCCGTCGATACCCAACGGTGACCCACCGGACGAGTGGCGTACACCATGACTTCTGACACTGTTCTGTCATGGCGCAGCAAGCAATGCCGGTCCGTACGCCTCGACTTGGGCGGACGATCGGCCCGGAGCCGAGCGCGGTCAGCGGAGTCGTCCTGCTCCTCCCGGCCGGCGACGAGGCATCCGACCGCAGACCCTCCCCCATGGTGGCCACGGCCTCCGTTCGGGCCCTCGGCCGCCGGCTCGCCCGGGCCGGGCGCGAGGAGGGGCTGGCGACGCATGTCGTGCACTACCGCTACCGCGGCTGGAACGGCACGGAGGCGCGGCTGGCACGGGATGCCGAGTGGGCCGTCGACGAGGTCGTCCGGCGCTACGGGGACGTGCCGGTGTGTCTCGTCGGCGTCCATATGGGTGCGCGGGCCGCGCTCCACGGGGCTGGGCACGACGCCGTCAACTCCGTACTGGCCCTCGCTCCTTGGTTGCCGGAGGAGGATGTGGCGACGCCGCCCGAACCGGTGAAACAGTTGTCCGGGCGGCGGGTGATGATCGTGCACGGCACGAACGACGAGCGGGTCGATCCGGAGTTGTCCTTTCGGTTCGCCGCTCGGGCGAAGAAGACGAACCCCGACATCTGCCGGTTCGAGGTGCATGCGGATCGGCATGGGTTGCAGCAGTACCGGGACGAGGTGTACGCGCTGGCCTCGGACTTTGTGATGGGGGTGTTGTTCGGGCGGGCGTTTTCCCGGCCGGTCGAGGACGCGCTGGCGGCTCCGCCTCCTTTGGGGTTGCGGATGCCGCTTGCCTCCGGGTTCGGGGTGGTCCGCTCTCGGAGGGGTGGATGAGAGCACTGCTGCTGCTCAACTCGTCAGCAAGTTGCCCTTTCTCGAGAGTAGGAACTTCTTGAAAGCGGCCACCGGGGGTGTGTCCGGGTGACCGGCGAGCCAGGCCACCCCGATTTCTCTGGCCGCTCTCGGGGCCGTGACCGTCAGTTCCACGACTCCCGGCCTGGGAACCGCCGGCGGGGGCAGGAGTGCCACGCCCAAACCCGCCGCCACCAGGCCCCGTAGCGTCTCCGCCTCCTCGCCCTCGAACGCGATACGGGGTTTGAAGCCGGCCTCCTCGCAGAGGTCGTCCGTGATGCGGCGCATGCCGTAGCCGGGTTCCAGGGTCACGAAGGTCTCGTCGGCGGCTTCGGCGAGGCGGATGCGTTTGCGGGTGGCCAGGTGGTGGTCCGCGGGAACCACCAGGCGGAGTTTCTGTTCGTCGAGGCGGCGGGCGACCAGGTCGGGGGCGTCCGGGACGGGGGAGGTCAGGCAGAGATCCAGTTCGCCTGCGCGTAGGCGTTCGATCATGGCCTCGCCGTAGTTCTGGACCAGGCTGAAGCGGACGCGGGGGTGCTCGGCGCGGAAGGCCTGGAGGAGGCCGGGGACCGTTTCGGCGCCCATGGTGTGCAGGAAGCCGAAGGCGACCTTGCCGGTGGCCGGGTCGGCGTCGGCGCGGACCTCGTCGGCGGCGCGCTCGATGTCGGCGAGGGCGCGCTCGACGGAGGCATGAAAGGTGCGGCCTGCGTGCGTGAGCGAGACCGTACGGCCGCGGCGGGCGAACAGGTCGACGCCCAGATCCTGTTCGAGCCGCACCATCGCCCTGGAGAGCGTCGACTGCGGGACCTGCATCTCCCGCGCGGCCCGGGTGACGTGCTCGGTGCGGGCGACTCCGGCGAAGTAGGCGAGGCGGGGAGCGAGGCGCAGGACGATGTCCTCGATGTTCTCGATGTCTTCTGTGTCACCGGACGGTGACAGCCGACGCTCTGACCTTTGCTGATGCATCACAGGAACGATTATGAAGGTTCCATGCATTGGACGGATGAAAGGTGGCGTACGTAGTTTCGAGGCATGCCTTCCGCCAGTACCGAGGCGCCCACCACCGTGGGCGCCGTAGCAGCCACGTCCCACCGTTCGCGCACCGCCGACTCCCGAGTGGCCCCCGGCCTTCCCGGCTATCGCCGGATGAGCCTCGCGCTGTTCCTCGCGGGTGTCGCGACCTTCGCCCTCCTCTACTCCACGCAGGCCCTGCTGCCGCTGATCTCGGGCGACTTCGGGGGGACGGCGAGCGGGGCGAGCTGGACGGTGTCGGCGGCGACCGGTGCGCTGGCGCTGTTCGTGCTGCCGATGAGCGCGCTCTCGGAGCGGTTCGGGCGGCGTACGGTGATGACGGCGTCGCTGGCGGTCGCGGTCACGGTCGGGCTGCTGGTCCCCTTCGCTCCGTCGCTCGGCGCGCTGGTGGTGCTGCGGGCGGTGCAGGGTGCGGCGCTGGCCGGGGTGCCGGCGTCGGCGACCGCCTATCTCGCCGAGGAGGTCCGCCCCAAGGCCCTCGTCACCGCGATCGGCCTCTTCGTCGCCGGCAACAGCGTCGGCGGCATGAGCGGCCGGATCGTCACCGGGTGGGTCGCGCAGGAGTGGGGCTGGCGGGTCGCGCTCGGGGTGCTCGGGCTGATCGCGGTGGGCTGCGCGGTGGCCTTCCGGCTGCTGCTGCCCGCGCCGAAGCACTTCGTGGGCGGCTCGCTGCGGCCCACGGTGCTGGCCCGCACGGTGCGCACGCACCTCGCCAACCCGCTGCTGCGTCGGCTGTACGCCATCGGCGCGCTCTTCATGACGGTCTTCGGCGGCGTCTACACCGTCATCGGCTACCGCCTGACCGAGGCCCCGTTCTCGCTCCCCCAGGGCATCATCGGCTCGATCTTCCTCGTGTATCTCGTCGGTACGGTGTCCGCTTCCACCGCCGGGAAGCTGGTGGGGCGGCTGGGTCGGCGCGGTGCGCTGTACCTGGCGGGCGGTACGACGACCGCCGGTCTGCTGGTCTCGCTCTCCGACTCGCTGCCGCTCGTGCTGCTCGGGCTCGTCCTCATCACCGCGGGCTTCTTCGCGGGCCACGCGGTCGCGTCCTCCGCGGTCAGCCATACGGCCAAGCAGGGGCGCGCCCAGGCCTCGGCACTGTACCAGTCCGCCTACTACGTGGGGTCCAGCGCGGGCAGCACGCTCGGCGCGGTGGCCTTCCACTCCGGGGGCTGGCTCGGGACGGTCGGGCTGGGACTGCTGGCGGTGCTGGGGGTCGTGGCGATCACGGTGGTGGGGTCGCACGCGGCGCGGGCCGAGCGGCGGTTGTCGGCGGCGTACTGAGGACTGAGGTCCGTACGGGGACCGGTTCCCGCGTCGCCGTGGATCGGCAGTGCGATGGTGCGCTCCTCGGGGTCCGTGACGCCGTGCGCGGCCAGGAAGTCGTGCACGCGGTGTTCAACTCACCGCCCGGTGTGCGGCACGCGGACCCCCTCGCCGAGATGCGCCGCCGCTTCGGCGACTGGCACGGCCCGATCCCCGCGCTGCTGGACGCGCCCCGGCCCGAGGCCGTACTGCACCACGACATCCACGAGTCGGTGGCGCCGCTGCCGGCCTTCCGCGCGGGCCGGATCGTGCTCCTCGGTGACGCGGCTCACGCCATGACGCCCGACCTCGGCCAGGGCGCCCGCCAGGCGCTGGAGGACGCGGCCACGCCGGCCGCCGCGCTCGCCGCCGAGCCCACGGTCGAATCCGCGCTGACCCGCTACGACGCCGAACGCCGCCCACGCAGCCAGTCGGTCGCGCGCGGCACGTCAGGCCGGCCGGATGGGACAGCGACTGGCCCATCCGCTGGCCGTCGCCGCAGGCGACACGGCCCTCCGCCCGGCCCCGTCCCGCGCGACCGTCCGGGCCATCCTGCGCCACGCCGAGTGGACGCCGCGGAGTTGGGCTGACGCACGAGGTGGTCCACGTGTGAGGGCGAGGGGGCGGGAGGGCGGTGGCTGGGCGGCGGACGCGCCAGATCTCCGCTGACCTGCGCTTTCCTTCCTTCGCAAGGCCATTGTCAGTGGGCTGCGGTAGCTTCCGAAGTGGTGGCGCGCAAAGGTGCGTGCGACGCGGATGAGCCACAGGGGTGGGTTGGCGATGAGCGACGGTACGGCGACGGCGACGACGGAACTGGATGCCCGGTTGGAGCAGCACCGGGTCGAGCTGACCGGGTACTGCTACCGGATGCTCGGCTCGTCCTTCGAGGCGGAGGACGCGGTGCAGGACACGATGATCCGGGCCTGGCGGAGCTACGCGAAGTTCGAGGGCCGCTCCTCGCTGAGGTCGTGGCTGTATCGGATCGCGACGAACGTCTGTCTGGACATGCTGACGGCCGGCAACAAGCGGGCCCGCCCCATGGATCTCACGGAGTCCACCCCACTCGCCCAGGCCGCCCTCGCCCCGCGTCCGGACAACACCTGGCTGGAGCCGGTCCCCGACGCGCGCGTGCTGCCGACGACCGCCGATCCGGCCGAGGCCGCGGTGGCCAAGGAGAGCGTGCGGCTGGCGTTCGTCGCGGCGCTGCAGAAGCTGCCCGCCAAGCAGCGTGCGGTGCTCATCCTGCGTGAGGTGCTGGCGTGGAAGGCCAGCGAGGTCGCCGAGCTGCTGGACACCTCGGTCGCCTCGGTGAACAGCGCGCTGCAGCGGGCCCGCGCGACCCTCGCCGAGAGCGACGGGCGTGCGGCGGAGGCCGAGGTCTCCGACCCGCTGGACGAGGAGCAGCAGAAGCTGCTGGAGCGCTATGTGGCCGCCTTCGAGGGGTACGACATGGCGGCGCTCACGGCCCTGCTGCACGAGGACGCGGTGATGACGATGCCGCCGTTCGACCTGTGGCTGACGGGCACCGCCGACATCACCGGCTTCATGACCACGCTCGGCGCCCCCTGCGCCGGCTCGCACCTGGTGCCGGTCGCGGTGAACGGCCTGCCGGGCTTCGCGCAGTACAAGCCGGACCCGGAGAAGGGCGGCTTCAGCGCGTGGGCCGTGCAGGTGCTGGAGATTTCAGAGGGCCGCATCGCGGGGTTCCACTGCTTCCTCGACACCGCCCGCTGGTTCCCCCTGTTCGACCTGCCCCTCCACATCGAAAGCAAGCCCGACCAGGCCCAGTAGCGCGCGCAGCGCCGGATCGGGGTCCCTCAGCCGTATCCGGCCTCCGGCCCGTCGGGCGGCGAGCTGCATACGGGCCAGTGCGTCGATGATGGCGAGGCCCGGCGGTCCGACCCCGCCGACATCGCACACCACGACCCCGGTGCCTCCCCCGGTCCCCTCCAGCCGCACGCGCACCTCGTCACAGAGCCGAGGCACCTCGTCCCGGGTGACGGGGCCTGGCAGCACGAGTACGGCGGGTGTCGTCGCGTCCACGATCGGTAGACCGTGGGGAGCGGCGTAATTCATCGGCGGCGAGAAGACCGCCGCGCGGGTGGATGAGCCGACACCCCTACTTGTCGGGGAAGACGCTGGTGTCGATGGTGACGTCGACGGGCGCGGGGATCTTGATGGCCTCGCCGAACTTGACGGTGCTCAGCGGGCGGTAGACGTCGCCCTTCGGTTCCCCGTAGAGCGTTGCTGTGGGGCCGTCGGGGGCCCAACGGTCGACGAGAAGGTAGAGCGGGATGCCGGCGGTGGCGTAGGCGGCGGGCTTGCTGATGCGGTCGTGGCGGGCGTTGGACTTGGAGGTCACCTCGACGACGAGTTCGGCAAGGGCGGCCGGGATGTGGGTGTCCGTGTCGGTGTCTTCCCGCCTCGGCGCGACCACGAGGTCGGGGATGAGCATGCCCAAACGCGACGGCACGGCGATGGCCAGTGTCTGGAAGATCCCCCAGTCGTCGGGGATCACGGAGTAGAGGCAACGCTGGATTCGTTCCGCGATCAGGTTGTGACGATACGTGGGAGCAGGTGACACGGTGATGATCCCTTCGATGATCTCCACCTTGCTGCCCTCAGGCCACTCCATCTCCTCCCAGAACCGGACGAGATCGTCCCAGCTCTGCTCAGGGTCCTGGCTGACGGTGAGTGCGCTCAGTCGGGTAGCCGGAGGGCGTTGCCGCCCCCCGGCCCCCTCAGAACCGGACGTGCGGCTGTTCACCGCATCCGGCTCAAGCGGGCCCCTGGAGTCACGCGGGTCGGTCATCTTGCTTGGCCCTTCTGTGATCGCCGGCGTGGTGCTGGCGATGGCAGTCAGCGTGTACGAGGCGAAGGTTCGTCCGCTCGTCCGTGCCGCCGTCGCGCCGATAGATGAAGTGGTGCTTGTGCAGCGGCTTCATCGATGCCGAGAACCACGCGGCCCACTCGCGAGGGTTGTCCGGTGTGTACTCGGCGTCGGGGATCAACGGCTGTTTGCACAGCGGACAGATCCCCTTCTGGCGGGATGCGAGGGTGATGGTCCACCTGTCGGCGGTCCCGGGCACCCTTTTGCGTCGGCGGCTCGCCCAGTATTCGGCCAGCGAGGGATCGTCGGGGGAGTTGCCCTCCTTGACGATCACGTGCCGGACGATTCTGGTCCAGTTGAACTTGTAGAGGTAGGTGCCGGTGTCCCGGTCACCGAATACCCACTGGTCCTTCCGGGTCGAGTTGAAGACGCCGTAGTGCTTGGCCAGTCGCCAGCTCTTCGGCTTGTTCGGGTGGGAGTGCTTGACCCACTTCTGTGTGAGCGTCCACACGTAGAAGTCCAGGGACTTGAAGGTCTCCTTGGACACCACCGTCCGGTAGTAGGTGGCCCACCCCTTGATGATCGGGTTGAGCCTCCTCACCACAGCTCCGGCGTTCGCCCCTCGCAGGCCGATCACCTCACTGCGGAGTCGTTCCCGGACCCTTTTCACAGCCGCCTTGCTCGGCTTGATCAGCAGAGTTCCGCTGTACCTGCGGATGTTGAACCCGAGGAAGTCGAATCCTTCTTCAAGGTGGAGGACGGATGTCTTCTCCTCGTTGAAGGCGACCCCGCACGGGGCCATCCAGACAGCCAGTTGCTCCTTGACCTGGTGCGCTTCGTCTTCGCTGTGGCAGAACACCGCAAAGTCATCCGCGTACCGGACCAGGACCGGAGCATCTCGTCGGGACTTGTGGGAACGTCCTTCTGTGAGATGCCCGGCCGCCGTCTCCATGCCGTGCAAGGCCACGTTGAGCAGCAGCGGACTGATCACACCACCCTGAGGGGTCCCCTCATCGGTGGGCGAGAATCGTCCGCAGTCCATCACTCCCGCCTTGAGCCATCCGCGGATCGCTTCCCGCGCCGGGAAAGTACCGATGAGGCTCATCAGGTGGTCGTGCGAAATACGGTCGAACGCCGCTGTCAGATCAGCATCGAGCACCCATAACCGCTTGGCCCGTTTCTGGCCCGCGATATTGAAGATGGCGCCGATCGCGTCATGACAGCCCCGGCCGGGGCGGAAACCGTAGCTTCGTTGCTCGAACCGGGCTTCCCACTCGGGTTCCAGTGCATTCTTGACGCGGGCCTGGCGGACTCGGTCACGGATAACTGGAATACCCAAGGGGCGCTGCTTTCCGTTGGCTTTGGGAATGTACACGCGCTGGACGGGCAGGGGCTTTCCAGGCGAGCGTTCCGCTGTGATCTCAGCGGCCAGCCGCCCTCGCGCGCTCGGAGTGAGCGCGCGTTCCTGGTCGATCCCGGCCGTCCGACGGCCTGTGCTCTGCTGCGTCACCCGTTTCACGCTCACGAGCGTGTTCGAGTGGGACCGCAGCATGAGCTTCTGCAAGTTCCGGACCTTCTTCAGGTCCCCTTCCTGCGCGGCTGTGAAGATGCGCTGCCTCAGTCGCCGTACCGACGCCTCCGCCTTGGCCCAGTCGATGCTGTGCCAGGTCTGGGCGTAGTCCTCCGGTCCGTTCGCCGTCGTGGGAGGCATCGCCACCGTAGCGGCCACTGCCACACCTACCTTCGGCATCCAACTTGCCCTTCGGTTCGGGGTTCTTCGCAGTTCTTCTTCACGGGCCTACCTGATCCGCGTGAGCTCCCTTTCGGGCCGGGCATCGCCTCGTATCCGACGAGTTATTGGGTGCGGCTGAGGACTCCGCGTCCTTTTCCTCTGGGCTTTCGCCCTGTCGGCGTTCGCTTCTCGGATCATCCTGTCCCGCTGGAGGCTTGGTCCTTCGTTACCTCCGGCTTACCGGGATCAACTCCCGGACTCCAACGGGGTTTCCACGTTCCACTCCCACAAGATGCGGCCGGGGTGGGCTCCCTCTTAATCCCGGGCCCGACGGTGTCCTCCCCCTTCGGCGCCAATCCTCCGGGGTCGTTGTGCGCTCTTCCGCGCAAGGGCCTGTCTGCCGCCGACAGCTCACCATCGACGCGGCATAGGAGTTACGAGATTTCGTCAAGGGTTCATTCGCATTAGCCCGTCCGGTCTTCCCCTCGCCTGTTGCGGCCCGATGGCCGTGCCGCTCTTGGGCTTACGCTTCCGGCTTCACACCCCGCCGTTGCCAGCGACGCATGCGGAAGTGGGAACGGACCTTGGACACTGGTCCGGGATGACCTGCTCATGACCTTCTTTCCTCCTGCAAGTCATCCACTTGGGTGGAGCGACTTCGTGTCGCACTGGCGATCTCCTATCGGTGTGTCACCGATCCCAGCATGCCGAACGGGACCGGCGGCGGTCCACCGGTCCCGTTCACCCGAAAGAGAGAACCCCAGGTCAGGCAATACGTTCCAGCACCACCGGCGACGGGGTGAACCCCGTGCCGGGCGCTGCGATGTCGTACGAGCCCTCCACCGCTTCCAGCGCGTACTCGAAGCGTTCGGGGGTGTCCGTGTGGAGGGTCAGGAGGGGCTGGCCCTCGGTGACCGTGTCGCCGGGCTTGGCGTGCATCTCGACGCCGGCGGCGGCCTGGACCGGGTCCTCCTTGCGGGCGCGGCCGGCGCCGAGGCGCCAGGCGGCGATGCCGATGTCGTAGGCGTCGAGGCGGGTGAGGACGCCGGAGGCACCGGCCTTCACCACGTGCTGTTCCTTCGAGGTGGGGAGCGGGGCGTCCGGGTCGCCGCCCTGGGCCGCGATCATGCGGCGCCAGGCGTCCATCGCGGAGCCGTCGGCCAGGGCCTTCGCCGGGTCGGCGTCCTTCACTCCGGCCGCGTCGAGCATTTCGCGGGCCAGGGCCAGAGTCAGCTCGACCACATCCGCCGGGCCGCCGCCCGCCAGGACCTCCACCGACTCGCGGACTTCGAGGGCGTTGCCCGCCGTAAGGCCCAGCGGGGTCGACATGTCCGTCAGCAACGCCACCGTCTTCACGCCGTGGTCCGTGCCCAGGCCCACCATCGTCGACGCCAGTTCCCTCGCGTCCTCGATGGTCTTCATGAAGGCACCGCTGCCCACCTTCACATCCAGGACCAGCGAGCCCGTGCCCTCCGCGATCTTCTTCGACATGATCGACGAGGCGATCAGCGGGATCGCCTCCACCGTGCCCGTCACGTCTCGCAGCGCGTACAGCTTCTTGTCCGCCGGGGCCAGGCCGTCGCCCGCCGCGCAGATCACCGCGCCGACCTCGTTCAGGACGTTCAGCATCTCCTCGTTGGAGAGCAGGGCACGCCAGCCGGGGATCGACTCCAGCTTGTCCAGGGTGCCGCCCGTGTGGCCGAGGCCTCGGCCCGACAGCTGGGGCACCGCCGCGCCGCAGGCCGCCACCAGGGGGGCCAGCGGGAGGGTGATCTTGTCGCCCACGCCGCCCGTGGAGTGCTTGTCGGCGGTGGGGAGGGCGAGGGACGAGAAGTCCATGCGCTCGCCGGAGGCGATCATCGCGGCCGTCCAGCGGGCGATCTCGCGGCGGTTCATGCCGTTGAGCAGGATCGCCATGTTGAGGGCGGCCATCTGGTAGTCGGCGACCTCACCGCGGGTGTACGCGTCGATGACCCAGTCGATCTGCTCGTCGCTCAGCTCGCCGCGGTCCCTCTTGGTGCGGATGACGGAGATGGCGTCCATGGCCATGGCTTTCCTTTCAGGGTTCCGATCGAGGTTTCGAAGATCGAGGATTTCGAAGGCAGTCCGATAAGTGATCGGAAAGGCGCGGCCCCCCTGAGCGCCGACTCAGAGGGGCCGCACGGGAGTTACTTGGTGAGATGGCCCGGTCCGAAGGCCTGGGGGAGCATCTCGGAGAGCGGCACGATTCCCGCCGGGGTCTCCAGCAGCAGGTCCGGGCCGCCGAACTCGTACAGCAGTTGGCGGCAGCGGCCGCACGGGACGAGGATCTCGCCCTTGCCGTCGACGCAGGTGAAGTGTGTCAGGCGACCACCGCCGGTGCGTTGCAGCTCCGAGACCAGACCGCACTCGGCGCACAGGCCGAGGCCGTACGAGGCGTTCTCGACGTTGCAGCCGGAGACCGTGCGGCCGTCGTCGACGAGGGCGGCGACGCCGACCGGATAGCCCGAGTAGGGGGCGTACGCGTGGGACATGGCGTCCCGGGCCACGGCCCGCAGCTCCTCCCAGTCGACGACGGCGGTCACTTGCCCTGTCCCTTCCGGTACGGCAGGCCGTCCGCCTTCGGCATCCGCAGCCGCTGCGCGGAGAGCGCGAGGACGATCAGCGTGATGACGTACGGCGTGGCGGCGACGACCTGGTTCGGGACCTCGTTGGTGACGGAGTACCAGGTGAAGACCAGCGCGCCGATGATCAGGGTGATCACGGCGGGGACGTACTTCTTGCGGACCGCCAGCCAGACGGCACCGATGACCAGCAGCAGCGCGCCGAGCAGCAGCAGTGCGTGGACGTTCTCGGAGCCGCCGCGCAGGTTGAGGCTGTCGGTGTAGCCGAAGAGGCCGGCACCGATGGCGAGGCCGCCCGGCATCCAGTTGCCGAAGATCATCGCGGCGAGACCGATGAAGCCTCGGCCGCTGGTCTGGCCCTCCAGATAGAAGGGGTTCGCGACGATGGAGAGGAAGGCGCCGCCCAGGCCGGCCAGACCGCCGGAGATGATCACGGCCAGGTACTTGTACTTGTAGACGTTGACGCCGAGGGACTCGGCGGCGACCGGGTTCTCACCGCAGGAGCGCAGGCGCAGACCGAAGGCGGTGCGCCACAGGATCCACCAGGTGGCGGGGACCAGGGCGACAGCGAGGAGGGTCAGCCAGGAGACGTTGGTGACCAGACCGCCGAGCAGGCCCGCGATGTCGGAGATGAAGAACCAGCCCTTGGCGTTCAGGTCCTGGAGCGCGTCGGAGAGGCCGGGGATCGTGAAGTTGCCCAGCGAGTCCACCGGCGGGGACTGCTTGGCCGAGCCGCCCTGGTGGCCCACGAAGGCGAGGGGGGCGAGGTAGCGGGTGGCGCCGAGGGCGAGGATGTTGATGGCCACACCGGAGACGATGTGGTTGACGTTGAAGGTGACGGTGACGAAGGCGTGCAGCAGACCGCCGATCGCGCCGCCGACGATGCCGACGAGGACACCGGTCCACGGGCCCCACTGGAAGCCGGCCCAGGCGCCGAACCAGGTGCCGAGGATCATCATGCCCTCGAGGCCGATGTTGACCACGCCCGCGCGTTCGGCCCACAGACCGCCGAGGCCGGCGAGGCCGATCGGGACGGCGAGTTGGAGCGCGGTGGACATCTGGCTGACGTTGGTGATGCCGTCCGCGCCGGTGATGATGCGGACGATCGAGGTCAGCGCCAGGACACCGGCGATGACCAGCAGCAGCACGGGCAGCGACAGCTTGCGGCCGACCGGGGCGGCCGGCTGCAGCGTGGGCTGGTTGACATCGGTCGCGGTGGTCATCGGCCAGCCACCTCCTTCTTGACGTTGTTGTCGACGGAGTCGTCGGCGCCGAGGACAAGACCCGCGGCGAGCTCGGCGCCGACCCGGCGCTGCTGGCGGCGCAGACCCCACTCGCGCACGGTCTCGTAGGAGACGACGACCGAGAGCACGATCAGGCCCTGCATGATGACGGCGATCTCCTTGTCGTAGCCGTGGAAGTCCAGCTCGGGCGATGCCTTGTCGAGCCAGGCCCACAGCAGGGCGGCGAAGGCTGTGCCGACGGGACCGTTGCGGCCGAGCAGGGCGATGCCGATGCCGAGGAAGCCGATGCCGGTGGGGAAGTTCAGGCTGTAGGTGTGGGTGTCGCCGAGCAGGATCGGCAGGCCCGCGAGGCCGGCCACACCGCCGGAGATCAGCATGGCGGTGAGGACCATGCGCTTGGGGTCGACACCGCTGGCAGCGGCGGCCGTCTCCGAGGCGCCGGAGGCGCGCAGGTCGAAGCCGAAGCGGGTGCGGTTGATGACGACCCAGTAGCCGACGCCGAGCAGGACGGCGAGGAGGACCAGGCCGTAGATCTCGCCGGCCTTGCCCATGTCGATGCCGGGCACCCAGCCGGACTCGGCCATCTCGCCGGTGGTGTTGTTGTTGCCGACCTTCACACCGGCGACGCTCGGCAGCCAGAGGTAGCCGATGACGGAGGTCGCGATCGCGTTCAGCATGATCGAGGCGACGACCTCGCTGACACCCCGGGTGACCTTGAGGACACCGACGATGCCGGCCCAGAACGCGCCGGTGAAGATCGCGGTGAGCATCAGCAGCGGGATCTGGAGGACGGCCGGCAGGTCGATGTGCGCGCCGACGATCGCGGTGATCATGGCGCCGAGCAGGTACTGGCCGTCGACACCGATGTTGAACAGGTTCATCCGGAAGCCGATGGCCACCGCGAGGGCCGCGATGTAGTACAGCGAGGCCTGGTTGATGATCCGGACCTGGATGTCGGAGAACGAGGCCTGCTCGAACATGATCGAGAACGGCTCGACCGGGTTCTTGCCCGAGGCGAGCAGCACGATCGCCGTCAGGACGAAGGCCACGGCGAGCGCGAGGACCGGTCCGGCCACCGCGAGGAGCACGCGCTCCCTGTCGAACTTCTTCATCAGCGGGCCTCGTCTTCCGGAGACTCGGGGGCCTCGGGGGTCTCTTCGTGTTCGAGGTGGCCGGTGGCGGCGCCGGTCATGGCCGAGCCCAGCTCCTCGGGGGTGATGGTGGCCGGGTCGGCGTCGGCGACGAGCTTGCCGTTGTAGATCACCCGGAGGGTGTCGGACAGGCCGATCAGCTCGTCGAGGTCGGCGGAGATCAGCAGGACGGCCAGGCCCTCGTGGCGGGCCTCGCGGATCTGGTCCCAGATCTGGGCCTGCGCGCCGACGTCCACACCGCGGGTGGGGTGGGCGGCGATCAGGAAGCGCGGCTTGTGGCTCATCTCGCGGCCGACGATCAGCTTCTGCTGGTTGCCGCCGGAGAGGGAGGCGGCGGTGACGTCGATGCCGGGGGTGCGGACGTCGTACTGCTCGACTATCCGTCGGGTGTCCTCCTGCGCGGCCTTCGGGTCGAGCCAGAAGCCCTTGGCGTTGGGCCGCTCGGTCACATGGCCGAGGATACGGTTCTCCCAAAGGGGGGCCTCAAGGAGCAGACCGTGCCGGTGACGGTCCTCGGGGATGTAGCCGACGCCCTGCTCGCGGCGCCTGCGGGTGGGCCAGGCGGTGATCTCGTCGTCGACCAGGGTGATGGTGCCGGAGTCGGCGTGCTTGAGGCCGATGAGCGCGTCGACCAGCTCGGTCTGGCCGTTGCCCTCGACACCGGCGAGGCCCAGGACCTCACCGGCGTGGATGGTGAAGGTGATGTCGTCGAGGAGGGCCTTGCCGCCGGGCGCCTCCAGCCGGAGGGCCTTGACCGTCAGTACGGGGCGGTCGGTGACCGTGGACTCGGCCGTCTCCGGGGTGGGCAGCTCGCTGCCGACCATCAGCTCGGCGAGCTGACGCGGAGTGGTCTCGGCGGGCACGGCCGTGCCGACGGTCGTACCGCGCCGGATGACGGTGATCTCGTCGGCGACGGACAGCACCTCGCCCAGCTTGTGCGAGATGAAGATGACCGCCAGGCCCTGCGTCTTGAGCTCGCGCAGGTTGGCGAAGAGCGCGTCGACCTCCTGCGGCACCAGTACGGCGGTGGGCTCGTCCAGGATCAGGGTGCGGGCGCCCCGGTAGAGGACCTTGAGGATCTCCACGCGCTGCCGTTCGGCGACACCCAGCTCCTCGACCAGGACGTCGGGGCGCACCCCGAAGCCGTACCGGTCGGAGATCTCCTTGATCTTGCGGCGTGCCTTGGCGCCGATGCCGTAGAGCTTCTCGCTGCCGAGGACCACGTTCTCCAGAACGGTCAGGTTGTCGGCGAGCATGAAGTGCTGGTGCACCATGCCGATGCCGCGCACGATGGCGTCGGCCGGGGACGAGAAGGAGACCTGCTCGCCGTCGACGGCGATGGTGCCCTCGTCCGGCTTCTGCATGCCGTAGAGGATCTTCATCAGCGTCGATTTGCCGGCGCCGTTCTCCCCGACGAGGGCGTGGACGGTGCCCTTGCGGACGGTGAGATGGATGTCGTGGTTGGCGACGACACCCGGGAATCGCTTGGTGATCCCGGCAAGTTCGACGGCGGTCACCGATTCGTTGACCGCCGCGTCGGCCGGAGGGCTGCTGGACGCGTTGATGGCGCACTCTCCTGGGGAAAGGGGGTCGTCTACGCGCGTAGCGCCCCTACGGCATCGAAAGCGGGCGACGCGCCTGGCGGTGCCGGGGAGTCGAGGCGCGGGGGTGTGCCTCGACTTCCCCGGGGCCGCTTGGACAACGGGGTACAGGGAGCGATGTTCCCCGTACCCCGTTGAGCGCACGTAACCTCGCGGTTACCGGTGACTCCTGAGGTACCTGAGCCTTCCCTGAGTCACCCGGCTGCTCGTGGTGCGGCTGAGTCAGCTGGTCCTGACCTTGATCTCGCCGCTGATGATCTTCTCCTTGGCCGTGGCGATGGCCTCCTGGAGCTCGGTGTTGGCCTTGAACTTCGGGTTCGACTCGGCGAGGCCGACCTCACCGGTCTTCAGATCGCCCCTGACGATACCGGTCGCGGGCTTGCCGTCCTCCACCGACTTCGCCAGGTTGTACACCGCCTTCGCGACGTCCTTCGTCGCCGAGGTCAGGATGGAGTCCTTGTACTTCGCGAGGGCTTCCTGCTTGTACTGGTCGGAGTCGACGCCGATCGCCCAGATCCGGTCGACGGAGGCGGCCTCGATCACACCCTGACCGGAGAGACCCGCGGCCGCGTAGATCACGTCGGCCTTCTTCTCGATCTGACCCTCGGCGGCCGTCTTGCCCTTGTCGGGGCTGGAGAAGCCGCCCTCCTCGGCCGTCTGGGTCAGGTACTGCGTGAGCACCTTGGCCTTGGGGTTGGTGTCCTTGACGCCCTGCTCGAAGCCCGCCTGGAACTTGTGGATCAGCGGGATGTCCACGCCGCCGACGAAACCGACGACATTGGTCTTGGTGCTCTTCGCGGCGGCGACGCCCGCCAGGTACGAGGCCTGCTCCTCGGAGAAGACCAGGTCCGCGACGTTCTTCAGCTGGATCGTGGAGTCGTCCACGATGCCGAAGGTGGTGTCGGGGTACTGCTCCGCCGCCTCCTTCACGGCCGTCGCGTACGCGTAGCCGACGCCGACGACCGGGTTGTAGCCCTGCTTCGCCAGCGAGACCAGGCGCTGCTCCTTGTCCGCGTCCGTCTCGCCCTCGGTGGGCTCGATGTCCTGGGTGTCGTACCCGAACTCCTTCTTCGCCCGCTCCAGGCCCGCGTACGCGGCGTCATTGAAGGACTGGTCGCCCTTGCCGCCGACGTCGTACGCGATGGCGAGGCCCTTGTCGCCCTTGGAGTCGGCGGAGGACGAGGCCTCCGTCGAGGTACCGCCACAGGCGGAGAGGACGAGGGCGAGGGAGGCGGTCGCTGCGCCTGCGACCGCGATGCGGGAAACCCGGCGCATGTTGTGGTGCTCCTAGTCGTACTAGCGCCGGGGGTACTGCCAAGTGGTGCTTCACAGCTTCGGCGCCTTGTGGCTTGCGCCGAGGGTAACGCGCGTAGACCCTCCGGGAAAGGGCGAGGGACCACGTTGTTATGGGGCCGTGTTGCAATGCGGGCCGGTGTCTGTTTGGGCGCCTTTGGGTCGAGTGTTGAGTGCGGGCGCGTTGTGGCTGGTCGCTCCCCGTGCGGAACCGCATATCGATACGGCCCGCGCCGCTTTCAGGGGCACGGCCGGCACCCTTCGCGGGAATGGAGAAGCGGGTGGCTCGACCGGCACGGTGTGGACACGGCCTCGGTGCGCATCTCCGAGACCCTGCACACGGCCCGCTTCGTATGCACCACGGACGCCGACCACAACCAGATCGGCTCCTTCTACACCGGCGCGATGAGCGAGGCCCGCCTCATCGAGCTGAAGACCGTCGCGGACCGGATCGGCGGCCTCGACCTCGTCCTCATCGGCGCCGACGACCCCAAGGCGATGCTCCGTCACACCGAGGAGTGCCGCTCCCGGAGCATCCCGTTCGCCGCCGACTTCTCCCAGCAGATCGCGCGCATGGACGGCGACGAGATCCGGATACTGCTGGACGGCGCCACGTACCTCTTCTCCAACGAGTACGAGAAGGGCCTCATCGAGTCCAAGACCGGCTGGTCGGACGCCGAGATCCTCGGCAAGGTCGGCCACCGGGTGACCACCCTCGGCGCGCAGGGCGTCCGCATCGAGCGGGCCGGTCACGACCCCATCGAGGTCGGCTGCCCCGACGAGGAGCGCAAGGCCGACCCCACGGGCGTCGGCGACGCCTTCCGCGCCGGGTTCCTGTCCGGGCTGGCGTGGGAGGTCTCGCTGGAGCGGGCCGCGCAG
>NZ_AEJC01000185.1 GCF_000317595.1 Streptomyces ipomoeae 91-03 | reverse complement strand
CCCACCCACCCGCACCCGCCCACAAACCGCCCGGACCGAGCTGGAAGGCGAAGCGGGGTCGAAGGGGCGGCAGCCCCTGGGGGGACGGGACGGGACGGGTAGGGGCGGCGGGGGCGAAAACCCCTCGGCCGACCCGAACTCACGGCCCCGAAGGATCCTGCGGCCCCCGCCCCGACAGCACCTCCCCATACGCCTGCATCAGATCCGGCAGCCGAAGCGTCGACAGATCATCCCGGGTCGGAGTGCTCGGATACCCCGACAGCCGCAGATCCCGATACGCACAGCTCTTCTCGTACAGCGTCCGCAGGAACCGCCCATTGCCCAACTCGTCGATCCACCCCTGATCGACGACATGCCCGGAGATGGAGCGCAGCTCCTCAAGGGCCTCCTCATCCCACACGTCCCCGTTCTCGGCGGCGAGCACCTCGCCGATGGCGGTGAGCTCCAGAGGCCGGTAGGAAGGAAAGTCGACGCGCGTCGTGAAACGGGAGGAGAGGCCCGGGTTCGCGGCCAGCAGCCGGTCCATGCCCTCCGGGTAGCCCGCGAGGATCACGACGAGATGGTCCCGGTTGTCCTCGGCCCGCTTGAGCAACACCTGCAGCGCCTCGTCGCCGTACGCGTCCCCCTTCCCGTAGCCGGAGTTGGACAACGAGTACGCCTCGTCCACGAACAGCACGCCGCCGATCGCGGAGTCGATCAGTTCGTTGGCCTTCACGGCGGTCTGCCCGAGGTACTCGCCCACGAGATCCGCCCGCTGGGCCTCCACGAGGTGATCGCCACCCAGCAGCCCGAGCGCGTAGAAGACCCGGCCCAGTATTCGGGCCACGGTGGTCTTGCCCGTGCCGGACGGACCGGAGAAGACGAAGTGCCGTTTCGGAGGCTGGACCGGCAACCCCTGCCCGGCGCGCAACCGCGCCATGTTCAGCTGCGCGGACAGCGCCTTGACCTGCCGCTTCACGGGCTCGAGCCCGACCATCCGCTCCAGCTCCGCGAGCGCCTCCTCCAGCAGCTCCGGATCGGTCGGTCCGGCCGGCAGCGGATCCACCGACACCATGGACTTCTCGCGGACGAAGGTGTCGCCGGCCTCGGGCGGCAGCCCACCCGGCGGCGGCAGGGCGGGGTCGGAGACCTTCAGGTCCCGTCCCTCGGCGTCGAAGAGCGGGTCCAGCCCGTCGACCCCGTCGAGCGCGTCCTGCCCGACCCCGCCGAGCGCGACCGCCGCGAAGTCGGCCGTGTCGTCGTAGCCGTCCCCCTCGGCGATGGCGGCGAGCCGTGCGGAGGTGTCCATGAAGGCGGGGTCGACGCGATGCACGGCCCGGTAGAGCGGCAGCGCGGCGGCGCTGCGCCCGGTGCCCTCGTGGGCGCGCGCCAGCCAGTACCGCAGCTCCTTGCGCTGCGGCTGCTCGCTGCGGCAGCGCATCAGCGCGGCGGAGAGCAGGGGCTCCGCCTGCCCGTACGTCTCCAGCCGGACCCGGGCCATGCCCCCGAACAGGCCGGCCTCGATGCCCAGCAGTGGATCGTCGAGCAGCGGGTCGGTGTGCCGGACGAGCTGTTCCCAGTCCTTGACGAGATAGGCGCGGCAGGCGTGCAGAAAGCGCACTTGGGGGTCCGCGTCGACCGGCGGCAGCCCCGCGAGCGCCCGGTCCAGCTCGGGTACATGACGGCCGTCCAGCCAGTGCGAGGCGTGCGCGAGAAGCAGATCGCGCGGGCTTTCGAGCACCGGCTGGACCCACCAGCCCAGCCAGTACCAGGAGTTGAGGGTGCGCCGGTGGCGGGCGCGCTGCTCCCCGAAACGCTCCCGGTGCCGGAACATCCGTAGCAGTGCGGTCGTCGTGTCCACCCGCAGCGCGTGCAGCCCGAGCCAGCCGTCGGCCATGCCGGGATCCATCCGCACCGCGGTGCGGAACTCCTCCTCCGCCTGTGGATACGCGCCCATGGTGTAGGCGTCCACGCCTCGCAGCCAGGCGAGGTCGGCCGGAGCCTCGGGGCCCCGCGAGCCGAAGTCCATCACGTCCCCCACAAACCGTGCCCCCGCTGGAAACCGTACGGGCCGGTGCCCGTCGGCAGCCTCCGTCGAACCGCTGTGCCGCGGACGGGAGTTGCGTCGGTGCGTTTCCGCAACCGTCCGAGAGTCGCACCGAGGGCATCGTACCCGCGGGTCGGTCGCCCTTCGAAGGGTGCCGCAAGGCTCGTCTTACGAGGTGGGAGCAGATGGGGCGCATCGCGCTCGGTGACCGAGGGTGAAGGAATCGTGCCTTGGAGCCGCCGGAAAACCGGGAGAAGGCAGAACGAAGCCCCCGATCACGGGGGAACAACCGGGGGCTTCGCGCATCTGGGCGGCTTCGAATGGCCGCACATTGAGAACGTAAGTCCTGTAAGGCCCCGGGGTCAAGCCGAGTTGAAGCACTCGGGAAACTTCTCGTACGCCGGCCTTCACAGGTTCAGCACATTGCGGATGGCTCGTCACCCTGAGTGAAGTGCGGCCCCGGTTCCGACGTCACCGCGGGTCCCCTGAGCACCTCGTACCCCGTGTGTCCCTGCCGAACCAGAAGATCGGCGAACGGCCGGGAGGGATCCCCGGCGAAATGCCGGCGTTCCGCCGGGACCCACTCGGCCCAGAACTCACTCTGTTCCGCTCCGTCCCGCGACCGGCCGCGCGCCCAGGCCTCCTCGTCCGGCATCTCCATCCACATCAGCCGCGCCAGATACGGACGCAGCGCACGCCGGCCCGCGCCCACCCCCTCGATGACGATCACGGGCGCGGGCGGCAGATTGCGCACGGGCCCGAAGACGCGCTCGCGCCAGTCGTACGGGGCATAGCGCGCCGTCTCGCCGCGCCGCAGGGGCTCGATCACCTGGCTCAGCAGCCGCCCCGTCCAGGCGAACAGTTCCTCGTGGGTGGCGATGTCGTCGAGGTGCAGCACCGGCGCGCCGCCGAGCGCGTCGGCCAGCAGTCCGGCGAAGGTGCTCTTCCCGGAGCCCGCGTGCCCGTCGACACCGACCAGCCGGACCGGCCCGCAGGAGGGTGGCAGCAGCGGCAGCCGGTCGGCGAGGTCGCGGACGGCCGGGTCTTCGGGGGTGGGACCTTCGGAGGCGGGCGAGGCGTGCATGGGGGGATTGAACACCGTGCCGTGCGGTGTCGGCGCACGCCAGTGGTGTGGACCAATATCGGTGAGCGTGGCGTGGCGCGGGGTGCTGGCAGAAGTCCTCTTCCGGCGTCCATAGTTGACGAACAGCCGTGCGTCTGAACTGTTCCTTCCGGACCTCTGGGGGCCACTCTCATATGTCGAGACTTTCCGAGCCGTCCCGCAGGACCGTCCTGGCCGCAGCCGTCGCCACCGCCGCCGCGGCGGCCGGAGGCGCCGCCGGCCAGGCCGCCGCCGACACCTCGGCCGACCGGGCCGAAGCCCCCGACCGCCCCGCGCAAGCACCTGAACGCCTCGTGGACCACCGCGCCTGGACCTCGTACGCCGACTGGCGCGGCGGAAGCGTGAACGGCACCCGGGTGCAGGCGGGGGTACGGCCGGGGCTGGTGGTCGGTACCCCGGTCGGCACCGTCGACTACACCGACCCGCACACCGGCCGGACCGCCACCTGGGAGTACGCGACCTGGACGTCCCCGGTCCACGAGCTCGCCGTTCCCGCCACCGAGGTCATCGCCTCCTGGAACGCGCACACCCCGGCCGGCACCTGGATCCAGGTCGAGCTGAAGGGCACGTACTCGGACGGCACGGACACCCCCTGGTACGTGCTGGGCCGGTGGGCGGCCGGTGACCAGGACATCCGGCGGACGTCCGTCGACGGTCAGAAGGACGGCCGGAGCAGTGTCTGGACGGACACCTTCGCGATCGACGACCCGGCCACGGGCCTGCGCCTCGTCTCGTACCGGCTGCGTCTGACCCTCCACCGCGCCCCGCGCACCGGGGTCACCCCCAAGGTCTGGCGGCTCGGCGCGATGGGCTCCGACATCCCCGACCGCTTCACCGTCCCGGCCTCCACCCCCCGAATCGCCAGGGAGCTGAACGTCCCGCGCTACTCCCAGGAGACCCACAAGGGCCAGTACCCCGAGTACGACAACGGCGGTGAGGCCTGGTGCAGCCCCACCTCCTCGCAGATGATCATAGAGTTCTGGGGTCGGAAGCCCAGCGCCGCCGACCTGGCCTGGGTCAATCCGGACTACGCCGATCCGCAGGTGTGCCACGCCGCCCGGTTCACCTACGACTACCAGTACGAGGGCTGCGGCAACTGGCCCTTCAACGCCGCGTACGCCGCCACGTACGACGACCTGCAGGGCGTGGTGACCCGGCTGGGCTCGCTCAACGACCTGGAGACGCTGATCGCGGCGGGCATCCCGGCGATCACCTCCCAGTCGTTCCTCGCCGAGGAGCTGACGGGGGCGGGCTACGGCACAGCCGGCCATCTGATGACGGTGATCGGCTTCACCGCCGACGGCGACGTCATCGCCAATGACCCGAACTCGCCGACCAACGAGGCGGTGCGCCGGGTCTACCGGCGGCGCGAGTGGGAGAACATCTGGCTGAGGACCAAGCGGTACAACGCCTCCGGCAAGGTCGTCTCCGGCACCGGCGGCGTCTGCTACCTCTACTTCCCGGCCCGCCCCACGGCCCGCCAGCGCGCGGCGCTCGCGGCGGTCGGCGTGCGGTGACGCGAGGACGGCCCCCGGGCGACCCCGGGGGCCGTACCGTCGTGTGACCAACCTCTCGGTCCCGGGCGCCCCCGCCGGTGGCAAGGTGGACGGAACGGCAGGGGGGATCCGCCGCACACCGACCACATCAGCGAGCTGCCATGACCGCGACCTCCGCCACCGCCACCAGAGTCCGTACCCGCACCGGCGGGCCCAAGGACGACGGACCGAAGATCGTCGAACACCTCATGGGCTGGACCCTGGTCGTGGTCCTCGCGATGCTGGTGACCCAGTTGGGTCTGCTGTGACCGAACCCGCGGCCGGTTCCATGATCTGATCCACCCGCTGTCCTGTCCGCCGGTTCTGCCCGCTGGTTCTGTCGAATCCGAGTCGAACAAGCTGGTGATGAAGGTCTGCCATACTGCGGATGTCCCGTCGGCCGTTGGAGACCAGGACCGAAATTGAATAGTAGTCAACAGGGTGGGGTCGAACCGCCGCGGGCCCGTGGCACCGACCGTTCCTTAGCGCGCCGCGCCGAACTCATCTCCATCGGGCGGAAGTTGTTCGCCGACACGTCGTACGACGCGTTGTCGATGGACGACATCGCGCGGCAGGCCCACGTGGCCAAGGGGCTGATCTACTACTACTTCAAGTCCAAGCGCGGCTACTACCTCGCCATCGTCGAGGACTCGGTGGCCGACCTGATCGCCCACGCGGCGAGCGGCCTCCAACTGCCGCCGGTGGAACGGGTGCACCGCACCATGGACTGCTATCTGCGCTACGCCGAGGACAACCAGGCGGCCTACCGCACGATCGTCAGCGGCGGTGTCGGCTTCGACGCCCAGGTGCACGCCATCCGGGACGGGGTGCGCGAGGCGATCGTCGCCATCATCGCCGAGGGCGCCTACGGCCGCAGCGACATCGCGCCGGTGGCCCGTATGGGTCTGTTCGGCTGGGTGTGCGCCGTCGAGGGCGCCACGCTCGACTGGATCAACCGCCCCGGACTGCCCCGCGACACCATGCGCGAACTGCTGGTCAAGATGCTGGGCGGCGCCCTGCGCGCCATCGAGGAGATGGAACCGGCCTACGTCGCCCCGGAACCCGCCCGCCGCGACGGCTGAGCCCGGGCCGCCCACTTCGGCCACCTCGCTGACCGGCACGAGGCCACTCGGGCACTTCGCCGACCGGCACGAGGCCACTCGGGCACCTCGTCGACCGGCACGAGGAAGGGGCGGAGGCCCGCCGTCGGCACTCCGCCCCGACCATCCCGTAGCGACGGCTACTTGATCGACTTGATCAGCTCACCGTTCGCGGTGTCCCCGCTCAACTCCCAGAAGAACGTTCCACCCAGCCCCTGCCGGTCCTTCCACTTCGTCTTGGTCGCGATGGTCGCCGGGGTGTCGTAACTCCACCAGTCGTCCCCGCATTTGGCGTACGCGGTGCCGCCCACCGTGCCGGTCGCCGGGCAGGTCTGCTTGAGCACCTTGTAGTCCTCGAAGCCGTCCTCGTACGTGCCCTTCGCCGGGCCGGTCGCCGTGCCGCCCGGGGCCGCCTGGGTGACACCGGTCCAGCCGCGCCCGTAGAAGCCGATGCCGAGCAGCAGCTTCCTGGCCGGGATACCCAGGCTCTTGAGCTTGGCGATGGTGGCGGCCGTGTTGTAGCCCTCCTCGGGGACGCCCGGGTACGAGTACAGCGGGGAGTGCGGCGCCGTGGGGCCGGTGGCGGCCCAGGCGCCGAAGTAGTCGTAGGTCATCGGGTTGTACCAGTCGACGTACCGGGCCGCGCCCGCGTAGTCCGCCGCGTCGATCCGGCCGCCCTCGGTCGCGTCGGCGGTGATCGCCGCGGTGACCAGCTCGCGCTTGCCGAACTCGGCACGCAGCGCTTTCATCAGCTCGGGGAAGGCTTCCCGCCCACTGGTGTCGCAGGTCAGACCACAGGCGCCCGGGTACTCCCAGTCGATGTCGATGCCGTCGAAGACATCGGCCCACTTGGAGTTCTCGACCAGGTCGTAGCAGGACCGGGCGAAGGCCGCCGGGTCCTTGGCCGCCTCGCCGAAGCCGCCGGACCAGCTCCAGCCGCCGAACGACCAGACGACCTTGAGGTTCGGGTGGAGTTTCTTCAGCTTGCGCAACTGGTTGAAGTTGCCGCTCAGCGGCTGGTCCGCGGTGTCCGCGACGCCGTCCACGGACTCCTCCGCGGTGAACGGCTTGTCGGTGTCCGCCCAGGCGTCGCCGATGGCGCACTTGCCGTCGACGACATTGCCGAACGCGTAGTTGATGTGCGTGAGCTTCTTCGCGGAGCCGGACGTCTCGATGTTCTTGACGTAGTACTGGCGGCCGTAGATGCCCCAGTCCGTGAAGTAGCCGACGACCTTGGAACCGCCCGCCTTGGCGACGTGACCCTTGGCGCCGCCGTGCTGGTCGGCGCTCGCCGAGCCGGTGCCGGCGAGCAGGGTGGCGCCGAGGACGACGGAACACGCGACGGCCGGCAGTGCCCGGCCGCGGGCGCGGGGGTGGAGCGGGGTGTGCATCGGTTGTCTCCTCGCAGGGGACAGAGGTGATCGCACGCCGATTGGCATGAACGCGGGGAAGCGTTGGGTCGGAACAGTAGAGAGGACTAGACCATTCGGTCAATGGTTCGGACCAATCCAACCGGGTGGAGGTTTCTTGGAGTAAGCGATCGTTAACCGGTGACTCGGTGACCCCGATCGGGCATACTCACCGCAGAGCCGCTGGCCAGCAGCTTCCGCGACCCGGGGGCGGAGCATGACCGGCACTGTGAGACCGGCGGAGCCGCCCCACCCAAGGCGCGCCACCGTCGACGTTCCCTAAAGGGAGGAGAGCGTCGCCATGCCCGACCGCGCCCCGCAGCCGGTGGACCGTCAACTGCCCACGGACGAGGCCCGGGACCTGATCTCGCTCGTCCGTGAGATCGCCCAGCGGGAGATCGTCCCGAACGCGGCCGAGGAGGAGGACGCCGGCCGCTTCCCCCGCGAACTCTTCGGCCTGCTCTCGGAGTCGGGACTGCTCGGCCTGCCCTACGACTCGGAGTACGGCGGCGGTGACCAGCCGTACGAGGTCTACCTCCAGGCCCTGGAGGAGTTCGCCGCGGCCCGCCTCACCGTCGGCCTCGGTGTCAGCGTCCACACTCTCGCCTGCCACGCCCTCGCCAACTACGGCACCAAGGAGCAGCAGGCCGAGCACATGCCCGCGATGCTCGGCGGCGGCCTGCTCGGCGCGTACTGCCTCTCGGAGCCCTCATCCGGTTCGGACGCCGCCTCCCTGCGGACGAAGGCGGTCCGGGAGGGCGACGACTGGGTGATCACCGGCACCAAGGCGTGGATCACACATGGCGGGATCGCCGACTTCTACACGGTCATGGCCCGTACGGGTGGGGAGGGCGCCCGGGGTATCACGGCCTTCCTGGTGCCCGGTGACGCCGAGGGGCTGAGTGCGGCGGCGCCCGAGAAGAAGATGGGCATGAAGGGCTCGCCCACAGCGCAGCTCCACTTCGACGGCGTGCGTGTGAGTGACAACCGGCGCATCGGTGACGAGGGGCAGGGCTTCGCGATCGCCCTGTCCGCGCTCGACTCCGGGCGGCTCGGCATCGCGGCCTGCGCGATCGGCGTGGCCCAGGCGGCGCTGGACGAGGCGGTCGCGTACGCGGCCGGGCGACAGCAGTTCGGACGGCCGATCTCGGACTTCCAGGGCCTGCGCTTCATGCTCGCCGACATGGCGACCCAGACGGAGGCGGGCCGGGCGCTCTACCTCTCCGCCGCCCGGCTGCGCGACGCGGGCCGGCCGTTCTCCAAGCAGGCGGCCATGGCGAAGCTGCTGTGCACCGACGCCGCGATGAAGGTCACCACGGATGCCGTCCAGATCCTCGGCGGATACGGCTACACCGCGGACTTCCCCGTCGAGCGGTACATGCGGGAGGCCAAGGTGCTGCAGATCGTCGAGGGCACCAATCAGATCCAGCGGATGGTCATCGCCCGTCATCTCGCGGGGCCCGAGTCACGCTGAAGGAGTTGCGGAAAGGGCCACTGAGCGGGTGATGGACGGGACCCCCGTAGGACCCCTTCACGGTGAACGGCCCACCGGTGCCGAGGCGGTCGTTCGCGGTGAACGGCTCCATGGCGGCGCCGACCTGACTGATCCCGCTCGGTGGCGTCGCCAGCCGCACCCACTCCGGGTCGTGGCGCCCCGGAAGAGTGCGGCCACGATCGGCCCAAGTCTGCATCAGGGCACGGTAGATGGGCGGGTCCTGATGCGGGGCCTGCCCCTGGGGGGCCGGCCTCTGGGGAGCGGGCCCCTGGGGAACCGATTCTGCCGGTGCCGCCACGACATGGCGCCGACGCCCGGCAATCGAGTATGAAGCGGTCATACCCGGCAAACGCGCGGACGCACGGCGCGGTTACCGTTCCCGGGAATCGCGCCTGAGTTCGCGACAGGTCCGAACGGGGCAACGGGTCACCGGGAACGGCTTCGTCGACGAGATCGCGCGGAGACCGGTTGGCGCGGGGGTGCGCATGGGCTGCCGACTACGGCAGCTGTGCGTGCCCCGGAAGCGAAACCGGCCGAACCGGCCGAACCGGCCGAACCGGCCGCAGTGGCCGTGCGGGCGCCGGAATCAAGCGGCCTGACGGCGCATCACCGGCACGCGCATCGGGCGTGAGCCCGGGCCGCCGACGTGCGAGAAGGGCTGGGTCCGCCAGTCGAGTCCCTGGGGGAGCGTCAACAGAAGGGCGGTGTCCTGCTCCTGCGGCTCGATGGACTCGTCCGCGGGCCGGGCGTCATGAGCCGAGCGGCCCGTACCGGCGCAGACCGTGAGCCCGAAGGGGTTCCACGGCGAGACGCACTTGGCGTGCTCCGGCAGGACGTTCTCGTCGGGCAGGAGGGCGATGGGCTGGGAGCAGTCCGGGCAGATCACCCGGACCATCTCGAAGGTGTCGTACGTGTCGAACTCGTCGTCAGGTTCGACGCCCTCCGGCTCGGGCTCGACGACCGACTGGAGGCGCTTGGGTGCGGTACGACCAGGGCGCTTAAGACTCTGCATGGGATTCTCCCCCTCGGGCTGGGCCGTGAAGGCGCTGCGGCCTCGACCACAGCAAGCACTTCCCGCCCCGTCTCCGTGGTAATCACGAGATCATCACGAAGCCTGTTCGCACACTGTGGTCTTCGTCACATGCCGCCCGCAGATGCCCGGCACGCCGGGGCTGTCACCCGGACGGACCACAGCGGGCTCTCAGCCACATCACGAACCGGGTATGACCTGCGCCGCTCAGGTATCGGAAGAGATCAAGCGCCCTGTAGGTTCTTGCGCCATGGAGGAGCTGGACCGACAGATCGTGCAGCTGCTCGTCGCGGACGGGCGGATGAGCTACACCGACCTGGGCAAGGCCACGGGCCTGTCCACGTCGGCAGTGCACCAGCGGGTGCGCCGACTTGAGCAGCGCGGCGTCATCCGGGGCTACGCCGCGGTCGTCGACCCGGAGGCCGTCGGGCTGCCCCTGACCGCGTTCATCTCGGTCAAACCGTTCGACCCCAGCGCCCCCGACGACATCGCCGAACGCCTCGCCGGCGTCCCCGAGATCGAGGCCTGCCACAGCGTCGCCGGCGACGAGAACTACATCCTCAAGGTCCGCGTGGCCACCCCGCACGAGCTGGAGGAACTGCTGGCCCGGCTCAGGTCCCTGGCGGGTGTCTCGACCCGCACGACGGTGGTCCTGTCGACGCCGTACGAGGCGAGGCCACCGAGGATCTGACGACGACGGGCCACGCCGCCGTCGGCTGCCGCTCCCCATCGCCGCTGCCGATCGTGTCGTTGCCTGCGGCCTGCGGCTGCTGGTTGTCCGTCGGCGGCGGGTGCCCTGAGCGCGGCCCAAGTTCAGCGCGGCTGCCGGCGCGCGCGACACTGTGTCCATGAGTGAGAGCACCGTGTCGTCGGCCACCGTTCTGCTGCGCGGCGGAGAAGTCCACAGCCCCGTCGACCCGTTCGCCACCGCGATGGTCGTGGAGCACGGGCAGATCGCCTGGGTCGGCTCCGAGGGCGCCGCCGACGCCTTCGCGGAGGGCGTCGACGAGGTGATCGACCTCGAAGGCGCGCTGGTCACCCCGGCGTTCACCGACGCCCACGTGCACACCACGGCCACCGGCCTCGCCCTCACCGGCCTCGATCTCTCCACGGCCCCCTCCCTGGACGCCGCCCTCGTTCTCGTACGGGAATTCGCGGCGGCCCGTCCGGCCGACCGGGTCCTCCTCGGCCACGGCTGGGACGCGTCCCGCTGGCCCGGTGGCCGCCCCCCGACCCGCGCCGAACTCGACGAGGCCACCGGCGGACGGCCGCTCTACCTGAGCCGTATCGACGTCCACTCGGCGGTCGTCACCACGGCCCTGCTCGACCTCGTCCCGGGCGCCGACACCTTCGCGGACGGCCCGCTCACCCGCGACGCCCACCACGCCGTACGCGCCACCGCACTGGGCGCCGTCACCCCCGCCCAGCGCATCGAGGCCCAGCGTGCCGCGCTCGCCCACGCCGCCTCGCTCGGCATCGGCTCGATCCACGAGTGCGCGGGCCCGGAGATCTCCTCCGATGACGACTTCACGGGTCTGCTGCGACTCGCCGCCGAGGAGCCGGGCCCCCGGGTCGTGGGCTACTGGGCCGAGCGGGACGTGGAGCGGGCGCGCTCCCTCGGCGCCGTCGGCGCCGCCGGCGACCTCTTCGTCGACGGCGCCCTCGGCTCGCACACGGCGTGCCTGCACGAGCCGTACGCCGACGCCGAGCACACCGGTACGGCCTACCTGGACGCGGCGGCCGTGGCCGCCCATGTGGTCGCGTGCACCGAGGCGGGCCTCCAGGCGGGCTTCCACGCCATCGGGGACGCCGCCGTGACGGTCGTCGTCGAGGGGGTGCGCGTGGCGGCCGAGAAAGTCGGCCTGGCCCGGATCCGGGCCGCCCGGCATCGCGTCGAGCACGCCGAGATGCTCACCCCCGACACCATCGCCGCCTTCGCCGAACTCGGCCTCACCGCCTCCGTCCAGCCCGTCTTCGACGCGCTGTGGGGCGGCGAGGAGGGCATGTACGCCCAGCGCCTGGGCCTCGAACGGGCCCGCACCCTCAACCCGCTCGCGGCCCTGCTGCGCGCCGGCGTGCCCCTGGCCTTCGGCTCCGACAGCCCGGTCACCCCCCTCGACCCCTGGGGCACGGTCCGGGCCGCCGCCTTCCACCGCACGCCGGAGCACCGGGTGTCCGTGCGCGCGGCGTTCACGGCGCACACGCGGGGCGGCTGGCGGGCGATCGGACGGGACGACGCGGGCGTCCTGGTCCCGGGCGCGCCCGCGGACTACGCGGTGTGGCGCACCGGCGAACTCGTCGTCCAGGCCCCCGACGACCGGGTCGCCCGCTGGTCCACCGACCCCCGTTCCGGAACCCCGGGCCTGCCCGATCTGACGCCCGGCGGCGACCTGCCCGTCTGCCTGCGGACCGTGGTCGACGGACGGACGGTCTTCATACGGCCGGGCGAGTGATCTGCGGGGTGGTACCCGGGCAATCATGGTCCGCTGCCTCCCCGTACGACCTGCGCATCCGCCGCACCGACCAGGAGTCGAGGGGAAACCCCGCAGGCCAAGCGGCAGTTGACAGCGAACGGCAAGGGGCGGGTAGGTTCTGCCGTGTCCACCACCGGACGTCCGATCGGGGGAACTTCCGCGCAGTTGTCGAGGCGCCGCTGGGTCAGGGGGTGGTGTGCCGCATCGGCGCACCGCCACGGGAGCCAGGCCCAGCGTTCGCGCCACGATGAGGGAACGTTCCGGCTCGGTCGGGTAGGTGCGACCCGGGTGGGGCCCGGACGCTCAGTAGACAACGGCCTTCGGTCGACCCGCAGCCAGTGGGTCCCAGGTCGGCCCGAAGGGCGTCGGGCCCCTATCCGCAGGCGGGCGACGATCGTCGGTGAGGCCGGTTCCGTGCCGGCGCACAGGTTTCTCAGAGCGCGCTCCCGCACGCTTCTTGTTGAAGCGCACTTCCGCACGCCCTTTGGTGAATCGACACTCCTCTGGACATCAGCCGACACTCCAGCGCAGGCCGGGGCCACTATGGTGGACCTCTGCGTACGGACTTGAAGGGGCAGTAGTGAACGACGGCGACGGGACCCTCGCGGCAGCAGGCCAGGAGAGACGGTTCGGCCCGCTCGGCACGGCCTTGGTGATCATCCCGACCTACAACGAGGCGGAGAACATCAAGGCGATCGTCGGCCGGGTGCGGAAGGCGGTCCCCGAGGCGCACATCCTGGTGGCCGACGACAACAGCCCCGACGGCACCGGCAAGCTCGCCGACGAACTGGCCGCCGAGGACGACCACGTCCAGGTGCTGCACCGCAAGGGCAAGGAAGGGCTCGGCGCCGCCTACCTCGCGGGCTTCCGCTGGGGCATGGAGCACGGCTACGGCGTACTGATCGAGATGGACGCCGACGGCTCCCACCAGCCCGAGGAACTGCCCCGGCTGCTGACCGCGCTCAAGGGCGCCGACCTCGTCCTCGGCTCCCGCTGGGTGCCGGGTGGGCGCGTGGTGAACTGGCCCAAGTCCCGCGAGTACATCTCCCGTGGCGGCAGCCTCTACTCGCGGCTCGCCCTCGATCTCCCGTTGCGCGACATCACCGGCGGCTACCGCGCCTTCCGCCGCGAAACCCTCGAAGGCCTCGGCCTCGACGAGGTCGCCTCCCAGGGCTACTGCTTCCAGGTCGACCTCGCCCGCCGCGCGATCAAGGCCGGCTACCACGTCGTCGAGGTGCCCATCACCTTCGTCGAGCGCGAGCTGGGCGACTCCAAGATGAGCCGCGACATCCTCGTCGAAGCGCTGTGGCGGGTGACCGCGTGGGGCGTGGGCGAACGCGTCGGCAAGGTCCTCGGCCGCGACGGCAAGCAGGGCTGAGGGGCGGCCGGGGGTGCCGGGGCGTTCCGGCTCCCTGCCGTGCACAGCCGTGGCTGATCATCCCCTTATGCCGTGCTGAGCCGGGGGCGGGCACACTGGGCGTATGACGAGTGGCGCTTCGACCCCGATGTACCCTGCCCGGCCCCGGCGCTCCCGGCTGCGCACGTTGTTGCCGTTGGGGGTCGCCGCGTGGTTGGTGCTGGAGATCTGGCTGCTCACGGTGGTCGCGGACGCGGCCAGTGGTTTCACGGTCTTCCTGCTGCTGGTCGCGGGTTTCGTCGTCGGTTCCGCGGTGGTCAAGCGGGCCGGGCGGCGGGCGTTTCGGGCGTTGACCGAGACGTTGCAACAACAGCAGGCCGGTACGGCTGAGGCGGGGGCCGGGAAGAGCGAGGGCAACGGCTTCCTGATGCTCGGGGGTCTGTTGCTGATGTTGCCTGGGTTGATCTCGGACGTGGTGGGGCTCGTTCTGTTGATTCCGCCGGTTCAGAAGGCGCTGGGGCGTTATGCCGAGCGGACCTTCGAGCGGAAGATTCGGGAGGCTGGTGCCGGGGCGTTCGGGGACGCCTTTCAGCAGGCGCGTATTCATCGGCCCGACGGCAAGATCGTTCAGGGCGAGGTCATCAGGGACGATGCGGACGGTACGGGCGGGGCTTCCGGGGAGCCTCGTCCGCCGCTTGCCCGTTGAGGGGTTTTCCCGCCCCCGCCGCCCCTACCCATTCCCATCCCCAGGGGCGGCTGCCCCTTCGACCCGGCCTACGAGTTCGGCAGGGTGGGGTTGTCGGGCGCACGACTGCAAAGCCGACG
>NZ_AEJC01000184.1 GCF_000317595.1 Streptomyces ipomoeae 91-03 | reverse complement strand
GTGCCCGGGCTTGCGCCAAAGCACCGGATGGCCGGTACGGGCGAGCGTGCTCCACGCGCGCGTGCCCGGTGTGAGCGGGTTGGTCGAGCCGGTGTGACCGGGTTGACCAAACGTTTGGTCAGACGCCCAGCATTCCGCTGCCGAACGGGCCGCCGAACTTGTCGACCGGCATTTCCGTGGCGCCCTTGGGCGCGCTGATGTCGCCGGCCTTCTTGTCGAAGGTGAGGACCAGCGGGGCCTTGGCGCCCTTCGGGTCGTCGGCGAGGACGGCGAGGTCGGTCTCGATGCGGGTGAGGTCGCCGTTCTTGATGGTGAAGTCGACGGCGACGTTCTTGTTCGGGGCGTCCTTGAGGTCCTTGGCCGTGGGGAGTTCGGCACCCGGCGGAAGGCCGTCCTTCAGGGGCTGGAGCTTGTCGAAGACGCCGGTGAGCAGGTCGCGGAAGTTGGCCTTGGCCGTGATGACCTCGGCGCCGTCCTTGCCCTCCTTGGTCTTGAAGCTGACCTCACGGGCGACGACACCGCGCACGGCGTCGAGGACCTTCTTCTGGGTCTTGGCGTCGAGTTCGCCGGAGCCGTGCGAGCCGGAGCCGGCCCCCGCGTCCCCGGTGGCGTCCTCCAGTTCGGAGGTGTGGACCTTGACCCACTCGCCCTCGAACAACGGCCGCAGATGCTGCTCGCTCTCCGGGAGTTGGTCGAGTTCGTCGGCCGTCGGCAACGGCACGCCCATCGCCTCGCCCATGGCCTGCATGTCCGAACGGAAGTACGTGTAGCCGCCGACGACCCGGTACTCGACCAGCACTCCGTCATCGCCCGAGACCTTCATGCCGACGCCGACGATGTCCTTCTCACCGGAGTCGGCCAGCGGCTTCTTCGACTTGACCGACACATCGACGCGCATGCCGGTGAGGAACTCCACCATCTCGGGCGGCACTTCCTCGGAGTCCTCGCCCGCCAGCGCGGTGAGGTCCTCCGGGTCGGCGTCGAGCCGCATCCCGAAGGCCAGCGACTTCTGCTCGCCGAGCCGCTCGACGGCGTTGTCGACCTTCTGCCCCGCGGTGAGGTTCTGGACGGTGCCGCACGCTGCCACCGTGGCGAGTACGGCGGCGGCGCAGCCGACCCCGGTGACGGTGCGACGGATGACGGGCGCCCCGGCGGCGGATGCGCGCGCCATGGACGTACGTACGACGGATGTGCGCATGACGGTGATGACGTCCCCCTGTGATCTCTGCGCTCGCCGGCACGGCGAACACTGATGAGACACCCGAGGCACCCAAATGGTTGCGCGACGAACAGACGTTGCGCGCGGGACGAACGGAGTGGCGAGAAGGTGGCTGCGCCAGGTGCGGCCCGAAGAAGGCCGCGCGGCGGAGGCGCCCGTTCGGGCGTACGGTCGGAACCATGCGCATTGTCATCGCTGGAGGTCATGGTCAGATCGCGCTGCGGCTGGAGCGGCTGCTCGCCGCGCGCGGATACGAGGTCGCGGGCATCATCCGCCGCCACGAGCAGACCGACGATCTGCGCGCGGCCGGTGCCGAACCGGTGCTGTGCGATCTGGAGTCGGCGTCGGTCGAGGAGGTCGCCGCGCATCTGCAGGGCGCGGACGCCGCCGTGTTCGCGGCGGGCGCCGGTCCGGGGAGCGGGGCGGCCCGCAAGGACACGGTGGACCGCGGCGCCGCGGTCCTGTTCGCGGACGCGGCGGTACGGACGGGTGTACGGCGCCATGTGGTCGTGTCGTCGATGGGCGCGGACCCGAAGCACGAGGGCGACCAGGTCTTCGACGCCTATCTGCGGGCGAAGGGCGAGGCCGACGCGTATGTGCGGGGCCTGGACGCCCTGGACTGGACGATCCTGCGCCCCGGACAGCTGACGGACGACGCCGGCACCGGTCTCGTCCGTCTGGAGGCCGCCACGGGCCGCGGCCCGATCCCCCGCGACGACGTGGCCGCCGTACTCGCCGAACTCCTGGAGACCCCGGCCACGGCCGGCCTGACCCTGGAAGTGATCAGCGGCTCGACGCCGGTCTCGGTGGCGGTGAAGTCGGTGGCGGGCAACTGATGCCCGGGGGGTGGCACTTCGTCGAGTCGGCTTGAGGGGTCGGCGTCAGAGGGGTCGGCCGGTCTCAGAAGGGCGGCCCCGCAGGGGCGGCTTCAGAGGGGCGGCCTCAGCTGGTCAGAAGAGCGGTAGCTGCCCGGGGAACTCCGGGACGACGTATCCGTCGAGCGCGGGCTGGACCACCCCGAACTGGGCCGGTCTGCGCGACCCGGGACACGACACGAGCTCCCCGTTCGCCCCCGGCGGATCATGCCGAGCGAACCGCCCCGCCACGACAGCAATCTCACGACGGCACTCGGGGCAGTTCCTACGACGCGATGACATGCAGCCAGTGTGCCTCGCACCCGACGGGCGCCCCATGGCCGCTGTACGCACCCCCGCATCGGCATCCGCCGCCACAGCCGAACGACCGTGGCCGGACACGAAGAAGCCCCCTCCGTGCTGCTCTCGCAGTCCGGAAGGGGCTTCCCTCCATGTGGCGGCGCCAGGATTCGAACCTGGGTAGGCTAAGCCGACGGATTTACAGTCCGCTCCCATTGGCCACTCGGGCACACCGCCTGGGATTGGCCGCCCTTCGAACCGCTTTTCGGCGGTGCTCCGTGGCGACGACGTAAACGATACCTGATGCACAGGGGTGCTCCGCCACCTGATTGATCAGCACTCGGAGGTGGCGGGGTGGCTAGGCTTGTCCGGATGCGGCCCGGGGCCTAGGACCGGGCCCGGCGGTCGTTTTTCGCGCGCGCCGATATGCATCCGAATGGTCCCGACACGCCCCCCGATACCCCGATACAAGGAGCCACAGGACATGGCCGACTCCAGTTTCGACATCGTCTCGAAGGTCGAGCGGCAGGAGGTCGACAACGCCCTCAACCAGGCCGCCAAGGAGATCTCCCAGCGCTACGACTTCAAGGGCGTCGGCGCCTCGATCTCGTGGTCCGGCGACAAGATCCTGATGGAGGCGAACTCCGAGGACCGTGTGAAGGCCGTCCTCGACGTCTTCGAGTCCAAGTTGATCAAGCGTGGGATCTCCCTGAAGGCCCTGGACGCGGGTGAGCCCCAGCTGTCCGGCAAGGAGTACAAGATCTTCGCGTCGATCCAGGAGGGCATCTCCCAGGAGAATGCCAAGAAGGTGGCGAAGATCATCCGTGACGAGGGCCCGAAGGGCGTCAAGGCTCAGGTCCAGGGCGACGAACTCCGCGTCAGTTCCAAGAGCCGCGACGACCTGCAGACCGTGATCGCCCTCCTCAAGGGCAAGGACTTCGACTTCGCACTGCAGTTCGTCAACTACCGGTAGTCGCCGGTGCGTTGTCGGCGGTGGCCGCCGCCGACGATCGACTGCGGTGGGTCGTATGTCATATGCGGAAG
>NZ_AEJC01000183.1 GCF_000317595.1 Streptomyces ipomoeae 91-03 | reverse complement strand
GATGCCTGTACGTCGGCCGTCGGCGTTCACCCCTGAAGGGGCGCGAGGCTGTATCGACATGCGGCTCCGCCGCGTGGGCGCGACCAGCCACAACCAACCCGCACCCGCCCGAAAGCACCAAGTGGCAGCCCCTGATGCGAAAAGGGGGTCTGGGGCGCAGCCCCGGAAAGATTCGTGCTACACCGTGGCACACGAGCTAGGGTCCGACACCAGCCCCCGGTCACCTTAATCTCGTGCTTGCCGCTATCGCCATCTCCCAGAGCGCCACCGACCCCCTCTCCGGTCTCGCGCTGCGCGACAACGTCCCGGAGCCCGAGCCGAAGCCCGGCTGGTCCCGGGTACGGGTCGTGGCCTCCTCGCTGAACATGCACGACCTGTGGACCCTTCGCGGTGTCGGCCACCCGCCCGAGCGGCTCCCGATCATCCTCGGCTGTGACACGGCCGGGTACGACGAGGACGGCAATGAGGTCATCGTCCACCCGGTGCTCGGCGACCCGGACGCCGGTCGCGGTGACGAGACGCTTGACCCGAACCGGGCGCTGCTGTCGGAGCGGCACGACGGGTCGTTCGCCGAGTGGCTGATCGTCCCGACCCGCAACCTGGTGCCCAAGCCGACGTGGCTGTCGTTCGACGAGGCCGCCTGTCTGCCGGTCGCCTGGACCACGGCGTACCGCATGCTGTTCACGCAGGCGCGGATCACCGCCGGCGACCGGGTCCTCGTGCAGGGCGCCGGGGGCGGTGTCGCCTCCGCCGCGATCAAGCTGGCGGTGGCCGCGGGCGCCGTCGTCTATGCGACCAGCCGCAGCGAGGACAAGCGGGCCGAGGCCGTCAACTGGGGTGCCCGGGCCGCCGTGGCGACGGGGGAGCGGTTGCCCGAGAAGGTCGACGTCGTCATCGAGACGGTGGGGGAGGCGACCTGGTCGCACTCGCTGAAGTCGCTGCGGCCCGGTGGCACGGTCGTGATCGCCGGTGCCACCAGCGGCGCCAACCCGCCCGCCGACCTCGGCCGTGTCTTCTACCTCCAGCAGCGCATCCTCGGCTCCACCGGCTGCACCCGCGCCGAACTGGTCGCGATGCTCCGCATGCTCGACGCGACCGGGGTCCGCCCGGTGATCGACCGGACCCTGCCGCTCACGGACATCCACAAGGGCTTCCAGCTCATGATCGACGGCGGCCTGACCGGAAAGCTCGTCATCCACCCCTCGGAGCGCCCGCAGTAGGCCTGGCCCCCAGCAGGCCCGCCGGCAGCAGTCCTCCCCCAGCAGTCCCGGCCCCATCCAGACCGATAAGGAACCCCCATGCCCGCAGCAGCCGTCGGGTTGTCCCACTCGCCGCTCATCGGCAAGAACGACCCGGAACCGGATGTCCTGGCGCGTGTCGACGCGGCCGTCGAGACGGCGCGGAGCTTCATCAGCGCCTTCGAGCCGGACCTGGTCGTGCTCTACGCGCCCGACCACTACAACGGTTTCTTCTACAAGGAGATGCCGCCGTTCTGCCTCGCCACCGAGGCACACGCGGTCGGTGACTTCGGTACGCAGGCGGGACCGCTGTCGGTCGACACCGCCGCCGCGAAGGCGCTGGCCCAGGGCACGCTGGACCGTGGCATCGACCTCACCGTCTCCGCCCGGATGACCGTCGACCACGGTTTCGCACAGCCGCTTCAGGTCCTGTTCGGCTGCATCGACCGGGTGCCGGTCGTGCCCGTCTTCGTCAACGGTGTGGCCACGCCGCTGGGCCCGGTGAGCCGGATCAGGGCACTGGGCACGGCGATCGGTCAGGCCGCCGCCGACCTCGACCGCCGGGTGCTGTTCCTCGCCTCCGGCGGCCTCTCCCACGACCCGCCCGTGCCGGTCCTGGAGGGAGCCCCGCCCAGGGTCGCCGACGCCCTCATCGAAGGGCATCCACCGACCCCCGAGCAGCGGGCGAGGGGCGAGGAGCGGGTCGTGCAGGCGGGCCGTGCCTACGCCGCCGGGTCGACCGCGATGATCCCGATCAACCCCGACTGGGACAACCGTCTCCTCGACCATCTCCAGCACGGCGAGCTCGCGGAGTTCGACTCCTGGACCGTGGACGGCATGGCCAAGGAGGGCGGCGGCTCCGCCCACGAGGTGCGCGCGTGGATCGCGGCGTTCGCGTCGCTCGCCGCCACCGGGCCGTACGAGATGACCTCCCGTTTCTACGAGGCCATCCCCGCGTGGATCGCCGGGTTCGCCGTGGCGACGGCGGAAGGGCGGTGACCGGCATGACGCACACGCCAGTTGACGCACAGGCGGTGGCCGGAGCCGTCGCCCGGCTCGTCGGAGCCCTGGACGAGGGCCGGCCCGTGGCGCCCGTACGGGATCTGCTCGGCGAGCACGACATCGCCGCCGCCTATGCCGTACAGCGGGAACTCACCCGCCGTCGCCGGGACGCCGGCGCGATCGTCGTCGGCCGCAAGATCGGCCTCACCTCCCCCGCCGTACAGAAGCAACTCGGCGTCGATCAGCCCGACTTCGGCGTGCTGTTCGCCGACATGGATGTCTCGGGCGAGAGCGAGGTGCCGTCGGGGCGGCTGCTCCAGCCCAAGGCGGAGGCGGAGATCGCCTTCGTACTGAAGGAGGACCTGGCCGACGGCGATCTTGACCCGGAGCGGGTCCGGGCCGCCGTGGAGTACGCGGTCGCCGCGCTGGAGATCGTGGACAGCCGTATCGCCGACTGGGACATCTCGCTCACCGACACGGTCGCCGACAACGCCTCCAGCGGACTCTTCGTCCTCGCCGAACGCAGGCTCACCCTCGACGAGTTCGAGCCCCGCGAGGTCACCATGCGGTTGTACGCCGACGACCGGCCCGTGTCGGAGGGCAACGGCGCCGCCTGCCTCGGCGACCCGCTGAACGCGCTGGCCTGGCTGGCCCGTACGGCCCGGGAGTTCGGCGAGCCGCTGCGCGCGGGCCAGGTCATCCTCTCCGGCGCCCTCGGTCCGATGGTCCCCACGCCACCCGGCACCCGCATCCGTGCCGAGATCGGCCCGCTCGGCGAGGTCACGGCCGTCTTCTCCGCGTAGGCCGGCTTCTCCTTCTCCGTATAGGGCGGCTTCTCCGAGTGATCGTCGACATCGCCCATGGATCTCGCCGCGAACCGGGAGTGACCCGGCCGCGGCGAGGAGGCGCTTGTGCGGCAGGGGATCAGCTGCCGGTGAGGGAGATGGCCAGGTCCGTGATGTTCAGGGGGAACTTGGCCATGGCCGGGTCGGTAGCCACGAGCGTGGCCTCGCCGGTGAAGAGGTTGATGTTGTAGAGGGAGGGCGTGCCGGCGCCGGAGGGGGCGAGGGCGGCGAAGGCGGCGTTGGAGACCGTCTTGCCGTTCGACAGGGTGCTGAAGATGTCCATGCCGGCGTTGATCCCGGCATCGATGCCGAGGCTGCCGGTCGGTGCCAGCGTGCCGTTGTTGGCCGGGGACTGGATGACGACCTGGTCGCTGGTCGTGTTGATGTCGAACAGCGTGGTCGCGGTGGCCCCGTTGAGGTCGTTGTTCGTGTAGGCGGCGGCGGAGACGCCCTTGGTCGTGCCCTCGGTCGGCGGGGTGGTGAGGTTCAGGTCCTGGATGGTCGTGTGGTCGTTGAGGTTGTGCCGCAGGTTCTGGCCGTTGTCGCTGATCACGCGCAGTCGGTCGGCCGCCGGGTTGAAGTCGACGCCGAAGTTCGTGCCGTTCAGCGTGTACTGGAGCTGGGACACCTTGGTGACCACGACGTCCTCGGTGCCCGTCGGGATCTTGATCGTGTAGATGCCGCCCTTGTTGCCCACGCCGTACAACAGGCCGTTCTGTACCCGGAAGTCGATGCCGATCAGGGCCGTGTCGCCGCTGAGGCCGGTGACGGCTCTGACCCAGTTGAGCACGTTCGGCCGGTCGGTCGTGAACGTGGCCATCAGGGTGCCGTCACCGGTGATCCCGAAGGCGCGCAGGCTGGGGGTGGCGGCGGGCGCGGCCGAGGCGGTGCCCGGCGCGCTCAGCATGAGCGCCGTCGATGTGGCCATGACCGCGAACGCCGCCGCGATTCTCTTTCTCATCCCTGCTTTCATCGGTTTTCCCTCCCGTTTGAAGAAACGCCATCGAGTGGCGTGCAGATGAGAATTCGCGTACGCGGCCCGCACCGATTACCGGAATCGTGACGGAATGATTGACGCGGTGTTCCCCGGTGTTCCCCCGCAGGCGCGTAGCGCTCCCATTAAGCCGAGTTCACACCGTCCACACAAGCGGAACCGATGGTGAGAACGCCCCGATCCGGGAATTTTGCGCACAGTGACAAAAGTATCGTCGACACACTCTTCACCGATTTATGCGAAGTGATAAACGCCGTCCGGATTTCGTCTGTCGGCCCGTTCGAGCGGAATGGCATGCTCACCCCCCATGGGGAGCCTCTTCGCCGAACTGGCCCGGCGGGCGTCGACCAACGCGCGCCGGGAGGTCGAGACGTACGTACGTGAGATTCCGGAGTTCGGGGTCCTGGACGCGGATCCGCGTGCCAGGGCGGAGGCGCTGGAGTACTCGGTGTGGTTCCGGCGCCGCACCGTCGAACTGTCGCCGGACAACAGTGAGTTGAAGGACGACGACCTGAGCTACATCTCCTCGATGGGCGAGCTGCGCGCCGGGGCGGGGATGTCGCTCGGCGCACGGCAGCGGGTCCTGAAGCTGCACACCGCGCTGATGCTGCGCGAGATCAACGAGGTGACCGAGGCCCAGCGCGGCGGCGGCGTCGACGAGTTGATGCGGATGATGACCTGGTTCGCCCCGCAGGGCGAGCGCGGCATCAGCGCCTACAGTCAGGGATTCGTGGCGGTGCTGCGGCGTCGGCTGCCGTATGCCGAACAGGTCTCCCTGCTGGCCAGGGCGTTACTGGCCGGGGATTCCATGGTGCCGGAACTCGCCGCCGTGGTCGGCATGGAATTGCCCGATCAATACGCGGTCACGGTGATCCGGGTGCCGGACCGCCCGGCCGTCGGCGACCCCGCCCTGGAAAGCGAGATCGAGGCACTGGTGAAAATCCACCAGGTGCCGACCGCCTGGTCCCGGGATAACGCGGACGGGAACACTGAGCTGATCGTCCTGGTTCCCCGGCCGTCCCCCACCGTGGACGTCGTATCCGACCCCTTGCCTGAAGCATCTGATATGTCCGATGTATCGGATCTCATTCCTGAAGTGTCCGATCTGACCGATCTCGTGCGAGACTTCGCCCGGACCCTCGGTCAACCCTGCGCCGTGGGCACCGCCACCGCGCCGCTCCCCGAACTCGCCGACGCCCTCGAACGCGCCCGGCGGATCAGCCGGGCCGCCCCACTGCGCCGGCCGTCCGCCCGGCTCCGGCCGCACACCATGGCGGACGTGTTCGTCGAACTCGCCGTCGCGGACGTGCCGTTCGTCGACGAATGGCTCCGCGCGGTGGCCGCGCGCCTGGAGAGCGGGCCGGATCTCCTCCTCACGCTCGACGCGTACTACCACCACGACATGCACCGCGGTGCCACGGCGTCGGCCCTCAACGTCCATGCCCGCACCCTTGATTACCGTCTCCGCCGCGTACGGGAGCTCACCGGTATCGACCCCGGCTCGACGCACGGCGTACGCGTGCTCAGCGCCGTCGTCGCACGGCGTCTGTCGGGGGCGTGGCGCTGAAGGCGGCCGAGCGGACACGCGACCTGCCCCCCCGTCATGCGGAAGTGTTCCCTCGATGAGGCAGTCTGTGTCGGTGAGCAATTCGAATGACTCCCTTTTCATCAAGATCTGCGGTCTGAGGACCGAGCGGGACGTGGACACGGCCGTGGAGGCGGGCGCCGATGCCGTCGGGTTCGTCTTCTCGGCCAGTCCGCGCCAAATCGACGCCGACACGGCCGCGCGGCTGTGCGACAGGGTGCCGGAGCATGTGCTGACGGTCGGTGTCTTCCGCGACGAGCCCTTGCGGGACGTGCGGTCCTTCGCCACCGACTCGGGCATCCGGGCCGTCCAGTTGCACGGCCCGGAGGACCGTGCCTACTACGACGACCTGGCGAAGGGCGACTGGACGCTGATCCGCGCCGCGGCGTTCGGCGACACCGTGCCGCGCTGCGGGGAGTTCGGTGAGGACATGCTTCTGATCGACGCCCCCGTCCCCGGCTCGGGCATCGCCTGGGACTGGTCCAGCAAGCCGTTGGCCGGCTCCGGGGAGCGGTGGATCCTCGCCGGTGGCCTCTCCCCGGAGAACGTGCGGGACGCCGTCGCCGCCACCCAGCCATGGGGCGTCGACGTGTCCAGCGGTGTGGAACTGAGCCGAGGCGTCAAGGACCCGGCGCTGATCACGGAGTTCGTCAAGGCCGTGCGCGGCGGGTGCTGAGTCCGGCCGACCCGAGGCTGTGAAGGCCCTGTGGTGGCCGGGGGGTCAACGTTGGTACTTTGCGTGTGCACGACAAGCTTGCAAGGTCCGCGTTCCAGCCCCCAGGAGGAACACGCTTGCCCCGCAGCAGACGTGCGGCGGGTTGCCTCGTCCTGCTCACGCTCGGTCTGAGCGTGCTGCCGGGACCGGCCCCGTCCGCAGCGGCCCCGTCCGCCACAACGCCCACCCCTGCCGCATGGCGGACCGGAACCGGTGACGCCTCGGTCCCCGACCCCGCCGAAACCGCCCGCACCGTCACCCTGTTGACCGGTGACGAGGTCGTCCTCGCCGGTGACAACGCCTCCATCACGCCCGGCGAGGGCCGCGGCGGCATGGCCTTCACCCGCTACGAGGACTCGGGCCACCAGTACGTCGTCCCCGACGACGCCCTCACCCTCGTCGCCTCGGGCGCACTCGACCGCCGTCTCTTCGACGTGACCGCGCTGGCGGACGCCGGGTACGACACCGCGTACGGTGCCCCGCTCATCGTCAAGTACCGTGCTGAGGAAGGGAGTTCGCAGCGATTACGGGCAGGGGTGCGCGAGGCGGGTGCCCGTGTGACCCGTACCGTCCCCGGGCTGCGCCTCGCCGCCGTACGGCCCGCCCGTGGCTCCGCCACCTCGCTCTGGTCCCAGCTCACCGAGCGGGACCCGGACAGCGGTGAGCGGCGACTCGCCCCCGACGTGTCCCGGATCTGGCTGGACGCGAAGCTGGAGGTGAGCGACGACATCAGCGTGCCGCAGATCGGCGCCCCCACCGCATGGGAGGCCGGATACACCGGCACCGGCGTCAAGGTCGCCGTCCTGGACACCGGAGTCGACGAGACCCACCAGGACATCGCCGCGCGCATCGCCGAGAAGGAGAACTTCACCACCGCGCCCGACACCACCGACCTCGTCGGCCATGGCACACACGTGGCGTCGATCGTCGCGGGCGACGGCGCGGCCTCCGGCGGCAGATACACCGGAGTGGCCCCCGGCGCCTCCCTCCTGGTCGACAAGGTCTGCGTGGACCGCGATTGCGACGAGTCGGCGATCCTGGCCGGCATGGAGTGGGCGGCGCCACGCGCCCGGGTGGTCAACATGAGCCTGAGCGGCCCCGACTCCCCGGGCATCGACCCACTGGAGGAGGCCGTCGACACTCTCAGCGCCAAGTTCGGCACCCTCTTCGCGGTCGCCGCCGGAAACACCGGCCGGGACCAGGACGTCCGCAGCCCCGCCAGCGCCGACGCCGCGCTCGCCGTCGGAGCGGTGGACGCCGACGACGCGCTCACGGACTTCTCCAGCCGGGGCCCGCGTGTCGGCGACGGGGCGCTCAAGCCGGACATCACCGCTCCCGGCGCGGCGATCGTGGCCGCCCGCTCCAAGGACAGCGACCTCGAACCCGCGGGCGGCGACAAGGCGTACGCCTCCCTGTCCGGCACCTCGATGGCCACCCCGCACGTCGCGGGCGCCGCCGCGCTCCTCGCCCAGCAGCACCCCGACTGGACCGGCGACCGGCTCAAGGACGCGCTGATGGGCTCGGCGAAGCCCCACCCCGCCCTGAGCCCGTACGCCCAGGGCGCGGGCCGCGTGGACGTGGGCCGGGCCGTCGGCCAGAACGTCACCGTCGACCCGCCGAGCCTGTCACTGGGCACCACCTCCTGGCCGCACGACGACGACCAGCCGCTCACCAGGACCCTGACCTACCGCGACTCCGGCTCGTCGGACATCACCCTCGATCTCACCACGACCGCCACCGGACCGGACGGCGAAGCGGCCCCCGACGGACTGTTCACGGTCGGCCCCGCCCGGCTCACCGTCCCCGCCGGCGGCCGGGCGGAGGCCGTACTCACCTCCGACACCCGGGTCGACAGCGACACCGGCCTCTTCTCGGGCGCCGTCCTCGCCCGAGCCGCCGACACCACGGTGCGCAGCGTGTTCACCGCCACCAAGGCACACGAATCGCATCCCCTGACCGTCAAGGTCCTCGACCGCGACGGCGAGCCCGCCACCGGCAGCTTCGTGACGCTCCTCGACATCGACCGCGGCGAGAGCCGCTCCCTCTACGCGCCCAAGGGCACCGGGACGGTCGACGTCCGCCCCGGCCGCTACCACCTGGACGTCCACGTCGCGACCGCCGCCCCGGACGGGAGTTACGACCACACCGTGGTGGTCCAGCCGCTCGTCTCGATCACCGGTGCGAACACCGTCGAGCTCGACGCCCGCGAGGGCACACCCGTGACCGTGGCCGCGCCCCGGAAGGGGGCGACCAGCGCCCTGGCCGGAGTCAGCGTCCTGCGCACCGCCCCGTCCGGCGCCGGCGTCTCGTCCATCGCGACGGCCGGCTCCTTCGCCCGCCTCCAGACCGCCGATCTCGGTACAGGCACCCTGCCCGCCGACGCCGGCACCCTCACCTCCGTGGTGCGCAGCTCCTGGGCACGGCTCGGCGAGGACGGCACCTTCACCGACACCCCGTACGACTACGAACTGGCCTGGGTGGTGCGCGGACGCTTCCTCACCGACTTCCGCGCGCGGGCGAAACGCGGCGACCTGACCAAGGTCACGCACACCTTCCACACCGACCGCGAGGACGTGGCCACGGGCGCCCTGGGGACGTACGCGTTCCCGCCGGAGGGCGGCAGCGCGGCGGGCCCGAACATCAGGTTCCGGGCGAGCGGCAAACGCACCGTGCACTACTCGGCGCGCGGGGTGCGATGGCAGCTGGTCTTCAACCGGTTCGACTCCCGCGGCCAGAGCGAGTTCCAGCAGTGGGCCGCCCCACTCGCCCTCAGGCCGGGCGGCAAGGACGGGATTCGCTGGGGCAACGGTCCGCTCGGCCCGAGCTTCGCCGACCAGCGGTCGCGGATCTTCGCCAGTGTGCGGCGCCGCGGGGACACGCTGATGTTCCACACCCCACCCTTCGCCGACCAGCACCCCGGCCACACCGGCTTCTCCCTCGGCGACTCCGGCCGGACCCGGCTCTGGCGCGACGGCAAGCTCCTCGCCGATGTGCCGTACCCGTTCTACGACGCGCAGGGACCGGTGCCGGCGGCGGAGGACTCGTACCGGCTGGAGACCTCCGTGGACCGGGGCGGCCAGGGATACCTCACCTCGACCTCCGTGCGCGCGGCATGGACCTTCCGATCGGGACGCACGAGTGACGACGCCTGGACGTCCCTCCCCGTGACGGCGATCCGGTTCACCCCCGAACTGCGGCTGGACAACTCCGCGCGGGCCGGGCACCGGATGGTCCTGCCCGTCGTCCTGCAACGGCAACCCGGCGCACCCGAGTCGGCGGTCCGCGACCTGAGCGTCGAGGTGTCGTACGACGACGGCGCCACCTGGACCGCCGTGGACGTACGCCGCACCGGCGACCCCGCCCGCTGGCGGGCCGAACTGCGCAATCCGCGCGGCGAGGGCTTCGCCTCCCTCCGGGCGAAGCTGGCCGGAGCCGACGGCAACACCGCCGAGTACACGGTGATCCGCGCCTACCGGCTGCGCTGACCCCGTTCCAGGGCAACCGATCGCCCGCTCCGGCTCACGGCCGGAGCGGGCCGGGCGACGAACACAACTTCATCACTAGCTAGTGACACCCGCCAATTCACCCACAGGGGTGACTGGGGTAGGGTCCCACCGTTTCCGGCTACCGACCGAAGGGGTGTCGGTACGGGGAGTGTCGGAGGGGCGCGGCATGGCAGTGGAATCCCGGTTGGGCAAGAGCGGGTTCGTGAACTCGGACGACGCACGGTTGGAGGCGTTGAATCCGGAACCATTGCTCACCCGGGACTACGAGATGCGCCCCTCGCTGGTGTACGAGCGGCTGCGGCAACGGCACGGCGCGGTCGCCCCGGTGGACCTGCTGGGCGTACCCGCCTGGCTGGTCCTCGGCTACCGCGAGGCGCTTCAGGTCCTCCAGGACGACGAGAGTTGGCCGAAGGGACTGGAGAACTGGCG
>NZ_AEJC01000182.1 GCF_000317595.1 Streptomyces ipomoeae 91-03 | reverse complement strand
CGCATAGCCGCTGGGTCCCGAGTCCTCTGCTTTCGTACGTGCGTCCGTACTCGTCACCCAGTGACTCCTGTTCTTCTCTTCGGTCAGAGCGCGTCGGGGCCGCGCTCGCCGGTCCGGACCCGTACGGCCGTCTCGACCGGGATGGACCAGACCTTGCCGTCACCGATCTTGCCGGTGCGGGCGGCCTTGACGATGACGTCGATCAGCTGTTCGGCGTCGTCGTCCTCGGCCAGGACCTCGATACGGATCTTGGGGACCAGGTCCACGGTGTACTCGGCGCCGCGGTACACCTCGGTGTGCCCACGCTGCCGACCGTACCCACTGGCCTCGGTGACCGTAAGGCCGTGCACGCCGAACGCCTGCAGTGCTTCCTTGATCTCGTCGAGCCGGTGCGGCTTGACGACGGCGGTGATCAGCTTCATGCCTCGACCTTCTTGCTGGCGGGAGCAGCGACGCTGCTGACGGTGGCGGACGACATGTGGGAACCGGCGGCCTGGCTGAAGTCGTACGCCGTCTCGGCGTGCAGGGCCTGGTCGACACCGGCGACCTCGTCCTCCTCGGAGGCGCGGAAGCCGATCGTCTTCTGGATGAGGAAGGCGATGATCCAGGTGACGACAAAGGTGTAGGCCATGACCGAGAAGGCACCGGTGGCCTGCTTGCCGAACTGGCTGAGGCTGCCCTTGCCGTCGACGGCGAGGAAGCCGACCATCAGGGTGCCGATGACACCACCGACCAGGTGGACGCCGACAACGTCGAGGGAGTCGTCGTAGCCGAGCTTGTACTTGAGGCTGACGGCCCAGGAGCAGACCGCGCCCGCGACGATGCCGATGAGGATGGCGCCGAAGGCGTTGACGTGACCGCCGGAGGGGGTGATGGCGACGAGACCGGCGACGGCGCCGGAGCAGGCACCGAGGGTGGTGAACGCGCCGTGACGGATGCGCTCGTAGATCAGCCAGCCGATGATGGCGGCGGCGGTGGCGATCTGGGTGTTGATGGCCATACGGGCGGTGGTGCCATCGACACCCAGCTCGGAGCCGGCGTTGAAGCCGAACCAGCCGAACCACAGCAGGGCGGTGCCGATCATGACCAGCGGCAGGCTGTGTGGCCGCATCGGGTCCTTCTTGAAGCCGACCCGCTTGCCCACGACGAGGACCGCGGCGAGCGCGCCGATACCGGCGTTGATGTGAACGGCGGTACCACCGGCGAAGTCGATGACGCCCATGTCGAAGAGCCAGCCGCCGGGGGCCCAGACCCAGTGGGCGACCGGGAAGTACGCGATGGTGACCCAGAGGGCGACGAAAATCATCCAGGCGCTGAACTTGACGCGGTCGGCAAGCGCGCCACTCATCAGGGCCGGGGTGATGACCGCGAACATCATCTGGAAGAGGATGAACGCGAACGCGGCGATCTGGTGCGGCTTGTCGTTCGCGCCGACGACGAAGCTGTCGACCGTGCTCGCGATGTCGATGCCCTTGAGGCCGATCGCGTCCAGGTTGCCGATGAAGTGGCCGGTATCACCGCTGAAGGCGAGCGAGTATCCGTACAACACCCACAGGATGCTGACGATGCCCAGCGAGATGAAGGACATCATCAGCATGTTCAGCACGCTCTTGGCCCGGACCATGCCGCCGTAGAAGAGCGCGAGGCCCGGCGTCATCACCATGACGAGCGCCGCACTGATCAAAACGAATCCGGTATCTGTGCCGTTCAATGCCGGTATCTCCTCGTGGTCGGAACGGCCCGTGCGGATGCTGAAGCTTGGGAGCTATCGGGGAGGGCCGACTGTGCTGAGGAGACTGACGTAGCACCGTTTCACCAGGAGATTGGGAATGTTTCCCCGATGTGACGAACGCGCGTGTCGCGTTACAGACAGGTGAAACGTGAGTCACGGAGGATTCGTCCCGTACGGGGCCCCGCCCTTGCGGGACCGGTGGCGGATAACGGTTTCGTATCCGATGGAACTCTCGGGTGGCGGTCGACTTTCCGTGGGCTCCGGCGACGGGTGGGGAC